>NZ_JBEOWF010000052.1:0-83536 GCF_040295925.1 Streptomyces sp. NPDC002588
CACCGTCCTGATTGACCGCACTGCCCCGCACCACCGCCAGCACCGGATGCCCCAGCCGCACCGCGTCCGACAGACGCTCCACCACCAGCACACCCACACCCTCGGCCCACCCCGTGCCATCCGCACCCTCCGCGAACGCCTTGCACCGACCGTCCTCCGACAACCCCCGCTGCCGGCTGAACTCGATGAAGGGCCCTGGGGTCGGCATGACCGTCACGCCACCGGCCAGGGCCAGTGAGCACTCGCCACCGCGCAGCGCCCGTATCGCGAGGTGCAGGGTCACCAAGGAGGAGGAGCATCCCGTGTCGACGGTCACCGCCGGGCCCTCCAGGCCGAAGGTGTACGACAGCCGGCCCGAGACCACGCTTCCCGCGGTGCCGGTCAGGATGTGGCCTTCCGTCTCGGCCGTGCCCTGGTGCAGGCGGTGGCCGTAGTCCTGGACCATGGCGCCGATGTAGACGCCGGTGCGGCTGCCGCGCAGCGACGCCGGATCGATACCCGCCCGCTCGATCGCCTCCCACGACGTCTCCAGCAGCAACCGCTGCTGCGGATCCATCGCCAGCGCCTCACGCGGCGAGATCCCGAAGAAGCCGGCGTCGAACTCCGCCGCGTCGTACAGGAAGCCACCCGACCGGGTGTACGACTTCCCCACCGCGTCCGGATCCGGATCGAACAGTGCCTCCAGATCCCAGCCGCGATCCACCGGGAATCCCGACACGGCATCCGCCCCGGACACCACCAGCCGCCACAGATCCTCCGGCGACCTCACCCCACCCGGGAACCGGCAACCAATGCCCACGATCGCGACCGGTTCGGCATCCGCCTCACCGTTGACGAGCGCCGGCGAAGGCTCCACCGCCGCCGCGGCGTCGTCGGGCTCCCCGAGCAGTTCCGCACGCACGAACCGGGCCAGGTCACCAGCCGTCGGATGGTCGAACACCACCGTGCTCGGCAACCGCAGCCCCGTCGCCGCGTTCAGCCGGTTCCGCAGGTCCACCGCCATCACCGAGTCGAAGCCCAGCTCACGGAAGGCGCGGTCCGGGGCGACGGGATCCGGTGTGCTGTGGCCGAGCGCCGACGCGGCCTGCGCGCGGACCAGGTCCAGTACTGCCAGGTACTGCTCCGCCTCGGTCAGGCCGTCGAGCAGCGCCGACGACGCGGAGCCGGCGGCCGCTCCCTGCTCCGCGCCGGCCGTCCCCTCCAGTACCGCCCGCACCTCGGGGATGTCCGACAGCAGTGGAGAGCGGCGAACGGCGGTGAACTGGGGAGCGAAGACCTCCCAGTCGATGTCGGCGACGATCCGCGTCGTCTCGGTGGCCGCCGTGACGCGGGCCAGCGCGGCGACCGCCCGGTCGGGGTTCATGACCCGTACGCCGCGGCTGAGTATGCGGTCCCCGACCTCGCCGTCGGCCATGCCACCGCCGCCCCAGAGACCCCACGCCACCGACAGCGCGGTCCGCCCCCGCGCCCGGCGCTGCTGGGCAAGCGCGTCGAGGTGGGCGTTGGCCGCGGCGTACGCACCCTGTCCGCCTCCGCCCCAGATGCCGGCGCCGGAGGAGAAGAGGATGAACGCGTCCAGGTCGGTGTCTCCGAAGACGTCGTCGAGATGGTGTGCGCCGCGCACCTTGGCGGAGGTGAGCCGGGCCAGCAGGTCCAGGCCCGTCTCGGCCAGCGGCGCGGAGTCGGTCGTACCGGCCGCGTGGATGACCGCACGGATCGGCTCGCCGTCGGCGGCGGCCCTGGCGACGAGTTCGGCCAGTGCGTCCCGGTCCGCGACGTCGCACGCCGCGAGGGTGACCCGTACGCCCAGGGCCGTCAGTTCTGACTCCAGCTCCCCCGCACCCGGCGCGGAGCCGCCCTGCCGGCTGGTGAGCACGAGGTGCTCGGCGCCGTTGGCCGCGAGCCACCGGGCGAACCGGGCACCGACGGCGCCGGTGCCACCGGTGATGAGAACCGTGCCGCGCGGCTGCCACTGCGGGCGGTCGTGCGGGGACTTGCGGGCAACGCGCACCAGGCGGCGGGCGAAGACTCCGGACGGGCGGAGCGCGAGTTGGTCCTCTCCCTGTTTCCCGGCGAGCGCGCCGCACAGTCTGCGCAGCACCTGCGGGTCGAGGGTTTCGGGCAGGTCGATCAGGCCGCCCCACCGGTCGGAGTGCTCCAGCCCGGCCACCAGCCCGAGCCCCCAGACCTGCGCCTGTTCGGGGCGGATCGCCGTCTCCGCGCCGGGAACCTGTACGGCTCCGCGTGTGGCGCACCACAGCGGTGCGCGTACGGCGGCGTCACCGAGCGCCTGGATCAGGAGCAGCGTCCCGGCCGGTCCGGCCGTCAGCGTCCGGTGGTCCGGACGCTGCGTCCCGTCCAGGGCCAGCAGGGACAGCACCCCGGCCGGTCCCGCACCGTCGAGCGCCTCGGCCGCCCGGGCGACGCGTCCGGCCAGCTGGTCCCGGTCGCTGTCCGCTCCCACGGTCAGACGTGTCACCTGAGCACCGGCGGACGTCAGGGCGTCCTCCACCGTTTCCGCCCACGGGTGGGCCGGGTCGCCGTCCGGTACGACGAGCAGCCAGGTACCGCTCGGCGACACCGACTGCGCGTCGGACACCGGCTTCCAGTCGACGCGGTAGTGCCAGGCATCCGCCTCGGAACGCTCCCGGCTGTCGCGGCGCCAGGGGCCGAGCAGGCCGATGACGTCCTCCAGCCGCGAGGCGTCGTCCATGCCGAGCAGCTCGGCGAGTTCGCGGCGGTCGGCAGTGTCGACGGCCGCCCAGAACCGGCTCTCCTCGGGATCGGCGGCGTCCTCGGACTCCGTGGCGGTCGAATCGTCGAGCCAGTACCGCTGCCGCTGGAAGGCATACGTCGGCAGCTCCAGGACGTCCGCCATCCGCCCGCTCACCGGCCACTGGACAGGAAGTCCGGCCGTGAACGCCTCGGCCAGCGCCAGAACGAAACGCCGCTGCTCGTCCTCGTTGCGCCGCAGGGTGCCCAGCACCACCGCCGACGCGTCCGCCTCCTCGACACTCTCCTCGATCGACGCCGCCAGCACCGGATGCGCACTGGCCTCGACGAACACATCGAAGCCATCCGCGAGCAGCGCCTTGGTCGCACCATGGAAGTCGACGGTCTGCCGCAGATTCGTGTACCAGTACCCCGCGTCCAGCGCCGAGCCGTCGACCACCTCGGCCGTCACAGCCGAATAGAACGGCACCCGACCCGACCGCGGACGCACCGGCTCCAACAGCTCCAACAGCTCCTCACGGATCCGCTCCACATGCGCCGAGTGCGACGCATAGTCCACCGGGATCCGCCGCGCCCGCACACCATCCGCCTCACAGGAGGCGAGCAACTCCTCCAACGCCTCCACATCACCGGAGACCACGGTCGACAGCGGCCCGTTGACCGCCGCCACCGACAACCCCTCACCAAGCCGACCGAGGACCCCGTCCACCGGCAACGCAACGGAGACCATGCCACCACGACCCGCCAGCACACCCAGAGCCTTGCTCCGCAGCGCCACCACCCGCGCCGCATCCTCCAGCGACAGAGCACCGCAAACAGCCGCAGCCGCGATCTCACCCTGCGAATGCCCCACCACCGCCGCCGGCTCCACCCCGCACGAACGCCACAGCTCCGCCAACGACACCATCACCGCGAACAACACCGGCTGCACCACATCCACCCGCTCGAACCCGGGTGCGCCCGCCTCACCACGAACCACCGCGGACAACGACCAGTCCACAAACGGATCCAACGCCCGCTCGCACTCGACCATCCGCTCACCGAACACCGACGACGACTCCCACAACCCCGCCGCCATCCCCAACCACTGCGACCCCTGACCAGGAAACACGAACACCGCACGCCGACCAGCCACACCCACACCACTCACCACACCCGACGCCACACCACCAGACGCCAACGCCTCCAGACCGGTCAGCAGTTCCGCACGATCACCGGCCACCACCACAGCCCTGTGGTCGAACACCGACCGCCCCGACACCAGCGCCGCCCCCGCACCCGCCAGGTCCAACCCGTCACGCCCGGCCACGAACGCACGCAACAACTCCGCCTGCGCCCGCAAAGCCTCCGCACTCCTGCCCGACACCACCCACGGAACCAACCCGGCTTCACTGGGCGCCTTTTCAACATCGGCGGGAGTGTCCGGTGCCTGCTCCAGGACGAGGTGGGCGTTGGTGCCACTCATGCCGAAGGCGGAGACGGCGGCCCGTCGCGGCCGGTCCAGCTCGGGCCACGCCCGCTGCTCGGTCAGCAACTCCACCGCACCCGCCGACCAGTCCACATGCGACGACGGCTCATCCACATGAAGCGTCTTCGGCAACACACCTTGCCGCAGAGCCATCACCATCTTGACGACCCCGCCCACGCCCGCGGCCGCCTGCGCATGCCCGATGTTCGACTTCAACGACCCCAAGAACAAAGGCGGTTCATCAACGGCTCGGTTCTGGCCGTAGGTCGCGAGGAGGGCCTGGGCCTCGATCGGGTCGCCCAGCCGGGTACCCGTCCCGTGCGCCTCCACGGCGTCGACGCCGTCAGCGTCCAAGCGCGCATCGGCCAGCGCCTGCCGGATCACCCGCTGCTGCGACAACCCGTTCGGCGCCGTCAGACCATTGCTCGCACCGTCCTGATTGACCGCACTGCCCCGCACCACCGCCAGCACCGGATGTCCCGACCGCACGGCGTCCGACAGACGCTCCACCACCAGCACACCCACACCCTCGGCCCACCCCGTGCCATCCGCGCCGTCCGCGAACGCCTTGCACCGACCGTCCTCCGACAACCCCCGCTGCCGGCTGAACTCCACGAACAGACCAGGCGACGACATCACCGTCACACCACCGGCAAGCGCCATCGCGCACTCACCGCGCCGCAACGCCTGCACCGCCAGATGCAACGCCACCAACGACGACGAACACGCCGTGTCGACCGTGACAGCCGGCCCCTCCAGACCGAACGTGTACGACAACCGGCCCGCGGTGACACTGCCGTGCGTACCGGTCAGCAGGTAGCCCTCCGTCTCGGGGCTCGCATCGGCGAGACGCGGGCCGTACTCCTGGACCATGGAACCGATGTAGACGCCGGTGCGGCTGCCCCGCAGCGACGCCGGATCGATACCCGCCCGCTCGAACGCCTCCCACGACGTCTCCAGCAGCAACCGCTGCTGCGGATCCATCGCCAGCGCCTCACGCGGCGAGATCCCGAAGAACCCCGCGTCGAACTCCGCCGCGTCGTACAGAAAGCCACCCGACCGCGAGTACGACTTCCCCACCGCGTCCGGATCCGGATCGAACAGTGCCTCCAGGTCCCAGCCGCGATCGGCCGGGAAGCCGGAGATGGCGTCCGTCTCCGAGACCACCAGCTGCCACAGGTCCTCCGGCGAGCGCACGCCGCCGGGGAAGCGGCAGCCGATGCCCACGATCGCAATCGGTTCGGCATCCGCCGAACCGTCCACGGCCACCGGTGAAGGCTCCACCTCGCCCACCGTGTCCTGCGGTATGCCGAGCAGTTCCACACGCACGAACCGGGCCAGCTCACCAGCCGTCGGATGATCGAACACCACCGTGCTCGGCAACCGCAGCCCCGTCGCCGCGTTCAGCCGGTTCCGCAGCTGCACCGCCATCATCGAGTCGAAGCCCAGCTCACGGAAGGAGGCCTCGACCTGGACGTCGTCGGTGTCGGTCGCGCCGAGCACGATGCCGACGTGGGTACGGACCAGGTCCAGCGCCGCGTCCTGGCTCGCGCTCTCGGCCAGCGCGGCCCACTGCTCGCGCAGGGTGGGTTCTTCGTCGTCCGTACCGGGGTCGTTCTCCTCCGCGACGGCGGTGGGCAGGGCCGGTGCGGTGCGGGCGTCCGGCGCGTCCAGCCAGAAACGGCGGCGCTGGAACGCGTAGGTGGGCAGGTCGACGCGCTGGGCGCCGGAGCCGGTGAAGACTGCGGACCAGTCGACGGCCACGCCGTGCACCGATGCCTCGGCCAGTGCGCCGAGCATCCGGTCGAGGCCGCCCTCGCCGCGTCGCAGGGAGCCGACCACGCGTGGCCGGCCATCGGCGTCCTCGACGGTCTCCTGAACGCCAGTGGCGAGGATGGGATGCGGGCTGACCTCGATGAACGTCTCGTGGCCTGCCCCGGCGAGCGCCCGCACGGCGGGCTCGAACCCGACCGTGCGCCGGGAGTTGCGGTACCAGTACTCGGTGTCGAGTTCGGCGGTGTCGAGCCATCGGCCCTCGACGGTGGAGTAGAACGGCACCGTCGCGGATGTGGGGGTCACGGTGCCGAGCAGGGCCAGCAGCGGCTCGCGGATCCGCTCGACGTGGGCGGAGTGGCCGGCGCAGTCGATGGGCAGCAGGCGGACGCGGATGTCCTGGCTCTCGCACCGGGCGATCAGTTCGTGGAGGGCAGGCACATCACCGGAGACGGTGACGGCACGCGGGCCGTTGACGGCCGCGACGGACAGCTGGTCCGCCCACGGTGCGAGCAGTTGCTCCACCTCGGCGGCCGGAAGGGCGACCGACGCCATGCCGCCGGTCCCGGCGAGCAGGGCGAACGCCTGGCTGCGCAGGGCCACCACGCGCGCCGCCTCCTCCAGCGAGAGCGCGCCGGCGACGTGTGCCGCGGCGATCTCGCCCTGCGAGTGGCCCACCACGGCGCCGGGTTCGACGCCGTACGACCGCCACAGTGCGGCGAGCGAGACCATCACCGCGAAAAGGACCGGGTGGACCACGTCGAGCCGGTCGAGGGACAGCTCCGGGTCGGTCTCGCTGCCGCCGCGCAGCACGTGTGTGAGCGACCAGGGCACATGCGGGGCGAGCGCCTGCTCGCAGCGCTGGATGTGCTCGGCGAAGACGGGTGAGGTGTCCATGAGGTCGACAGCCATGCCGACCCACTGCGAACCCTGCCCGGGGAAGACGAAGACCGGGCGGCGCGCGGTGCGGGAAGCGGTGCCCTGGATCAGCCCGGGGGCGGGACGGCCGGCCGCCAGGGCCTCGAGGCGGGTGCGGAAGTCGTCGGCGGCGTGGCCCAGGATCACGGCCCGGTGCGGGAATGCGGTACGGGTGGTGGCCAGCGAGTGGCCGAGGTCGACGGGGGACGCCTCGTCGGCCGGGCGGGCGAGCAGCGCCTCGGCCTGGCCGCGCAGCGCGCCCTCCGTCCTGGCCGAGATCGTCCACGGCACGGGGCCGGACAGGGCGGGGTCCGGACGGTCCCCTTCGGCGTCGGCTTCGGCGCACCAGTCCTCCAGTACGACGTGGCAGTTGGTGCCGCCGACGCCGAAGGAGCTGACGCCGGCGATCAGCGGGCGGTCGGCCTTCGGCCAGGGCCCGTTCTCCGTGCGGACCTGCAGGCGCAGCTCCGCCAGCGGGATCGCCGGGTTGGGTGTGCGGAAGTGCAGACTCGGGGGGAGTTCCCGGTGCTTGAGCGCGAGCGCGGCCTTGATGAGGCCGGCGATACCGGCGGCGCCCTCCAGGTGGCCGATGTTGGTCTTGACCGATCCGACCAGGAGGGGGTCGCTGTCGGGCCGCGCCGTGCCGAGCACCTCGCCGAGCGCGGCGGCCTCGATCGGGTCGCCGACTCGGGTTCCGGTGCCGTGCAGTTCGACGTACTGGACGTCCGCGGGGCGCACACCCGCGTTCTCGTAGGCGCGGCGCAGGAGTTCCGCCTGGGCCTCCCGGCTGGGGGTGGTGAGGCTGTCGCCCCCGCCGTCGTTGTTGATCGCGCTGCCGCGGATGACGCAGTGGATGCGGTCGCCGTCGGCCACCGCGTCGGACAGGCGCTTGAGCACGACGAGGCCGCCGCCCTCACCGCGCACGATGCCGTTGGCCCGGCCGTCGAAGGTGAAGCACCGGCCGTCCGGGGACAGGGCGCCGAACTCGGCGAGGCTGAGCGCGCTTTCGGGGACGAGGTCGAGGTTGACGCCACCGGCGAGGGCGACGCTGGACTCGCCGCTGCGCAGGCTCTCGCAGGCCAGGTGGACCGCGGTGAGCGAGGACGACTGGCCGCTGTCCACCGTCAGGCTGGGGCCGCGCAGACCCAGCACGTACGACAGGCGGTTGGCGATGATGCCGCGCTGGAGGCCGGTCATCGTGTGCTGAGTGATGCCCGCGATGCCCCGGCGGTGGGCCAGCGTCGCGTAGTCGTCCCAGATCGCTCCGACGAAGATGCCCGCGGCGGTGCCGCGCAGTGTGTCCGGCAGGATGCCGGCGTCCTCCAGCGCCTCCCAGCCGAGTTCCAGGGCGAGTCGCTGCTGCGGGTCCATCGCCGCGGCCTCCCGCGGCGAGATGCCGAAAAAGGCGGCGTCGAACCGGTCGGCCTCGTCCAGGAAGCCGCCCCACCTCGTTCCCGGCCGGCCGGGTCCGTCCGTCTCCTGGCCGGTGTACTCGCGGGCGTTCCAGCGGTCCGCGGGAACCTCCCTGATCGCGTCGACGCCGTCGCGCAGGAGTTGGGCGAACGCGCCGGGACCGGAGGCGAGGGGCAGCCGACAGGCCATGCCTACGACGGCGACGGCCTCGGTGGGGGATGTGGACGTGAGCCGGGCACGGGCCTGGGACGAGTCACGCATAGCTGCAAACCTTCCGAGCAGGGCAGGTGCAAGAGGAGAGAAGTGGGGGGCGGGTGCGGCTACGCGGGGTCGGCGAACGTGGCCTTGGTGAAGGCGGTCGCGTAGTCGGCGTGCACGATCGGCGCGCCCACCAGGTCGTAGGGCACGTCCAGGGCGTCGGCGAGGTCCAGGGCGTGCGGGGCGATGTCCTGGCAGAGCTGGTTGACCAGGCCCGGCAGGGCGTTGACCTCTTCGGCGGTGAGCAGGCCCTCGGCGAGGTACCAGCCGCTGTGCGCGGAGATCTCACCGAGCATGTGCAGGGCACACAGGTCGCGGGCGAGGCGGCGCGCGTCGTCGGGCAGCGCGTCGGTCTCCTCGCGGACGAGGTCCGCCAGTAGGCGCAGGGCGTGCGCCTCGGCCATCTGCTCGGCCGGCTCGAAGTGGTCGTTCCAGACCTCGAATTCGCCGAGTCCGCCGGCCCGGGCGGCGCCGAGGCCGGCCACCAGCCGTTCGTGCAGTCGCCGTTCCCGGGCGCCCGTCAGCGCCCGCCACAGGGCCGGGTCGCGCAGGTCGCGCTCCTGTGTCGCGGGGGGTTCGTCGGCGGGCGGCTGGTAGTCCAGGCCGAGGGCCATGGTCCAGGCGGCGTTGAGATAGAGGACCTGGGTGCTCAGTCCGGCGGCGTTGAAGGCGTGGGCCAGGCCCTGGTAGTCCAGAAAGCGGTTCTGCGGGCTGAAGCCGAGGACGCCCGAGGCGGCGCGGGAGGCCGCGGTGACCCGCTCGGCGAGCTGGTCGATCACCGCCTTCAGGGTGAAGAGGGTGCGGATCTCGCCGGCGCTGCGCCCGACCGGTTCGGGCCCGGAGACCGACTTGGCCGCCATCGCGGCGACGTAGGCGGCGGACAGGGCGCCGAACAGCGTGCGCTGCTGGTTGCGGTAGCGGATCACCGGCATGGGGTCGGCGAATCCGGCGAACGTGCCGTTGGTGTACCGGGCGTGGGCGTGCCGGACGGCGACGGCGGCGCTGGCCCGGGTGACGGCGGCGAGTCCGACGGTGGCCACCTCCCAGACGTACCGGATGAGCCGGGACGCCTGCCGTGAGCGCATCGCGGGGTTGCTCAGGGTGTCGGTGAAGCTGCCGTCCGACCCGATCGAGGCGGAGTCCCGCAGCCAGTAGCGGTAGGGGACGCGTACGCCCTGGAAGGAGACGGTCGCCCAGTCGAGAGGGAGGATCGCCGCCGAGTCCTGCGGTTCGATCACCACGCCCGGGCAGGGGCCGGCGGTGTCCCTGAGCGGTACCACGAAGCAGAACAGGCCGCGGTCCTGCTCGGCGACGACGAGCTTGGCGGTGACGATGCCGATCCGGGGTACGCCCGGACATCCGACGCTCGGCGGGTACTTGACGGCTTCCGGCCCGGGCGTGGTCAGGACGAACTCGCGGGTGTCCGGGTCGAAGACGGCTTCGGTGCGAACGGCGGCGTTGCTGTTGCCGTGGCCCAGTTCGGTCATCAGCAGGGCGCCCACCACGTCGGTGGAGGCCAGCTGCGCGAGGACGTCGTCGAGGTCGTCCCGGCCGGCGCCGAACTCCAGGATCGAGCCGACCGTGGTGCAGTGGTGCAGGAAGAAGGCGTAGAAGAGGGACGGGTCGGCGAGAGCGACCCATTCCAGCAGTGGGAAGAGCAGGTCCCGGTGGTGCAGGAGGGGTGTGCCGGTCTCGAGCCGGTCGTTGATGTGCCGCAGTCGCTGGTAGGTGAGCGCGTAGCGGTCCCGGTCCGCCAGACCGGATGGCCTGGCGAAGAGGTCCGGCGAGAAGATCTCCTCCAGCCGTGGCAGCGTCTCCCGGTAGGAGTCGCCGTGCACCAGCGAGGACAAGGCGTCGCGCAGTGAGTTGCCTGGTTCCATCGTGTTGGTTCCCCGTTGCGTCTTCGTCGTCGATGTGTGAAGGGGCCGCGAGCGCGCGTGAAAGCGCCGCCGCGCGCACGGCAGGCCGCGGTCAGGGCCATGGCGACCGCGTGAATGTGCGCGGGCATCACAGCGGGCTGCCCGGCAGGCAGTGATCGAGCGGTGAGTTCTTGGTGGACAAGCGGAAAGGGGTGGAACTGCTCTGTCCCACGGACTGGATCAGTCGTGCGCGTGCAGGGGCTTCCCGGTGAGTGCCAGATGGGCTTCACCCAGAATCTCGGTCTGGGTGGGGTGCGCGTGGATCAGGGGAGCCACCTCTTCTGGCAGCGCATCCCAGTTGACGATCAGTTGCGCCTCGCCGATCAGCTCGCCGACACGCTCGCCGACCATGTGGACGCCGACCACCGGACCGTCCTTCTGACGGACGAGCTTGATCTCTCCGGGCGCCTTGAGGATCTTGCTCTTGCCGTTACTGACCAGGCTCTGGCGCAGTGTGACCACCTGGTCGGCGCCGTAGCGCTCTTTCGCGAGGGCCTCTGTGAGGCCCACGGAGGCGACCTCCGGCTGGGAGTAGGTGACCCGCGGTACGCCGTCGTAGTCGATCGGCACCGGGTCGAGGCCCGCCAGGCGCTCGGCCACCAGGATGCCTTCGGCGAAGCCGGCGTGTGCCAGTTGCGGGGTGGGGATCAGGTCACCGACGGCGGAGATGGACGGCACCGAGGACCGGCAGTACTCGTCGACCTTCACATACCCGCCGTCGAGCTCCACCCCGGCGGCTTCGTAGCCCAGACCGGCCGAGACCGGCCGGCGTCCCACGGCCACCAACAGCAGTTCGGCGTCGATCCGTGTGCCGCTCTCCGTGGTGACACGGACACCGGAGGCGGTGTACTCGGCCTGCGCGAAACGACTGGACAGGTGGAAGGCGATGCCGCGTCCGCGAAAGGATCGTTCAAGCAGCTTCGAGGAGTCCTCGTCCTCCGTGGGGACCAGGTGAGGCAGTGCCTCGATGATGGTCACGTCGGCGCCGAACGACTTCCAGAGGGAGGCGAACTCGCAGCCGATGACTCCGCCCCCCAGTACCACGGCCGAGCCGGGGACGTGATCGAGCTGCAGCGCCTGGTCGCTGGAGAGGATCCGGTCACCGTCGATCACCAGGCCGGGCAGCGAAGCGGGTGCCGAGCCGGTGGCCAGCAGGATGTGGCGGCCCTTCAGGACAGTTTGGCCGACGGCGACTTCATCGGGCGAGCGCAGTCGTCCCTCGCCGGTCACGACCTGGACTCCGCGTGCCTTCAGGGTGCTCCGGAGTCCTCGGTACAGCTGACCGACCACGCCGTCCTTGTACGCGCGCACACCCGGCATGTCTATGCCGACGAACGTCGACCGGATACCGAACTTCGCTGCTTCGCGGGCCGAGTCGGCCACCGCGCCGGCATGCAGCAGGGCCTTGGTCGGGATGCAGCCGCGGTGTAAGCAGGTACCGCCCACCTCGGCCTTCTCGATCAGCACCACCGAGAGACCCACATCGGCAGCACGGAGAGCGGCGGAATACCCTCCCGACCCGCCCCCTAAAACCACTAAGTCGTAAATATTTCCCGCGCCGTAAAGCACGTCGCCTGTCCCCCTAGCTTGCCGCCCCAGTACCACTCGCGACCTCTTGAGTCACAAGGCGTGGTATTCCGTCACAGCCAATCAATATCTATCACGCCATCGGACTGGTTGGCTCGTTAACAAGCGTGGCCAAAATCACTTCGGGGGATCAACTGGCGGCGGTGGCCCGGGAGCTCCAACTACGCGTCGTTCAGGGGTGGTTCGGCCGAAATGTGGATTTGAGTGCCGGTCGGACAAAGAATCAATCCTTCATGAGTCAAAATTTCGATGTAGTTGTTCTGGAGAGGGGTCCGGCGGCTATACCGCCGCATGTCCGCGGCGCGCAACTCTATTTCTCCACCACACGCCGCCCGGCGCAATCGGTGTCGAATTCGCCCATGTGCTGCGCGGCTATGGCGTGGACGTGACCAAAGAATGGCGAGTGCCGGACTCTGGAGACCGACAAGGTGCTCCAGGCCATCGGCTTCGCCCCGAACGTCCAGAACCACGGCCCGGAGACACCGGCCGTACGAGTGGCCGAGTTCCCCTTCGCATCAAGGAGTGGGCTCCAGGCAAGCGGCCAGACGCGTGGCGAGGAGGTCCAGCACCGCGGCCTGCTCCGACAGCAGGAAGAAGTGCCCGCCGGGGAACACCTCCAGGGTGAAGTGCGAGGACGTCAGATCCCGCCACTGGGCGGCCAGGGCGGGGGTGGCCATCGGGTCGTCGGCACCGGTGAGCGCCGTGACCGCAGTGGTCAGCGGCGGACCGACCGTCGGGCGGTAGGACTGGAGCATCCGGAAGTCGTTGCGGATGTAGGGCAGGAAGATCTCGCGCAACTCGGGGTCGGCCAGGAGTTCGTTCTCGGTGCCGCCGAGGCGCTCCAGATGGCGGACCACCTCCTCGTCGTCGGCGTCGGCGATGCCGACGTCGGGGTGGCCGAGGGTCTGGACCGTGCCGCTGCCCGCATCGTCCGGAGCCGACGGCGCGATCTGCCCCGAGACGAACAGGTGCGCCGGCGGCGCCCCGCGCTTCTCGAGGAGCCGCGCCGCCTCGTACGCGATGAAGGCGCCCATGCTGTGGCCGAACAGGGCCAGCGGCCGGTCGAGCAGCGGGGCCAGGTCGTCCACGATGTGTCCGGCCATGGTCCGGACGTCGTCGACCAAAGGTGCCATCCGGCGCTCGCCCCGTCCCGGGTACTGCACCGCGTGCAGTTCGACCAGGGGCGGCAGTCCCTGATGCCATGGCCGGTAGAAGGATGCCGATCCCCCGGCGTGTGGAAAGCAGACCATGCGGACCTGGGCGTCGAGCCGCTCGTCGTAGCCGCGAAGCCATTCGGACGAGGTGTTGACCAGTGAGCTCATCGGATCACCCGGCCTGCGTGTAGGCGTGGTTCAGGGCGATCGTGGTGTGGTGCAGGTCCTCGTGCTCCACCACTTCGTCCAGGATCAGGGTGCTCACTCCGAGCGCGATGTACCGCTGGAGCATCGCACCGACGTCGGCGTAGGTCCCCACGAGGTACGGGCAGAACGTCTGGTAGGCACGGAACGGATAGAGCCAGTAGACCCCCTTGGGTTCGTGCGAGCGCAGCGCGTCGCGCGAGAGCTTCAGGTGCCAGTGCGACTCGACCTTGCCGACCGCCCATTCGTGCAGCTTCTCCCCCGACTCGCTCGACGGAAAACGCTCGTGGGCGATCCGCCACGCCTCCGCGGCGTCGTCGCGGGCGATGACGCCGAAGCGCACGCCGCAGCCGGCGAGCGGCCGTTCGCTCGGGTAGCTGTCGATCTGGTGCGGATAGGACAGTCGGTCGACGCCGAGCAGCCGCGCGACCTCGCGGCAGTCGTCGGAGGCCCCGGACACGTAGAGGTCCGGCGCCAGGGCGGGGTCGGCCGGCGGGCTGACGACGGCGGCGTCCAAGGCGTAGTACTTGCCGGTGTACGTCACCGCCGTCGGCGCGGCCGTCAGCTGCCTGATGATCGCGCCGTACTCGGCCAGCCGGTCGTAGCGCTCCCGATGGCCCAGTTCGCAGCCCAGTTCGCTCAGGTGTTTGGAGAACCCGCCGGTGACCAGGTTCAGGTCGACGCGCCGCCCGTAGAGGAACGCCAGGGTGCTGATCGTCTTGGCGACGGCGAACGGGTGGGTGTCCACAGGGTTGACCGCGACCAGGGGGACGAACCGCTCGGTGTTGTCGATGGCGAGCTGCGCCGCGGCCCAGGCGTCCACGAGCGTGTTGTCGGTGTAGACCAGCGCGCCGCGAAAGCCCGCCTCCTCGGTCCAGCGGGCCACGTCGACGACCCGGCGGCGGTATTCCTGCGGTGTCCGATCCTGCCAGGAAGGCATCGTTGTATAGACGGTCAGCACTGTTCGCGATCCCTCTCTTCGACTTCGGGTGCTGCTCTCGGGCCTGCGGTCCCGGCCGGTCAGGGCCGCGTGAGCTTGGCCTGCTCGGCGACGAGCTTCGCCACGATGGCGCGGTCGATCTTTCCGTTGGGGTTGAGGGGCATGGATTCCACGTGCAGGAACACGTGCGGCACCAGGTGGACCGGCATTCCCGCGGCCAGCGTGCGGCGCAGGTCGGCCTCGCGGGCGGGCTCACCGGTGTAGCAGGCCATCAGCTCGGGGGCGTCGCGGTGCTGCACCGGCACGACGACGGCCTCCCGGACGCCGGGGTGGCGGCGCAGCAGGGTCTCGAATTCGCCCAGCTCGACCCGGTAGCCGCGGATCTTGACCTGGTTGTCGAGGCGGCCGAGGTGGACGAGCGTTCCGTCGTCCTCGCGGCGGACCCGGTCGCCGGTGCGGTAGTAGTGCGCATCGCTGGGCGCACCGCCGTCCGGGCCGTCATGGCCGGCATGGTCGTCGAGGCCGAGGAACCGGTTGGTGTTGTCGCGCGGGTCCAAATAGCCGTCGAAACGCTGCGGACCGCGGACGCACAGCTCTCCGTCGTCGGTGACGACATGCTCCAGACCGGGGTAGACGGCGCCGATCGGCACCGTGTCGTTCACGGTCTCCGGCCAGTCCCGGCGCTTCTTCGGCAGGCGGAACTCCGCGCACGCCAGCGTCAGCTCGGTGGGGCCGTAGATGTTCTCCACGACCGATTCGGGGGCGAACCCGCTCCACGCCTCGGCCTGCGCATAGGTGAACTGCTCACCGCAGAACACGCTGTGGCGCAGCCCGGGGGCCCGGCCTTCGGGCAGGCCGCCGAGCCCGGCGGCGGCCGAGACCGCCGAGGGCACCGAGAACCAGTGCGTGAGCCGCCGGTTCACCGCGTAGTCGACGGGGCTCAGCAGTTCGGCCGCTTCGGGCACGACCAGCGTCGCGCCGCCGCCCCAGGTGACGAACAGATCGAACACCGAGAGGTCGAAGGTCAGGTCGAATGTGTGCGACATGCGGCAGCCCGGACCGACCTCGTAGCGGGGGACGGTGTGCGCCAGGAATGCCAGGACGTTGCGGTGCCGGATCGGCACGCCCTTGGGCCGTCCGGTGGAGCCCGAGGTGAACAACAGGTAGGCGATGTCGTCGGGGCCGGCGGACGGCGGCGGCAGCGAACCGTCCGGGACGGCGGCCAGGAGCTCCTCGTCGGTGAGCGGCAGCACCGGCCGCGACGGCCCGGTGCCGGAGGGGCAGTGTTCGAGCCACTGCTGCCCGGCCGCGTCGGCGATGATCACATCGACGTCGGCCAGCTCGCAGATGGCGGTGTTGCGCCGCGGCGGATATTTCAGGTTCAGCGGCACGACCTGCGCGCCCAGGCGCAGTGCCGCGAGATACCCGGCGTAGGCGACGCCGCTGCGCGCGGCCAGCAGGGCCACCGAGCGGACGCGGCCGTGTGCGGCGGTGACGCTCTCGGCCAGTGCCTCGGCCGCGCGCTCCAGCTCGGCGTAGCTGATCGACGACGCGGCCAGCTCGACGGCCGGCAGCTCGGGGTGGCGCCGTGCCGTGGCGGCGAAGACATCGTGGAGGGTGCTGATGTGGTCTTCCATGTCGACCTTCCCGGTCAGGAGTGGAGTCGGTCTCAGGCTTCGTAGGCGAGGAGCAGACGCGCGATGCCGGCCAGGCGGCCATCGCCCGCGGCGTCGCGGGCGGCGAACCAGGCGGCCTGCCCGGCTGCGGTCGGCCGGTCGAACAGCACGCGCACCGGGACGGTCAGACGGAAGATCTCCGTCAGCTGCGAGGCGACCTCCAGCGCGGTGGCCGATTCGGCGCCGAGGGCGAACAGGTCTGCGTGGACGCCGATGGCGTCGCGGGCCAGGGCGTCGGCCCAGATCTCGACCAGGAGCTCCGCGAACGGCGACGCGGACGCGGTGCCGTCGTCGGCCGCGTCGCCGACGGTCGGGACGGCACCGGGCGCCTCGGCCATGCCGCGCTCCTCGAACACGGCCTCGTACGCGGCGTCGAGGTCTTCGGGCAGCGGCCGGCCGGCCAGCGTGCGCCGATCGACCTTGCCGCTGGGGGTCAGCGGCAGCGCGGTGACGGCGACGCAGGCGAACGGCACCATGTGCCCGGGCAGGATCCGCGCGAGATCGCTGCGCAGTGTCCGCGGCGGGACGTCGCAGCCCTCGGCGAGAAGGTAGTAGGCGATGATCTGCTTTTCCGACGCCCCCTCCCGCACGACGACGACGGCCTCGGCCAGCCCGTCCTGGGTCAGGATCTGCGCCTCGACCTCGCCGAGCTCGACCCGGAAGCCACGGATCTTGACCTGCCCGTCGCGGCGGCCGAGGCACTGGATCCGGCCGTCGGGGAGCCGTGTTCCGAAGTCGCCCGTGCGGTAGGTCCGGACCCTGATCCGCTCGCCGGCGGCCCGGGCGTCGTGCTGGGCATCGGCGGAACCGACGGCCGGGTCGCGGACCACGAAACGCTCGGCGGTCAGGTCGGGCCGGCCCAGATACCCGTCGGCCAGCGGCACGCCGGAGACGCAGATCTCGCCGGGTACGCCGTCCGGCAGGGGCTGCAGCCGCTCGTCGAGGATCTCCACCACCGCGCGGTCGATCGGGCCTCCGATCGCCGGCAGCTCCGGCCAGTCGGCCGGGTCGGCGGACAAGCGCTCGGCGGTGACGACGTGGGTCTCCGAAGGGCCGTACTGATTCTCCAGCGACGCGCCGGTGCGCTGGAAGAACTCGCGCACGGCCGGACTGACGTGCAGCTGCTCCCCCGCCGTGACGACCTCGCGCAGGGCCGCGGGGTAGCGGCCGGAGTGCACAGACGCCTCGGCGAGTTGCTGGAGGGCGACGAAGGGCAGGAACAACCGGTGCACGCTCTGCTCGGTCAGCCAGTCGGCCAGCCGGTCCGGATCGCGGCGGACCTCGTCAGTGATCAGCACCAGGGTGCCGCCGGTGCCCCAGGTGGCGAACATCTCCTGGAAGGCGACGTCGAAGCTGAACGCGGCGAACTGGAGGGTGTTCCAGCCGGGGCCCGCCTGCGAGTGCCGGAACTGCCAGTCCAGCAGGGACGCGAGCGGCCGGTGCGGCATGCCGACGCCCTTGGGCAGTCCGGTCGAGCCGGAGGTGTAGATGACGTAGCAGAGGTCCGCGGTGGTGGTCGGGGTGCGCGGCGCGGACCGCGGATCCACCGGGAGGCTCGGCGCGTCCACGAGCATGTCGTGCAGATCGATGACGCGGACGCCCTCGGGAACGGTGAGCGCACAGTCGATACCGGCCGGGCCGATCAGGACTTCGGCGCCGCTGTCGGTGAGCATGTGGTCGAGACGCTCCCGGGGATACGCCGAATCGAGCGGCACATATCCGGCTCCGCTCTTGAGGATCGCCAGCAGTGCGACGATCAGTTCGGGGCAGCGCGACCCGGACAGCGCGACGGCGCGGGCGGTACCGATCCGGCCGGCGCACCGGTCGGCGGCGGCCTTCAGCTCCGCGTAGGTCATCTCGCCGCCGTCCCAACGCAGCGCCGGGGTCTCGGGATACTTCGCGGCGGCACGGTCGAACAGCTCGTGCGCGGTGACGTCCCACTCGCTCGCCCCGGACATCTCGTCGGCCTCGGCGGCTGGATTCCGCATCGGCGACGGCACCAGAGGCAACAGGCCGATCGGCGTCCTCATGTCGCGGATCGCCGCGCGCAGCAGCTCGAGGTAGCCCGCGACGATGCGCTCGGCCGTGTCCGGCGCATAGCGCAGGCCGTCATATTCCAGCGAGCCGCGGCGCCCGTTCTCGATGTCGAAGGCGAACACGAGATCCAGCGGAAGCTCGCCGTCGCCGATCAGGACGGCGGCCCGGCAGAAGTCCTCCCAGGCGACGGCGGTCTGCTCACCGATCACGAACTCCCCGCCGACCGCGTCCCGCAGATCGGAGGCGGCCCGCAGGGCGAGTTCGGAGAACGCGGTGTCCAGATCGAGGGACTGCCGCAGCGGTGCCCACGAACCGTCCCGCCCGGCACCGACCACGAGCTCCTCGACCCCGGCGTTCTCCCAGGGCGAGGCGACCCGGTACAGCAGCGCTTGCAGCCCGGCGGCCAGCGTCGCGAGCACCGGAACGCCCTGCTCCCGTGCGACGGCCGCGAGACCGTCGGCGAGATCGCCCGGGATCTCGAACGCCAGCGTCGAACGCCGTTGTCCGGGCGGGAAGTGCGGCACGCCGCGGTCGGCGGGCCACGTGGTGGCGGGCGGTGCGCCGCCGAGCCGGTCGAGCAGCGCCGCGCGCGCGGCATCGGAGACCTTCGACGACGATGCGCCGGGGGCCGGAATCGTCGAGGGGGCGACGTTCATCGGGTCACGTTCCCCTCGTCGTCGCGGGCGGCGGTGGCGCGTCGCGATCTCGTCAGCAGGGCGCTTCGCGCTCCGGACCGGGCCGGCTGGACCGCCGGGGCCGGGGCCGTGGTCCGGGGCGCGTCGTCGGAGAGCGCGGCGGCCAGGTCGTGCACGGTCGGATGGGTGAAGAGCTGGAGCGCGGCGATGTCCCGGTCCAGCACCTGCGTCAGCCGGGTCCTGACCCGGGCCAGCAGCAGCGAGTCGCCGCCGATCTCGAAGAAGTTGTCGTGCGTGCCGACCTCGTCGAGGCCGAGCAGGTCGCACCAGACGGCTGCGATGTCCCGCTCCAGACGCGACACCGGTGCGACGCGGGCCGCTCCGGCGTTCCGGTCGCGCGGCGGCTCGGGCAGCTGCGCGTGGTCGATCTTGCCGTTGCCGTTGAGCGGCAGTGCGGCCAGCGGCACGATCACGGCGGGCACCATGAACTCCGGCAGGGTCTGGGCCAGTTGTCGCCGCAACACGGAGGGGTCCAGATCGGCGACGCCGAGCGGCGCGGCGGGCGAGACGTAGGCGATCAGGCGCAGCGGTCCGGGCCCGGACCCGTCGCGACGCGCCGTGACGACCCCGCGCCCGACGCCGGGGATCCGCTCCAGGCGGGCCTCGATCTCGGGCAGCTCGACGCGGTGGCCGCGGACCTTCACCTGCCGGTCGATGCGGCCCAGGTAGTCCAGGTTGCCGTCGGGCAGGCGGCGCACCAGGTCGCCGGTGCGGTAGAGGTGTGCGCCGGGCTGGGGAGCGTACGGGTCCGGCGGGAACTGGCGGGCCGTCAGTTCGGGCCGGCGCACGTAGCCCAGTCCCACACCGAGGCCGCCGATGCACAGCTCGCCGGGGACGCCGACCGGCACGAGGCGCAGGCGCTCGTCCAGGACATGCGCGGTGGTGCCGGGAACCGAGCGGCCGATGGTCGGCCGGCGCTCGGTGCCGTCCAGGAGTGTGTGCGTGCACCAGATGGTGGTCTCGGTGGGGCCGTAGATGTTGAAGAGCCGGCGGTTCGGCGCCCACAAGGGGCCCAGCTCAGGCGGGAAGGCCTCGCCGCCGACCAGGATGGTGCGCAGTCCCGGGACGTCGTCCGGCCGCATCACCGCGAGCGCGGACGGCGGCAGGAACGCCATCGTCACCTGGTGGCGGCGGACGGTCTCGGCCAGGTCGGGGCCGGGCAGCATGCGGTCGCGGGGCACGACGCACAGCCGTCCGCCGTGGGCGAAGGCGAGCGTGAAGTCCAGGACGGAGCCGTCGAAGCTCGGCGAGGAGAACTGGATCACGGTGTCCGGCGACTCCGGGTCGACGAACTCCCGCTCGGCGTGGGCGGAGTTGACCACGCCGCGGTGGTGGATCGCGACACCCTTGGGCCGGCCGGTGGAGCCGGACGTGAAGACGATGTAGGCCGGGTCGCCCGGCTCGATGTTCCGGGCCGGACGGGTGTCCGGATACCGGCCCAGCGGGTCGTCGGGGCCACCCAGGCAGACCACCGGCAGGCGGTCGGCGCCGGGCGGCGCGGCGCGGCCGGCGCGCGTGATCAGGGCCTTGACCCCGGTGTCGTCGATCATGAGGGCCAGCCGCTCGGCCGGATAGCCGGTGTCCAGCGGGACGTAGACCGCCCCGGCCTTGAGCACGCCCAGGAAAGCGACCGGCAGGTCCTGGCAGCGGTCCACCGCGACGCCCACGGCCGTTCCGGGTGCGACTCCGATCTCGGCGAGGTGGTGGGCGAGCCGGTTGGCTCGTGCTTCGAGTTCGGCGTAGCTGAGCTCGCCGTCGGCGCCGACGACGGCGGTCCGCTCCGGCGCCTGGTCCGCCCAGCGCTCGAACAGGGCCGGGACGTCCGCGGCCGGCGGCGCGGGCAGGCCGGTGTCGTTCCAGCGGTCGAGCTGGGCGAGCTCGTCATGGGTCAGCAGGTCCAGGTCGGCGATCACCGTGTCCGGCGCGGACAGCGCGGCTTGGAGCAGGGTGCTCAGATGGCCGAGGAAACGGCTCACGGTGTCCGCGCCGTAGAGGCTGGTGTTGAATTCGGCGGTGCCGAGGAAGCCGCCTCCGGCCTGCTCTCCTGCGTGCTGGAGGATGACGGACAGGTCCTGGATCGAGCCTCCGCCGTGCGCGGGCAGCGGGGCGAGGTCCGCGCCGGGCAGGCTGAGGGCGGTGTCGACGTCCTGCAGGACGAACAGCAGCTGCACGACGGGGTCGTGGCTGGGGTCCCGGTCCGGGCGCAGCAGCGCGACGAGGTCCTCGAAGGGGAAGTCCTGGTGGTCCTGCGCCTCGCTGATGGTGAGGTGGGCGGCGCGCGCCAGGTCGAGGAAAGGGGTGTCCCCGGCGACGCGCAGGCGCAGCGGCACCAGGTTGACGAAGCAGCCGACGGTCTTGGCGAACTCCGGGCGGACGCGGTTGGCGACGGGTGTGCCGATGAGGAGGTCGTCGCGGCCGGTGTGCCGGTGGACGACCGAGGCGAAGGCGGCCAGCAGCGTCGCGTAGGCGGTGACCCCGTGCCGCCGGGAGAACTCGGCGACCCGTTCCTCCAGGTCCGCGGGCCAGGCGAAGTCGATCACCGCCCCGTCCGGCCGGCGCTGCGCGGGCCGGGTCCGGTCGGTGGGAAGGTCCAGGAGCGTGGGGGCGCCTTCGAGTTTTCCGCGCCAGTAGTCGGCGAGACGCTCGCGGTGCGCACCGGTCAGCTGCTCGGACTGCCAGGCGGCGAAGTCCATGAACTGGATCGCCGGCGCCGGTGTGGTGCCGGCGCGGTTTTCGGTGCGGGCGGTGTAGAGCTCCGCCAGTTCGGCGAACAGCAGCTCCAGGCTCCAGCCGTCGCAGGCGATGTGATGGGCGGTCACGACGAGCGCGGCCGACGGAGTGCCTGGTGCGATGAGGCGCGCACGGATCAGCGGGCCGGCGGACAGGTCGAAGGGGGCTCGGGCCTCGGCGTCGATCCGGTCGACCACCCAGGCCACCAGGTCGGCGGGAGCGGTGCCGCCGGGCTCGGCGTCCTCGGGTTCTTCGATGGCCAGGCGCACCGCGAGGGCGGGTGACACACGCTGTCGCGGTTGTTCGTCGTGGACATCGACGACCGTGCGCAGGGCTTCGTGGCGGGCGACCAGGTCGTTGAGCGCCGCTTCGAGGGTGGGGGCGTCGATGTCGCCGCTGACGCGGAAGGCGTACGGCAGGTTGTAGACGGCGTTGTCGGGGTGCAGCTGCGACAGGAGCCACATGCGCCGCTGGGTCGCGGAGAGCGGTGCGCCCGCTTCCGTTCGCTCGGTCACCCGGACGGGCGCAGCCGATGCCGTCGTGTCGGTGCGCCCGCCGCCGGACGCTGCCCAGCCGTCGAGGAACGCGGACACCTCGGCGACGGTCGGATGGTCGAACAGGGCACGGGCCGTGATGGGCAGGCGGAATTCGGAGGCCAGCAGGGAGGCGACCCGGACCGCGCTGAGCGAATGGCCGCCGACGGCGAAGAAGTCGTCGTCGATGCCGGGCGGCACCTGCTCCAGAACGGTTCGCCAGACCTCTGCGACACGCAGTTGCGTCGGATTGGACGGCTGTCGACGAGGGCCGTCGGCGGCGCGGCGCGGCACGGTCCGGCGGCGGTCGGCCTCGATGCCCCGGCCGGCGGCCGACTTGGCAGCCCCCTTGTCGGCCTTGGCGGGAACACTGAGCCCGGCAGGCCACGGCGTCTCGGCTATCGGGCTGTCGGGCGACGACGTCAGGGCTTCGAGAAGGCGGACGAAGCCGGCCACGACGGCGGCGGCCGTCGCGGAGTCCAGCGCGGCCGTCTGGTAGCGCAGGTAACCCGGCATTCCCGTGGGCAGGTCGGCGAGTTGGAGTTCGACCTCGTACAGGGAGCGGCGTGAGAGGTGTTCTGTCGCCTCGACCGTCAGGGGGCCGACGGCGGCAGGGGGGTCCAGCGGCTGGCGGCCACCGAGCAGCACTTGGAACAGCGGGTGCGCATCGGTGCGGCGGGCCGGGGCGAGGCGCTCGACCACCCGGCGGAACGGGATGTCGGAGTCGTCGAAGGCCGACAGCGTCGTCTCGCGGGCCACGCGCAGGGCATCGCGCCAGGTCGCGTCGGCCGGCAGGCGGACGCGCAGCGCGGCCTGGTTGGCGATGAACCCGGCGGTGTCGCGCGAGGCGGCGTCGCGGCGGCCGACGACGGTGCCGAGGACCGCGTCCCCGTGGCCTGACATGCGCTGGATCAGAACGGACAGCGCGGTGAGCCAGACCATGAACGGCGTGGCGCGCTCCGCCGCCGCCACCGCGTGGACGGCCTCGGCCAGCGGAGCCGGAACATCGACCGGGAGGACCGCGGCGGCGTAGGGATCGCCCGGGGCCGGACGCCCGAAGGACGGCCAGCGGTCGGCGTCGGCCGGCAGGTCGGCCAGCTCGGCTGCGCGGCGGTCCAGACGCTGCGCCGTGTCGGGCTTGTCGGCGGCGGCGCGGGTCCGGGAAGCCGCCGCGGCCAGGGTGGGCGGCGGAGTCGGCAGGTCTTCGCCGCGCAGAGCGGCCACCAGGTCGCCGTGGAGCAACTGGAGCGTCCGGCCGTCGGCGACGATGTGGTGGACGACGGCCAGGAGCCGGTGCCGCCGTCCGGCCATCCGGGCCAGGGTGAAGCGGGCCAGTGGACCGTTCTCCAGGTCGAAGGGCCGGTGGGTCTCGCGGTCGGCGAGCGCGGTCCAGCGCAGCTCGGCCCCGGACTCGGTCGCGGAGTCCGACGACGCCGGTTCGGTGCCGGCATCGAACGCGGCGCCCGTCGCGTCGGTACCGCCGGATCCGCTGTCGGCGGCCGGGGCGGGGACGGTCAGATCGACGTATTCGAGCACCCCGGTGAATTCGGGCTCGATCACCATGACCGGTGTGCCGGAGGCGTCGGCCGGGAACCGTGCGCGCAGTGCCTCGTGGCGGCGGCCGAGCACTCGGACGGCGCTCGTCGCGGTTTCCCGGTCGAACGGCCCGGTCAGGTCGACGACCAGGGCGATCTGGTGGACCAGCGCCTCGGGTGTGGTCAGGTCGAACAACCACACGTCTTCCTGCGCGGCGTCCGGCCGGTCGGCCCGCTGCGCAGCGGCCGGGGCGGCCTCGAGCGGATCGAGCCCGGCCTCGTGGTGGACGCGCCGGAGGTTCTGGGCGGAAAACCGGCGGGCGCGGGCGCCCGCCCGAGTGGGGATCTCGGTCATGAGGTGATCACGGCTCCGGTGTCGGTGGTCTCGGCGCGCACGAGGAGATCCAGGCTCGCGCCGTCGGGCGTCTCGGCTGTGCCGCCCGCCGTGGGCGAACGGAGGAAGTCGATGGCCGCGCGGTTGCGGCCGGTGTCGCGGTAGTCGGCGACGATCCGGTCGGCACCCATGGCCCGCGCGTGCGCGGCGATCTCTCGCATCGCCTGGGTCTCGACGCCCTTGCCCATGGCTGGGCAGGAGATGACGAAGGCCTCGACGACGCAGTCCGAGCCCTGCCTGACCAGCGACAGGACGACGCTGGGGCCGAGGTCGCCGAGGCGGTCCCGGACGTTGCCGAGCAGCAGGACCCGGTCTGCGTCGGCCGGCACCGGGGC
Organism: Streptomyces sp. NPDC002588; assembly: GCF_040295925.1. NCBI lineage: Bacteria > Bacillati > Actinomycetota > Actinomycetes > Kitasatosporales > Streptomycetaceae > Streptomyces > Streptomyces sp. NPDC002588. The sequence continues at coordinate 24,303 of NZ_JBEOWF010000052.1, forward strand.
CGCCGTCACGGGCGGGACCGGCACTCCGAGGGTGAACTCCTTGGAGGCCACGAGCATTTCGTTGATCTTGGGGAGGTCGCCGTCCCGGGCCGCTCGGAAGTCGGCCTCGACTCCGAGCCCGGCGACGAAGGAGGCCAGCGACAGACCACCGGCGGGCTCGGCGACTCCGTCGCCGTCCACGGGGCCGCCCCGGGCGACCGCTCGGGGCGGCGCGCCGGGCACCGGCAGTCGATCGAAGACCCCGGCGGCGGCCAGGCGCGACGGCCAGGCTGCGGCGTCCGCACCGAGATCCACCACCTCGGCGGGGCCGCCGCGGGTCGCCCGCACCGTGACGATCAGATGGTCCTCCCGGCGCTGGAGCAGGGCGACGTCCCGCGCGGCCAGGCCGGCCTCGGCGGCCAGGTCGCGCACCTGGGCGTCGAGGTCACGCCCGTCGAAGAACCAGTCGGACAGCCGTGCCGGAACCGTCGGATCGCTCGTGATGAGGTCACGCCACGCCGCGACCGCGTCTCGGCCGCCGAGCGCGTACGACGGCACTCCGGCGGCGGACAACCAGCGCAGGACTCCGCCGAACCCGTCGACGTCGTCGGCATCGGCGAGACCGCGCAGGTCCAGCGCCGCGGCGTGGCAGGTGTCGCCGGTCCGCAACCGCAGGACGTGGGCGACGCGCGCCCCCAGGTGGTGGAAGACCTCCTCGCGATAGGGGACCTTCGCGAACTGGTACAGCGCCGGATGGTGCGCCTTCGCGGCACCGAGCGAGCGGAGCACCGCTTCGAGATCCACCAGGTGGACGTTCGGCCGGTCGGCCAGCGCGGTCCGCATCGCCTCGCGCGCTGCCGCGGCCTCGGCGGTGCGGCCATCGGCCCAGCAGTCGCCCGCGACGCCCAGCGGATCGGCTGCCGGCAGGCCGGGAAGCACGGCGACCAGGGTGGCGCCCCACCGGGCCGCGGCCTCGCGCGCGGCGTCGGCGACGGCCAGCAGCCCAGCGGTCCAGGCGCCGTCCTCCAGTTCCTCCAAGCGCTGCGCGACGACCACCACGTCCAGGTCGGCCCGGGCGGATCCGCTGTCCGGGTCGAGGCACTCCTGGACGATCTGGTTGTAGGGCGCGACGTGGAAGTCCGGGCGGCCGTACGCCCCGCCGAGCGCCGTGGCGAGATAGGGCACGACCGAGTCGGCCGTGTAGCTGGCCATGATCCCGATGCGCGGTCCGTCGGGCGGTCCCGTGCGCTCGGTCTCCTGGTGGGCGGCCCGCAGCGCGCGCAGGTCGACCGGGACGTCGGTGAGGGGCAGTGGCATGATCGTCCTTCCGTCGGCGCCTGGGGCCGGCGAGGATGTCGGCGGTCTCCAGGGCCTGCTTGACCTCGACGGGGGAACGGACCGCGTCAAGGGTTGAGGTAACGGTGGGCGAGGGAGGCCGGGGGGCTGTCGTGGTGCCCCGGGACCGCCGTACCGTCCGCGGACGGGCTCGCCCCGGTCCGCTCGACGTGCCGGATCATCAGCAGCGCGGCGGGGCGGCCGGCTCCGGTCCCGCCGGGCGCCCGTGCCGGGACCGGCACGGACGGCGGGACGAGGCCGGCGACGGTCACGAGGCCACCCCCGCGACCCCCTTGGCCGCCAGGAGCTCGCGCAGAACGGCGATGCTGGTGATGCCCTTGATCTCCCGGCTGCTGAGGGCCACACCGTAGTGCTCCTCCAGCACGACCACGACCTCGACGTGCTTCAGGCTCGTCCAGGCCTCGTGGACGCCGGGCCCGGAGTCCTCGGCCAGTTCGGCCCCCGGCACCCCCAGGACCTCGGCGATCAGGCCGGACAGCTGGTCGGTCGGCGGCACGGCGGCGGTCTGCTCGGCGGTGCCCATCAGCGGACCGCCTGCCGGGTACGCGGCGTCCGGACGGAAGCCGCGGGGGCGTGGAATGCGGTGTCGGTGCCGGGACTCGTGGACCGGGAGGACATGATCGGATCCACCTTTCACAGGACTCGGATCTGAATGAACGGGAAACACGGGTGCGATCGCCGGACGAAGTGGGCCGGGCCGGGTGTCAGGACACCCCGAAAGCCGGATCCTCGGTGGCGCCGTCAGCCGGGTCGTCCTCCGGCCGGCGCAGTGGGGAGGGCGGCCCGACGGCCGAGCGGGATCATGGTGAGGGCGGCGCATTCGGTGGGGCGTCCGGCCACGGGGTGTCAGTCCTCGGCCGCGGACCGGGGGGCCGGGGTGATGTTCTGGGCCTCGGGTGCGGCCAGGGCGCGGAATCGGTCGGCGATGCGCTCGGCGAGCGCCGTGACGGTCGCGGCGTCATGGATGCTGCGCCGGTAGTAGATCTGGAGGACCAGCGCGCCGTCGACGATGGCCGGCATCAGGTCGAACAGGTAGGGCCAGGTGCACGCACCGTCCTGGCAGGGGCCGTACGAGTCGGGGCAGTGCCCGAACAGGGACGTGTGCGCGGAGGTCTGTTCGAACCCGGACTCGCCCATGTAGTTGAAGCTGAACAACGGCTGCTCGCCCCCCGTCAGGCTGGCGCGCAGTGCGGGATCGGCATGCTGGCCGGCCAGTACCGCGTAGCCGAAACCGGAGTCGGGGACGACCGCGAGCCGGCGGTGTACCGACTGCACCAGCGAGCCGCCCTCGGCACCGGCGACGTCGATGCCGATCGGGAAGTAGATCTGGAACCAGCCCACTGTCCTGACCAGGTCGAGGTCCGGGAACCGGTGGGGCCGCCCGTGCCCGGCCACCGCGAACCGGACGGAGTCGCTTCCGGTCCATTCGGCCAGGACCGAGGCCGAGGCGGCGAAGACCGCGTCGGACAGGCTGGCGCGCCAGCCGACGGTGAGCCGCTGTACCGCGGCGGTCTCCTCGGCACTGACCCGCACCTCGGCGGTCTCCATGTAGGCCATCTCCCTCGAGCCGCCCTCGTGGTCGACCGGCACGACCGGTGCGCGGGCGCCTTCCGGGGTGGGGGCGATCTGCTCCAGCCAGAACGGCACCTCGGCGAGGAGTTCGTCGTCGGCCGCGTACTCGGCGACCCGGTCGGTCCAGTCGCGGAACGACGTGGTCTTCGGCGGCAGGCGCAGCGGTTCCCCCGTGACGGCCTGTTCGGTGAGGGTGGTCAGGTCCTCCAGCAGGATGCCGCGGGACATGCCGTCCACGATCAGGTGGTGGCAGATGATCAGCAGCCGGTCCGGCTCGCCGTCGGTGTGCAGGTGCAGCGCGCGCAGGGTCGGCCCGGCCGTCAGGTCGAGGCCGCTCTGGAGCCCGATGGCCAGGGCCTCGGCCCGTGCGGCGCGGTCCTCGGCCGGTGTCCCGGTCAGATCGACGCGCTCGAACGGCACATCCACACCGGTGGGTTCCGACCACTGGTGCCACTCACCGTCCTCGCCGCGGGCGAAGCGCAGCCGAAGAGCGTCGTGATGGTCCACGAGGACACGCAGCGCGCTTTCCAGGTGTTCCGCGGTGACGTCCGCCCGCACCGTGAGGTAGTAGGGGTGGTTGTAGTAGTTGGGGTCGCCGCCGGTCCCGAGCGGGTTGGCGAAGAACCACCGCTGAGCCGGGGCCAGGGCCACCGGCCCGACGACCGGGCTCTGGTCGGCGACGACGACCGGGGCCGCGTCGGCCTCGGCCAGGTCGGCGACCGACGGCGCCTCGAGGACGGCACGCGGCGAGAGGCTGATGCCGTGCCGGGCGGCCTGGGAGACGACCTGGATCGCGGTCATCGAGTCGCCGCCGAGGGCCATGAAGCTGTCGGAGAGCCCGACGCGATCGATGCCGAGCAGCCGGGCCAGGATCTCGGCCAGCCGCCGTTCACGTTCGGTGCGCGGCTCGACGTATTCGCCGCGGTACACGCGCCAGCGGGCCCGGTCCACGGCCGCCTGGATGCCCGCCGCGTCCGACAGTTCGGTCAGGATGCGCGAGCCGGCGGCCGCGCCGACGCCCGGCGCGGTTCCGGGGGCGGCTTCGGCGTCGTACTCCCCGGAGAAGAGCGGCTGGTCGAGCGCCCACAGGTGGTCCAGTACGTGGCGCGCGGCGTCCGCCTCCTGCGGTATCGCGACCGCGAGAGCGCCCGGGAAGCGGGTGCCCAGCCGTCCGCAGAGTGCGGGGTCCGGGTCCAGCACGACGCAGTCGGCCGGGTCGAGGGCGCCGGCGGCGACCGCCTCCGCGAATCCGGCTTCGAGGTCCCCGGCGGGATGCCCGGCGAGCCATGTGGCGGCGTCCGGGTCGGGCAGCAGGTCGGGACGGGCGGCGAGTTCCCGTCGCACGGCGGGATCGGCACCGGCGAACACCAGCGAGCGGCCCTGGACCGTGGCCCGCCGCAGCGCGCGGGCGACGAGCGCGGCGGTTTCGCCGCCGTCGGCCCCCGTACCGCCGTCGGCCCCCGTACTGCCGGCGAGCCCCAGCAGACGGCCGGGGTCCAGGAGGACGGTGCCGCGCGGTTCGGTGCTCAGGACGGCGCGGGCCAGCACCGTGGCCAGAACGGTGGTGAACTCCGGCGTGTAGGGCATGTGCGCGAGACGGTCGGCGTGTTCGTCGTCGCGTCGGTCCACCGGGTACCGGTCGGCGACGGGCCCGACGTCGAGAACCCGGACGGCGGGCAGGGACGCGGCCAGCCGCGTCAGACGTGCGGTCAGCCCGCGTTCCAGGGTGGCCCACGGTTCCGTCGACCAGCCGGGCGAGGCCGGGCAGACGGCGAGCAGCAGCGGCGTCCGGCTCCAGGTGCGGTGGCTGAGCAGGGCGGCGTGCAGGTCGCCGAGGGCGGTTTCGAGGTCGCGGACGACGTCGCCGAAGCGGGCCGGACCGTCGGCGGCGTCGGCGAGGACGCGCGGGTCGTGGCCCAGGTGGCGAACCCAGTCCTCCCAGCGGAGCAGCACGGTGTTGACGGGTGCCCCGGCCGTACCGAAGGCGGCGTCCGGGTCGAGCAGTTGTTGTACGACCTGCGCGTAGGGGGCGAAGGCGACCTTCGCCGGCCGGCCGAACAGGTCGAACCAGAAACCGAGCGCCGGGCCGGCCGCTTCGGCGGTGAAGCTGGCCGCCACGGCGGTGGAGGGGAGGGTCACTGCGCGGTCGGACTCGGTGTCGGGTTCGGTTCCGGGCGCGATCACCGGGATCCGGCAGTCCTCGGGGAACGCGAGATCGCCGCTGCGGGCCTCGGGATCGCCGGCCACCGCCTCCAGCATGGCGGCGAAGGCCTCCAGCAGTGCCTCGGCCCCGGCGGGTGCGTACAGCCCGGTCTGGTAGTCCAGGGTGATCAGGAACTCGTCGCCCTCGGCGTCGAGGCTGAACAAGAGCTCGAACTCCGTCCCGGCGCGGAGCCAGCTCAACGGCGCCAGGGTCAGACCGTCGAGGTCGGGCAGGCTGTCGTCGCCGTCGACGAAGTTGAACAGGGTCTGGAACAGCGGCTGGCGGCCGGGGACGCGCGTGGCGCGGACCGCCGAGACGATGTTCTCGAACGGCAGCCGCTGGACGGCGCGGGCGTCCAGAATCGCTTGGTGGGTGGCCGCGACCCGGCCGGCGACGGTCAGGTCGCCGACCCCGGTCAGCCGGATCGGCACCAGGTCGGCGAAGTCGCCGACGACATCGGACAGACCGGCGTGCTCGCGGTTGCCGTTGAGCGTCCCGACGACGAACTCGTCGCGTCCGCCGGCCCGGGCGGCCAGCAGGTGGTACGCGGTGAGCACGACGCTGAACAGCGGCACCTCCATCCGGCGTCCGGCGGCGCGCAGTCGCGCGGCCAGCCCGCTGTCGACACGCCGGGTGACCGAGGCGCTGTCCGAACCGATCTCCCCGGCGCGCGGGAAGTCGGTCGGCAGCGAGGAGACCGCCGGGACGTCCCGCATGATCTCCCGCCAGCGCGTCTCGTGTTCGCGCCCGCCCGGGCCGAGGAGCCACTCGTGCTGCCAGTGGGCGTAGTCGGCGAACTGCACCGGCAACTCCGGGAGCTCCGGGACTCGTCCCGAGCAAGCGGCGCGGTAGAGCTCGGCGAGGTCGCGCACGATGACGGCCCAGGACCGGTTGTCGGTGACCGCGTGATGCATGGCCATCGACAAATAGTGGGTGCGTCGCCCGGCGGCGAACAGCCGGAACCTGGCCAGCGGGCCGCGGTCGAGCTCGAAGGTCTCCTCGGCGGCGGCGCGCATCAGGCGCTCGATCTCGCCGGACCGGCCCGGCCCTTCGGGGACGGTCGTCGTCGCGGGGAAGACCTCGCTCCCCCAGCGCGCAGCGTCGGGCACGATGTGCAGCACCGGCACGCCGTCGGGGTCCTCGGTGATCGTCGTGCGCAGGGATTCGTGACGGTCGAGCAGGGCCGCGACAGCCGTGCGGAGTGCGACCTCGTCGAGGTCGCCGTCGATGCGCAGCGGGAAGGCGCTGTTGTGCAGGAGGCCGGCGCCGTGCACCTTCGCCAGGGTCCACAGCCGGCGCTGGGTGGAGGACGGTGCGAGCGCCTGGTCGCGTGACACGGGCACCGGGCCGTCCTCGGGCACGCCGGGTGCCGAGGCGTCGACGAGGTGGGCGAGGTGGCCGAGGGTCGGGCCGCGGAAGAGCTCGAACGGCTCCACCGACCGGCCGAACTCGGCCTTGATGCGGGTCAGCAGCTCGACGGCGAGGAAAGAGTGGCCGCCGAGGGCGAAGAAGCTGTCGTCCAGGCCGACCCGGTCGGCCTTGAGCGCCTGCTGCCACATCGCGGCCAGGCGGCGCTCGGTGTCGGTGACCGGCTCGCGGAATCCGGCCCCGCCCGGCGCTCCGCTCTCAGCGGCCGGTCCGCCGCCGGCGATGTCGGCAGTGTCCGCGCCGCCGACGGGTCCGGCGGCCCCGGCGGCCAGCCGCGACGGCCAGACCGGGAGGAGTTCGGCCGGGCGCCCGTCCTCGTCGCGGACGGTCAGCGGCAGCAGGCTGCGCACGACCGAGGCACCGAGCAGGGCATGGAAGTCGGCACCGGCGTACGGCACGACGTCCAGCCCGTCGAGGAAGTCCGCGTCGTCCCGGTCCTCGTCGAAGCCGTCGCTCCCGGCGCTCCCGTTGCGCTCGGCGTTCTTCGGCGCCGTGGCCTGCGCGGTGCGGATCCGGACGTCGGACCAGCGTCGGCAGGCTTCGCCCAGCCGGCGGGCCGGTCCGTCGAAGACCTCGGTGCCCTGCCAGCGGGACCAGGCCGCCGAGGGCGGGCAGAGCACGATCGTCAGCGGGTCCTCGGACCATGCGCGATAGGCGGACAGCGCATCGCAGAACTCGACGAGTCCGCGGTCCAGGGCCGCGCCGACCGCCTCCGGGTCGCGGCGGTCCGGCACTGCGCCGGCCTTGGCCAGATCCTCCCAGCGCAGCAGCACCACGTGGGCCGCGCCGGGGTTCATGCCGAACACGCCGGTCAGCGCGCGCAGTTGTGCGGCCACCGGGGCGGGCTCGGACGGCACCTCGAAGCCCAGCCCCAGGCCCGCGTGCCTGGCCCAGGCGCGCACCGCCGGCAACACCGGCTCGATCGGGAACGAGGCCGCCAGCGCGACCAGCCCGGCGCGCGCCGGAGCGAGGCGGCTCCACGGCGTGTCGGGAGCGTCGGCGACGGCGCGCGCCACGTCCGCGAAGCGCCCGGTGAGGTCGGCGATGGCGTCCGCGGTGAACAGGTCGGTGTTGTAGCGCAGTTCGCCTTCGAAGCAGCCGTCCTCGCGACGTTCCATGTTGAGGAACAGGTCGAAGTCGGTGACCCCGTTGTCGCGGGTCTCCACGGTGAACTCCGGGACCGCGTCGTCGAAACGGGCCGGGACGACCTCGTGGAAGCCGAACATGACCTGGAACAGCGGGTTGCGGGACGGGTCGCGCGGCGGCGCCAGGGCTTCGACGACCTTGGCGTACGGGACCTCCTGGTCGCCGTAGGCCCGGCCGGCCTCCTCGTGCGCCGCGCGCAGCAGGTCGCGGAAGGTGGCCGAGGCCGCCGGGGCCATGCGCAGGACGAGGATGTCGGCGAAGCAGCCGATCATCGGCTCCAGTTCGGGACGCGTGCGCCCTGCCACCGGGGACCCGATGACCACTTCGTCGTCGTCCGAGGCCCGGCCGAGCAGGATCGTCAGGACGCTGAGCAGGGCCACGAACGGCGTGGTGCCCTCGGCGCGGGCCAGGGCGGCCAGGCGCGCGCTGGTCTCGGAGTCCAGGACGAGGGGGGTCAGAGCGCCGTGGTGGGTCTGGAGCTGCGGCCGGGGCTTGTCGGCGGGCAGGTCCAGGACGAACGGGGCACCGACCAGGCGGTCGCGGACCACGGCGAGGCGACGCTCGTAGCGGTCCCCCGCCACGCGCTCGCGCGCCCACAGCGAGAAGTCCGGGTACTGGATCGGCAGTGCGTCGAGCTTCGGCCGGCGGCCTCCGGTGTCGGCGCGGTAGGCCTCGACGAGTTCTTCCACGAGGACGGAGGTGGACCAGCCGTCGAAGGCGATGTGGTGGACGACGATCTGGAGCAGGTGCTCGTCGTTCCCGACGGGGAACAGGGCGGCGTCCAGGAGGCGTCCGGTGACCAGGTCGAGTCTGGTGCGCGCGTGCCGGAGGAGGGCCGTGTCGAGGTCCTGCGGGCCCTGCCGGTCGCCGGGCGCGGCGTCGGCAGCGACGGTGCCGGCGGGGACGGCGACCGGTCCGGCGGGGACGACGCGCTGGCGCGGCCCCTCGGGGCCGGCGACGAACGCGGTGCGCAGCGCTTCATGGCGCTCCACGACCACGGCCAGCGCGCGTTCCACAGCGCCGTGGTCCAAGGCGCCACGGACCCGGATCGAGACGGTGATGTTGAGGGCCGGGTTGCCCGGATCGAGCAGGTCCTGGAAGTAGAGGCGCTCCTGGGCCGGGCTGAGCGGGATCAGTTCCAGGTCCGCGTCACGGGGGCGCAGTCGACCGGCGGCAGCGGCGTCGATCTTCTCGGCGCGCAGGCGGGCCAGGATCTCGGCGCGCTGGTGGGCCGACATCTCGCGGGCCGGTTCGCGGATGGTCTCGGTCATCGGACGCCCTCTTTCCGGGGGTCGGGCAGCGGATCGGTGGCGGCGGGCTGTGAGGCGGACCGGCTGCCGAGGTAGGCACGCATGAGCTCGTCGTCGGCGTACTCGCACAGCGCGGCCACGGTCGGCGCCTCCATCAGGGCACTGAGCGGGAGTTCGACGCCGAGGACGTCGAGCAGCCGGGCCACGACGCGCGTGGCCAGCAGGGAGTGGCCGCCGAGCTCGAAGAAGTCGTCGTGGACGCCGATCTCGGCGATGCCGAGCAGGTCGCTCCAGATGGCCGCGACGGCTTCCTCCCGCTCGTCGCGTGGCGCGACGAAGACGGTCGCCAGGCGCCGGGGGTACGCGGCCGGCGGCGCGGCGTCGTGCCCGGTCCCGCTCGCTGCGTCCACGTTCGCCGCGGCGCCCCGTCCCGCGGCGTCCGGGTCGGCCTGGGCGGGCGGCGGGGAGGCGGCCGGAGGGCCGGCCTCGATCAGGCCGATGAGCGCGTCGTCGGCCGGAGGGTCGATCCAATACCGTGCGCGTTCGAAGGGATAGGTCGGCAGTTCCGCCCGCCCGCGCGGGTCGTGGCGCCAGTAGCCGGTCCAGTCCGGCTCCGTCCCGGCGAGCCACAGCCGGGCCAGGGCCTCGGTCATGGTCCGGTCGGCGGGGACCGGCCGGCCGGGCGCGGGCAGACTGCCGACCACGAGGTTCCCGGAGATCTCAGGGTTCTGCCGGGCCAGGGTGGCCAGGGCGGTGCCCGGGCCGACCTCGATCAGCGCCAGCGGTCCGGTCTCGGCGAGGGTCACGAGGCCCTCGTGGAAGCGGACCCGCCGGCGCAGGTGCCGTACCCAGTAGTCCGGCGAGGTGGCCTCCTCGTCGGTGATCCAGGTCCCTGACAGGTTGGAGACGAACGGCAGAGCCGGGGCGGCGAGCGGGACGGCGGCCGCGAGGGCGCGGAAGTCCTCGAGGACGGGATCCATCGCCGGGGAGTGGAAGGCGTGCGAGGTGTGCAGCGGACGGACCGCGACACCCTTGGCGGCCAGCGTCCGCTCGATGTCGTCGAGCGCCTCGGCCGGCCCGGACAGAACGGTGAGCGACGGGGCGTTGGACGCGGCGACGGCCACGTCTCCCCCGGCGAACCGTTCGGCCTCCTCGATCGGCAGCGCGACCGACAGCATGCGGCCCGGCGGCAGCGCCTGCATCAGCCGCCCGCGCAGGGCGACCAGACGCAGCGCGTCCTGAAGGGGCATCGTGCCGGCCAGGCAGGCGGCCACGTACTCGCCGACGCTGTGGCCGATCATCGCCGCGGGCCGGATGCCCCAGGACTCCCAGAGCCGTGCGAGGGCGTATTCGACCGCGAACAGAGCAGGCTGCGCGAATTCGGTTCGGCGCAGCGGTTCGGCGACAGCCGGGTCTTTCGCGGCGCCCGGTGGCCGTTCTGCCGCCACGTCGCCGAGGACGAGGTCGCGCAGGTCCCGGCCGAGGGTCGGGACGAGCAGGTCCGCGCAGGTGTCGAAGGCGTCGCGGTACGCGGGCTCGGTGCGGTACAGCTCGGCTCCCATGCCGACGTGCTGGGCGCCTTGGCCGGAGAACATGAACACGATGTCGCGGCGGCCCGTTTCGACGTGACCGGTCATGGCCTCCGGCGATCCGGGGGCGAGTGCGGCCGCCGCGTCGGCCGCGGAGTCCGCGATCAGCGCCATGCGATGCGTGAAGGCGGTGCGGCCGAGTTGAAGGGTGGACGCGGCGTCAGCGAGTTCGGCAGGACTCGGCCCCGGTCCGGTGAGGAGATGCTCACGCAGCCGCTCTCGAGCCGTTTCCAGCGCGCTCGGCGTACGGGCCGAGAGCACGAGCAGGTGCCGCTTACGAAACGGCGGACCGGCCGGGGCCGGGTCGGGCGCCTCTTGGAGGATCACGTGCGCGTTGGTGCCCCCCATGCCGAAGCTGCTCACCGCCCCCAGGCGCCGCCCACCGCGAGGCCGCTTCCAGGTCCGCTCGGCGGTGGGCACCTCGAACGGGCTGCCCACCAGGTCGATGCCGGGGTTCGGCTCACCGAAGTACGGACTCGGTGGCACGACGGCGTGCTCCAGTGCCAGCACGACCTTGAGGAACCCGGTGACGCCGGCGGCCGCGTCCAGGTGTCCGATCAGGGCCTTGACCGAGCCCAGGGCGCAACGCCCGTCGGTCTCGGGGTCGCGCCCGGCGAAGGCCTCGGCGAGCGCCGCGAACTCGATCGGGTCGCCCAGCGGGGTGGCGGTGCCGTGCGCCTCCAGATAGCCGATGTCGGCCGGGTCGACTCCGGCGAGGTCGTGGGCGGCGCGCAGCACGGCGGACTGGCCCTGGACGCTCGGCGCGGTGAACCCGACCTTGCGGCGGCCGTCGTTGTTGACCGCGGTGGCCTTGACCACGGCGTGGACCCGGTCGCCGTCGGCGAGCGCGGCGGCCAGCGGCTTGAGCACCACGGCACCGACCCCGTTGCCGCTGACGGTGCCCGCGCTCCGGGCGTCGAAGGGCAGGCAGCCGCCGTCCGGGGAGAGGATGCCGTTCCCGCGGCCGTCGTGGACGGACAGCTGCGGCAGGCGCACCGAGGCGCCCCCGGCCACCGCGACCTCGCAGTCGCCGGCGAGCAGTGCCTGACAGGCGAGGTGGATCGCGACCAGGGAGGTCGAGCAGGCGCTCTGCACCGACACCGCCGGGCCCGAGAGGTCCAGGTGGTAGGCGGCGCGGGTGGCCAGGGTGTCGGTGATGTTGCCGAGCATCTGCTCCTCGCGCAGGCCGGCCAGGCCCGGGTGGGGCAGCAGATGGCGGATCAGATAGGTGCTCAGGCTGGCGCCTGCGTAGACGCCGGTGACCGGCCGCCCGACCGCCGAGCCGTAGCCGGCCCCCTCCAGGGCGGTCCATGCGCACTCCAGGAAGACCCGCTGCTGGGGGTCGAGCAACTCGGCCTCGCGGGGGCTGTAGCCGAAGAACGCCGCGTCGAACAGCTCGGCCCCGTCGAGTACCCCTCCGGCGCGCACGGCGGTCGGGGCGTCGGGGGCCGCGTCACGGGCGCCGGCACCGGACTCGGGGGCGGGTACCGTCCGCACGGTCCGCTGCCCGGCACGGACGACCTCCCAGAACCGGTCGAGATCGGGCGCCCCGGGAAAGGAGCCCGCCATGCCGATCACCGCGATGTCGAGGTCTCCGGCTCCGGCGGCATCGGAACCGATGCCGGAGTGGTCGTTCGCGTCGGAGTGGTCAGCTCCGCTGTTCCCGCGAAGGTCAGCATTGCCAGAGCTTGATGCCTCGTAGCGCACCGCCGGCCCCTCCCTCATGGATTGGTTTGTGGCTCGCCGAGGAAGCTATCGGAGTGACGTGATATTGCCGCCATTCGTGTGCCATGCGTTCACCATGAGCTCCATGCATAAGAAATCCGATGGCCGCGGCGACGTTCTGACGTGCTCCGAGTCGATGAAAAGAGCTGCGGGCTCGTGGCCGATGAGGCGATGACCCCGGACCGAGAACCTGGAAAGCCGGGTCCTCCGCGGCATCGGAACATTGCTGTAAATCGCTCAAAACAGCACCGATTTCGAGCCGGACCAAGGGGCGTCACGTCCGAACGCGACCTCAACGGGGCCTGCATGCCGAACGCATGGCACGCGAATGGCGGCGATATCACGTCGCTCCGATAGCTTCCTGTGTCGAGCCACAAACCACTCCACGAGGGACGGGACGATGGTGCGCTACGAGGCATCAAGCTCAAGCGATGCTGACCTTCACGGGAGGGACACCGTCCCCGCGAAGAACCTCGAAGTCCCCCCACGCGCTTTGCTGCGGCACCTCGACATTCTCCTGGTCCGGATCCCGGCCACCGCTCCTGATTCCCCTGCGAGGGAAATCCGTATGGACACCAGATTTGATCCTGACGCGGTCATCGAGTCGGTCGAACTCGTGGCGACAGCTACGAAGTCGGCGAGCGACTCGGGAACCCACCTCAATCCTATGGACTCACTGCCCCGGTTTCCTGAGGTGTTCGGCGCGGGAGCCTCGATATGATGCAGACTCCGCCGCCCACCATTCCGTATGAACTCTTCGACTGCCTTCAGGTGAATCTCGCCGTGCTCGCCGACAGGTGGCATGGAATGGGCACCCACCTGAGTCTCGGCGCGACGCTGCACTTCACTCCCCGGATCGGGGCCGACGGGTTGCCGACCGTGGCACGGACCGTCGAGCAGCACCTTGCCGACGCGCAGAGCGCTCTCGGAATCGCCGTACGCGCGCTGCACCGGACACCCGCGACGGCCGGCATCCCTCCGGCCGACGGGTGCTATGTGGTGTCGGACGCCTATCACTTGCCGTGGGTGCCGTACTTCCGGCAGCGCCACATGGCGCACAGTTTCCTCGCCGAGGCCGGCGGCACAGACTGCGTGAACGTCGTGGACGGGTATCACAACGAAACCCCGTGGGGCAGCGCGCGCCCCGGGCTGTGGACCCTGCCGGCCCAGGACTTCGTCGCCGCCGTGCCCAGCCCTGTCCTGATCGCCGAGCTCGCGCCGGCGGCCGAGGGGCCCGGCGCGGCCGCAGCCTCCCTCGATCTCGCGGGCCCTGAAGCCGTCGACGCGTACATCGACGCCTATGCGCGGCATACCGACCGAAACGCGGCCCTCAGCCAACTCACCCTGGAAACCTGGTTCCTCGCCCGCTCTCGCAAGCTGCACGCCGCCTTCCGTGCAGAGTTCGGACCATCGCCGGACGGCGACGTCGACGCCCATCTGCGTGCCTGGAGTGCCCTCACCGAGCAGACCTACCTGGCCGCGCGCCGGGTCGAACGCGGCAGGACGGAGCCCCCGGCGCTGCTGCCCCGCCTCCTCGAGCAGTTGCACGCGGACGGCGTGGTCTTCGGCAACGCCCCGGCTGCGGGCGATCTCGCCGAGTCGCCCTGGCCGGTGGACGCCGAGCTGCGCAGCACCGTCGCCCGTGTGGCCGCGGCAGTGCTCGACACCGGAGTCGAACCGCTCCTGAACGGACAGCTCCTCAGCGATGTACCGCGGTTCAGCTCCTTCCGGATCGTGGAGATCGTCGAACGTCTGGAGGAGGAACTGCACTTCGAGTTCGACGCTGACGACCTGGTGCCCGAGAACCTCCACGACATCGACGCCATCTGCGCAATCGTGCGGCGATCTCTGTACGCCGAGCCTGCGCTCGCCCACCTCGAAGAGGCCTGATGACTACTCAGCCCCCTGCTGCGCTGCTGCACGAACTGCTGGACGAAGCGGCTGTGCGCTGGCCGGATCGCCCCGCTGTGACCTGCCACGACCACACCATCACCTACCTGGAACTGGCCGCCGCGAGCCGACGCGTCGCTTACTGGCTGGGCGAGCTGGGCCTGCAACGCGGGCACCGGTTACTGGTCAGCGCGCAGGCATCCACCACCGTGCCCGTTCTGGTCTACGCCGCCTCGCGCCTGGGCGTGGCATTCTCGCTGTTGCACGAGCAGGTACAGGGCAAGCAGCTTGAGCACGTGCTCAACGACAGCGAACCCATGCTCATCGTCAGCGACTCCGTGCTCGACCAGGCGACGGACGGGCAGCAGGGCGTACGGGTCGAGGACCTCGCGGCCGTGACGGCAGTCGCCTTCGACACCGAGGGCAAGAACGGTCCGGTACCGACCGCGCCGCTGTCCGTGGACCCGGTCTGCCTGATCTACACCTCCGGCACGACGTCGCTTCCCAAAGCCGTCGTCAGCACCCACCAGCAGATGCTCTTCGCGGTGCGGGCGATCCAGCAGGTGCTGGGCTACCGTCCGGACGACGTGGTCTACAGTCCGCTCCCGCTTTCCTTCGACTACGGCCTCTACCAGCTCTTCCTGGGGGCCGGCAGCGGAGCCCACGTGTGGCTGGGCCGACCGGCGGAGGTGGGGCCGCCGCTGCTGACCAACTTGCTGCGCTCGCGGGCCACCGTGCTCCCCGCGGTCCCCGCGGTCGCCGACACCCTGGCGCGGCTGCTGCGGCGCGGTGGAGATCGCAAGCTCTCCTTGCGCATGCTGACCAACACCGGTGCCGCGATGCCACAGGACACGCTGACCGTGCTTCGCGCGAGCCTCCCCGGACTGGACGTACACCTGATGTTCGGGCTCACCGAGTGCAAGCGTGCCACCATCATGCCGGCGAACGGGGATCTGGCCAGGCCGGGCTCCAGCGGGACGGCCCTGCCCGGCACCGAGGTCTTCATCGTCGACGCGAAGGGGGAGCGTCTTCCGGCCGGCGAGGTCGGCGAGATCGTGGTCCGTGGCCCGAACGTCATGTCCGGTTACTGGCGGCATCCCGAACTCAACGCCCAGCGCTACCCCAAAGCCGAGGGGCTGTTCCCCGAACTGCGTACCGGCGACTACGGCCGGCTCGACGAAGAAGGCTATTTGTACGTCGAGGGCCGACGCGACGACGTCTACAAGGAGAACGGCTTCCGTGTCAGCGTCATAGAGGTGGAGGCAGCGGCACGCCGTCTGCCCGCCGTCAGCTCGGCGGCCGTTCTGGCCCCGGACGGATCAGCACCCACCCGCCTGTTCGTGACCGTCACCGAAGAACTGAGCGCGGCAGACGTGCTCCAGGCGATGCGTCAGGTGATCGAGGAGTACAAGATTCCGCGCATCTGTCTCGTGTTGCCGGAGCTCCCCCTCACCGGCAACGGAAAGGTCGACCGCAAGGCGCTGGCCGCACTGGCGAACCGGGTGGACCATGTCCGTGGTTGAGGGCCACGCTGGTGTGCTGCCGGTTCCGCTGGCCGATCTGGCGGGCGTACCGACGCCCGCGTACATCTACGACATCGCGGAAGTGCGCCGCAATCACGAACGGCTGCGCGCAGCCCTGCCGGACCGGGCCGGCCTGTTCTACTCGCTGAAGGCGAACCCGCACCCGGCGCTGCTGACCACGCTGCGCGCGTCCGGCGCGCGTCCGGAGGTCTGCTCGACCGGCGAACTGGACGCGGCACTCGGCGCGGGCTGGGACCCCGCCGACGCGCTGTACACCGGACCCGGAAAGAGCGATGCCGAGATCCGGGACGCCCTCACCCGCGGTGTGCGGCTGTTCTCCGTCGACTCGCCTTATGCGATCGAGCAGTTGGACAGGCTCGCCGCAGAGTGCGATGTCACTGCCCGCTGCCTGCTGCGGATCAACGACGACCAGCCGGTCCCGGGCCAGGGCCTGGTCATGACCGGCGTCGCTTCGCAGTTCGGCGCGGACACGGGCTGGGTGACGGCCGAGCCGGAACGGTTCACGGACCGGCCCAGGGCCAAAGTCGTCGGACTGCACCTGTACATGGGGACCAACCTCACCGAGGTCGACTCCCTGTACGGCCAGTTCCAGCGCTCCCTGGCCACCGCCCGGCGGTTGACCGAGCTGCTCGCCGAACACGGTGTACAGGTGCGCATCCTGGACCTGGGCGGCGGGTTCGGCGCGCCGTTCGCCAAGGCGGGCGAGGCCGTCGATCTCACCGCGCTCCGCCCCCGCCTCCAGGAGCTCTTCGACGAGGAGATACCCGGTTGGCGCGACAGGGCGCCGGAAGTGGTGTTCGAGTCGGGCCGCTACCTCGTCGGCACCGCCGGCACGCTGGTGACCCCCGTCCTGGACGTGAAGCGTTCCCAGGGCAAGGACATCGTCGTTCTCGCCTCCGGCATCCACCATCTCGGCGGGATGTCCGGACTGCGCCGTCTCCCGGTGCTCGCTCCGCACGTGGTGCGCGCCACCGCCGCGTCCGACCCGGCCCCCGAGCTGGATGCCGTCGTGGTGGGGCCGCTGTGCACCCCGCTCGACACCTGGGCACGCGGTGCGAAGCTGCCCGCCCTCAGCCCGGGTGACCTGGTCGCCGTACCCAATGTCGGCGCCTACGGACTGTACGCCAGCCTGGTCGGCTTCCTCGGCCACCCGCTGCCCGCGGAGGCCGTGGTCGACAGCGACCGGCCCGGCACCGCCCCGGTGACGACCCGTGTGTCACTGACCCGCGCCCCTGTTTCCGCAGCGTCCGATCCCACCTCTGGAGTGAACTGATGGACCCCCGCTTCACCGAACTGCTCGCCCCGTTCCTCAAGTTCCTCGGCGACGAGGAGATCACCGCCGAGACGTCGTTGCGGGAGCAGGGTCTGGACTCGATGCAAGCCATCGAACTGCTCTTCGCCATCGAGGACACCTTCGCCGTGGTGCTGCCCGACGAGGACATGAACGACGCCACCTTCGCCACGGCCGGCAGCCTTTGGAACGCGATCAGCGCAGCCTCGGAAGCGGGCCAGGCGGCGAACGTCCGATGACCGGCCACGCCCGCCGAACCGAGGAGCGCACATGAACGCGGTCGCATCCGAACCTGCGGCCGGCGCGGGTCCGCTCGCGCCCGGGCGGCCGGCCGAGCTGACCGACCGGGTCGCCGCCGTGTCCGCCGAGCACCTGGACCGGACCGACCGCGAGGCCGTCTTCCCCGTCGAAGCGCTCGACGAGATGCGCCGCACCGGGCTGCTGGGTCTGCTGGTGCCGGTCGAGTACGGCGGGCTCGGCGGCAGCATCCGGGACATGGTCGAGGCGTGCACGTCGCTCGGGCGTATCGACATGTCCGTGGCGATGATCTTCGGCATGCACTGCCAGCAAGTCGCGGCGGTGGTGAGCCACGGCAACGAGCGGCTGCGCACCGAACTGCTGCCCCAGATCGCCGACGGCAAGATCTATCTCGCCTCGGTCACCACCGAGGCGGGCAAGGGCGGCCACCTGCTCACCGCCGAGACGGCCCTCGACGCCACAGGCGACGAACTGGACGTGGATCGGTTCGCGCCCATCGTCACCGGCGGCGCGCACGCCGACGGTTTCCTGGTGACGATGCTCGCGCCGGGCGCCACGTCGCCGAATCAGGTGTCGCTCGTCTACGCGCCCCGCGACCGGCTCACCATCGAGCAGACCGGTGACTGGCAGCCACTGGGCATGCGGGCCAGCCACAGCGTCGCGCTGCGGCTGCGCGGCAGGGTACCGGAGCACCACGTGGTCGGCGCGCACGGCGGCTTCCGGGCCGTCGTGACCTCGGTGTTCGGCCCGATGGCGCACCTGAGCTGGTCGGCGTCCTGGCTGGGCACCGCGGCCGGCGCGCTGTCCCGGGTGGTGCGGATGCTGCGCTCGCCGGAGAACCGCAATCGGGTCGACCTCGGCTCCGAGCTGCTCTTGACCAGGCTGTCCCAGGCACGCAGGCGTCTGGACACCGTGCACGCCCTGCTCGAGCAGACGGAGCGGACGGTCAGCCAGAGCCCCGATCTGAGCCTGCCGAAGATCCAGTTGCAGCTGAACGCGCTCAAGATCACGGCCGCCGAGGAGTGCTTCGCGGTCGTCGACGGCCTCATCGACGCGGTCGGCATGCGGCACGGCTATCTCAAGGGCTCCCCGACCCGCCTCGAGCACGCGCTACGGGACCTGCGCTCCGCGTCCCTGAACTACAGCAACGACCGCCTGCACCTGGCAGACGGCAAGCTGACCCTCCTCGATCCCGAGGTGCGGTTTGTCTGACCTGGCATCCGCTTCCCGGGAGACATCGCCGGCCGGCTATCAGAGGCTGGTCTCGCAAGCGCTGGAGAGCGTTCCGGTCAGCGCTCCGGCAACCGCCGTGTGGCGAGCGCTCGGGGCAGCCGGCGCCTTGTCCATGCTGTATCGGAGCAGCAACGGCCTGGGCCTGGTCGCGGACCCGGCACGCCTGGGCGCCCTGCTCCGAGCCGTGGACGCCCGCGGAGACAACGGAGCGACGCTCAGCGTACTGGTGCAGGCGGCCAGCGCCCTGCCGATCCTCGGCTCCGGCCGGTCCGGCCCTGCGTCAGCCGCGGCTTCTCCCGTCACGGCCGCCTGTGAACAGGCCTTGGCGGGGACCGCCCAGGTGGCGCTCGCCGCCACCGACGAGGCGGCCGCGGGCTCCGATCTCAGCGGGCTCGGCACAGAGGTGCGGATCGAAGGCGACGAGCTGGTGGTCCACGGCGGCAAGCGCTGGGTGACCAACGCCGGCAGCGCCGAGTACCTGCTGGTTCTGGGCCGGCACCAGCCCGGTCGGCATTTCACCAACTTCAGCTGGGTCCTGGTACCGGCGAGGACGGCAGGCGTGACCGTGAGAACCGCAGCGACCAGTCTGCTCGTGAACTCGGCGACCGGGCACATCGGGTTCGACTCGGTGCGCCTGCCGGCTGATCACCTGGTGGGCAGAAACGGTCGTGGCATGCCCGTGTTCGCCCGGCACATGAGCACGGAGCGGCTCGCAGGGGCACAGTGGGCCGTCGCGCTCACCAGCCGGGTGCTTGCCGACACCCGCGAGCGCCTTCGTCGGCGGACTGTCGACGGAGAGCCGCTGTGGAACAACGCGGCCGTTCGCCAGGGCTTCGCCGAGTGCCTGGTACGCGTTGCCCAGCTGCAAGCGCTGTGCGACAGCCTCGCCGAGACGGCCGTGAAAGGACAGAACCTGTCGGCCGGGGCCCTGTTGAAGTCCGCCGTCGGACTGACGGTCGACACCGTGCTCGCCCAGTGCGCTCGCCTTCAGGGAGCGGACGGCTTCGCCACGAGCGGTGCCCAGGGTATCCGCGCGGAAGCCGGAGTCCTCGGTATCGGCGGGGGCGTGACCGAGTTGATGCTCGCCGGTGTGGCCGACATGTCCGAACAGCTCCTGGCGGAGCTGCGGGCATGACCGCGACAGGGCCGGCCGGGGAGTCCGCGAGCATGTCGATACGAACCGGGACGCCGGGTGGCCGGTACGAGATCACGGACGGGGTGTGGGTCTTGTGCCGCTCCGGTCGGACGGCGACGGACCAGGCAGAACTCCAGCGAGACGATCTCGCCCAGGCGGAAGGCCTCCCGTCCTGGCGGGCCGAGGAGTTCCTGGCGGGGCGAGCCACCCTGCGCCGGCTCATCCGCGAGGTGCGCCCCGACCTCGCGGACACGGCGGTCCGCCCCGACGCGCAGGGACGCCCCTGCCTGGTCGGGCATCCCGACGTCGGCGTGAGCATCTCCCACGACGGCGGCCTCAGCGCCGCGGCTGTGGCACCGGGCCGCCGTGTCGGCGTCGATGTGCAGCTCCCGCCCGACGAACCGTCCGAAGGCATGCTTCGGCGCTGTTTGCAGGGGCACGCCGCACAACTGGAGAAGCTGCCCGCACCGGAGCGGGCACGCGAACTCGCCTGGGTCTGGACCGTCCAGGAGTCGTGCGTCAAGGCGGCGGGCACCGGTCTCGCCGGCCGCCCCTGGACCATCGCCGTGACGCCCGGCCACCGTCACGGCCGCTGGGGCCGGTACCGGTGGGCCAGTCTCCGCGACAGTTCCCCGATCCCCCTCAGCTGCGCCTTCACCCCTCGCGAAGACCCCGATGCCAGGGGCCGGAGCAACACGTTGCCCGCCGACTTGGAGTGCTGATGTGCTTGACGCCATAGCGAAACCGCCCCAGTTGAGCTGCTACACGACCAGCCTGGTCTGCTATCTGGCATCGGAGATCCCCGCCGTGACGCGCCGTTTCGCGGAGGCGACGCGGTTGGCGGTGCGCACCGATCTGCCCGCGAGCGAGCTGGCGTTCTCGCACCACACCCGGATCGACATCACCGCGGACGGCAGAGAGCTGGCCTATCAAGGCGCCGCGGACTGGAAAACGGCCCAGGAGGGGCTGCTCGCCGAACTGGAGGCCCAAGGCCGGGTGCTGGCTGTCGCCAACACCGAGCACATCGCGTGGGCACCGGGATACGGTCGGGCCGCGGCCCCGCACTGGATCTTGATCCACGGACGGCGCAACGGCTCCTGGAAGGTGGCCGACCACTTCGCCGCGCTCACCCCGCACGGCGAACAGGAGCCGTTCCTGGGATGGCTGGACGACGCCGAACTCGCGCAAGCCCTGACACCGCTCGAGGAGTTCGGGCCCGAGGTGGCCCGCCGGGACCGCATGGCCCTCGGCTGGGCCACGGCCGTTCCGCCCATGAGTCACCACCGCTGGCTTGTGCGTACCCGGGGCGACTGCACGGCCGGGCAAGAGCAGCGTGACGGCGCACCGGACGACGGACAGTGGCTGCTCGAGCCGGTGGCGGTGCTGTCCCACATCCTCGCGACGTTGCTCGCGGAGCCGATGGCGGCCGCTCGCTACACGGACGACTTGTGGGCCGCCGCACGCCATTACGCGCACCGGAACGAGGTCCTGGTCTCAGACGGCCTGCTGGATCCCGAAGCGGCTGCTTCCGAGACCGCGTTCTGGCAGGAGCTCCCCAAGATACTGCGCATCGCGGCCCTGTCCGCGGCGCGCGGCCGGCCCCGGACCGGTCTGGTCGAGGAGGCGTTCACCGATCTGATCCGTGCCACCGAGAAGTCGAGCGCCGTCGCACCCAGTGAAGGATGACCGTGAAACAGACTCTGTACGAGTGGTTCGCCGCCTCCGTCGCGGAGTTTCCCGACCATGTGGCCCTCGAAATCGGAGCAGACCGCCTGACCTACCAGGAGCTCCACGACGCGGCCGAGCGCACAGCGGCGCGGCTGCTCACCACAGCCGACGGGGTGCCGCAGCGAGTCGGGCTGCTGGCCGAGCGCAGCGTCCTCGCCTACGCCGGCTATCTCGCGGTGCAGTTCCTGGGCAGCACGGTCGTCCCGCTCAACCCTGCGTTCCCGGCTGCCCGGAACGCCGCGATCGTGACCGCCGGCGACCTCGACCTCGTCCTTGCGGAGACAGCCGGCCAGGAAACCGAGGCCCTTGCCCTGCCGGCCCCGGTCGTGCCCCTCACGCACACGCCGACGGCAGCGGACGGGAACGACATTCCCGCTCCGGGGCCGACCGGGCCCGAGAGCATCGCGTACGTGCTTTTCACCTCCGGTTCGACGGGCACGCCCAAGGGCGTGCCCATCCGGCACAGCAACGTCTCCGCGTATCTCTCACACGTCGTACCGCGGTACGAGTTGGGGCCCGGGAGCCGGGTGTCCCAGACCTTCGACCTCACTTTCGACCTGTCCGTGTTCGACATGTTCGCCGCCTGGGGCAGTGGCGCCACCTTGGTCGTTCCCACGCGCCGTGACCTGATGGCGCCGGTTCGGTGGGCAGCGGAGGCGGAGCTCACACACTGGTTCTCCGTGCCGTCGCTGGTTTCTTTCGCACGCCGGATGCGAGCACTGAAGCCGGGGTCCCTGCCGACCTTGCGCTGGAGTCTGTTCTGCGGGGAACCCCTGACGTTGCAGCAAGCGGAGGCGTGGGCCGCGGCTGCGCCCGAGAGCACGCTGGAGAATCTTTATGGGCCGACCGAACTGACCATCAGCTGCGCTGAGTTCCGACTCCCCCGGGATGTCGCGCAGTGGCCCCGCCCGGCCAACGGCACTGTCCCCATCGGGACGTTGTATCCAGGACTTGCCCACCTGGTGCTCGATGCGGAAGGGCTTCCGGCCGACGACGGCGAACTGGTCGTCCGCGGCCCCCAGCGGTTCCCCGGCTATCTGGACCCACACAACAACTCGGACCGGTTCCTGCTGCACAACGACGCCACCGGCACATCGGTCCCCCACTCCGGGGACGCCCCGATCACCGCCGACCACTGGTACCGCACGGGTGACCGGGTCGCCCGGCGGGATGGACGACTGATTCACCTGGGGCGAATGGACCAGCAGGTGAAGGTTCGCGGCTACCGGATCGAACTGGGCGAGATCGAGGCTCTGTTGCGCGAGCAACCAGGTGTACGCGACGCGATCGTGATTGCGATCCCGGACGCCCTCGGCGACCTGTCCCTGGAAGCGATCTGCACGGGTCTGGATCCTCAGCCGGAACAGATCATGTCGGACCTGCGCTCCCGAATACCCGAGTACATGCTCCCGCGAAGCCTGACCGTGTTCGACGAACTACCCCTGAACATCAACGGAAAGATCGACCGGCAGACCGTTGCCGCCATGATCGCCGGTCGGCGCGGATAACCGCCGCACTGCCGAAAGGAGCGCGATGAAGACCGAGGACTGCGTACCAAGCCATCTGAGCGTCTCCGCCGAGGACTACCGTCATGCAATCTCTCGACTGCCGACCGGTGTCACTGTCGTCACCACGATCGGACCTGTCGGGTGTACTGCCAACGCGGTCATGTCCCTGTCCGTGGATCCACCCAGTGTGCTTCTGTCCCTGACCACCGCAAGCCAGACACTGGCTCACATTCGATCAGAAGGGCGCTTCGCGGTGAACGTCCTGTCCTGGGCGGATCGACGACTGGTGGCGCAGTTCGCCACGGGCACCCCGGCGGAGCGGTTCGCGGGTGTGCCCTGGCATCGGGTGAGCGGCGTGCCCGTACTGACACAGGCTTCGGTCACTGTGGTCTGCACCGTCCGGGAAACCGTGTCACTCCTGGACCACACACTGATCGCAGGCACTGCGGAGTGGACCCAGGTCAACGACACACCGGCGACAGTCCTGTACGGGAATGAGCAGTACGCCGTCGGACCCTGAGCGTGCCTCCATGCGCACCGCGGTGGTGGCTCGATGGAGAGCTCTTGTTCCTGTCCCTGAACCGAGTTCTGACAGAATGCCAGCCGGCCCAGGAGGTTGCGGAGCCTTCGAGGTCTCCGAAGGCTGCAGTCGAGTGGCGACTTCGAAAGCCGGGGCCGCCGCGAACACTTCGAGTCGGGTGGCCCCATGGCCATGGTGCCCGCGTAGTCAGCCGACAGCCTGGGGACGAAGACGCCGGAGGTGGGGAATGGCATGACCGTCGACGACATCGGCGTGCTGTTTCCCCGCGAGCTCTTGGCAGTTCCGTGAAACCCCATGACTCAGAAAGCAGGGCCGCCCATGCCCATACCCATGCCAAAATCGTTGAGCACGCTTCGGGAGCGCCCCTACCGACTCCTGTGGACCGCGCGCAGCATCTCCGCCATGGGCAATGCCCTGATACCGGTGACAGTGGTCTTCGCCATCTTACGCTCAGGCGGCAGCGCCCTGGATGTCGGCACGGTGCTGACCTGCCACGCGGTCGGCCAGGTGGTGATGCTGCCGGTGGGCGGGGTCTGGGCGGACCGGCTGTCCCGCAAGCAGGTGCTGATGGCGAGCGACGCCATCCAGGCGGTCTGCTACGGCCTGCTCGCCATGATGATATTCCTGGACCGGGCAGCGGTTTGGCAGTTCGCCGTCACCTACACGATCGCCGGCATGGCCATGGCCTTCTTCACCCCGGCATCCAGGGCCGTCGTACCCGAGCTCGTCGGCGCTGAGCATCTTCAACCGGCGAACGCACTGCTCGGCCTGACCGACAGCACCACCAAGGTGCTCGGCCCGGCCCTCGCCGCGCTGCTGCTGGCGGTCTCCAGTCCGGGCACCGCGATCCTCATCAACGCCATCAGCTTCCTGCTGAGCTTCGTGCTGGTTTCCCGCATGGACCTGCGCAGGCAGGCGCAGCGGTCCGAGAAGCAGCACTTCTTCGCAGACCTGCGCGACGGCTGGCTGGCGGTGGCCCAGCGCCGCTGGTATCTGGCCAACCTGCTCTGCTGGGGCGTGTGGAACTTCGCGATAGCGTTCTTCTTCGTCCTGGGCCCGGTCGTGATGCAGCACGGCCACGGCGGAGCCACCGCCTGGAGCGTGATCATGATCACCGGTTCGGTGGGCTCCATCATCGGCGGGCTGGCCGCGCTGCACTACCGGCCGCGCCGCCCCTTGGTCACCGCGAACGCGGCCGCGGTGCTCGGCATCGGCCCGCTGGCTCTGCTCGCTCCCCCCGCCCCGATCTTCGTCATCGCTCTCGGCGTGGCCGTGGCCTTCATCATGACCTCGCTCGTCGGCGAGATTCTGGCGACCACGCAACAGCAGCTCTTCCCCGAGGAGATGCAGGCCCGCGTCAGCTCGCTGGACTGGATGATCTCGTTGATCGCCATGCCCGCCGGCTACGCCGCCGCCGCTCCGGTCGCCGAGTTCCTCGGGATGCGCACGACCCTGCTGGCCGCCGCGGCCCTCATCGGCACACCGTGCCTGCTGCTGAACCTGCTGCCGGGCGTGCGTTCGGTCCAGCGCTTCCCCGACGGCACCATCGGCATCGCCGGCGAGCGGGACGGCACTGGGCCCCTCTCCGAAGCCGCATCGGTTCCCTCTCTGAAGGTCGCGACCGAAACGCCCGGTTCACCGGGTCGGTGAACCGGCCCGTTGCCGCGCCGCCCTTGGCTTCCGACCATTCGTAGGTTGTCGAGGGCCGCTCGGGCGGGTGCGTTCCGTGTGATGCGGTGCGGGCCGGCCAGGACGTCGGGCGGCTTTCCTCGGCCCGGCCCCATCGAGCACTCCCCCGCGCGGGGCCGGTCCAGGAACGGCCGTCCGGGGCGTGCGCGCGGGATTCGCGGTTCTCGCGAATCCCGTAGCCGCTCGAGCCCGATGTCTCGCAACCCATCCCCGTATCCACAGGTTCCGCAATGCAGCCGAGGCCCTGTCGAAGTGCCCTCATGCATATGCCATGCGTCCGCAATGCGGCACCCATACGGGGCTCGACCGGAAGTGGATCAGCATGCAATGGTGGCTTTGCACACGCAGGCGAACCGGAGCTGACGACGCATGCCGGGCGCGCGGTCGGCGA
Source organism: Streptomyces sp. NPDC002588 (assembly GCF_040295925.1). Taxonomy (NCBI): domain Bacteria; kingdom Bacillati; phylum Actinomycetota; class Actinomycetes; order Kitasatosporales; family Streptomycetaceae; genus Streptomyces; species Streptomyces sp. NPDC002588. The sequence continues at coordinate 49,759 of NZ_JBEOWF010000052.1, forward strand.
CCCCGGCGGCAGTCCCGGCTTACGGGGGTTACTGACGGCTATGCGCTACACATTACTCGGACCGGTCGGGATGGACTTCGAGGACATGCCGCTGGCGGTGAAGCGTCCGCGGTGCCGGGCCGTCTTAGCCTACCTACTGTTGCACGCCAACCACGTGGTCTCCACGCGGCAGCTGATCGACGCGCTGTGGGGCGGCTCAGAGCCGCAGACGGCCCGCTCTCAGATCCAGGCCGACATCGCGGCGCTGCGCCGGGTGTGCCGCGATGCCGGAGCCAAGATCCCGGTCGAGAGCCGGGCCCCCGGCTATTCGATCGCCGTCGACGACGGCGAGCTCGACCTGGACGTCTTTCGCAGCGGCATGGCCCGGGCCCGCCAGGAGGCCGCGCGCGGTGACAGCCGCTCGGCGGTGCGCCTGATCCGCAAAGCGCTCGCGCTGTGGCAGGGCATGCCGCTGGCCGACATCGCTGTCAGCTACGCCGAGTCCGCGCAGACCCAGCTGACGAGCCTGCGCCTGACAGCCTATGAGGATCTGGCCGACCTGGAGATCGGCGAAGGGCACCACGGCGCACTCATCGACGACCTGATGCCGCTGGTCGCTGCGCACCCTCTCAACGAGAACCTGCGGGTGAAGCTGATGCTCGCGCTGTACCTCTCGGGCCGTCAGACCGCGGCGCTGGAGCAGGCGCGCGAGCTGCGCTCGCTGCTGGCCGAGCAGCAAGGGCTCACCCCGGGCCGCAAGTTCACCGACATGGAGCAGGCGATCCTGCACGCCGATCCCTCGCTGGACGCCCTGGCGCCGAATCCGTCGGCCGAGACGCCGCACACGATCTCCGAGTGCGAGCCGGCCCCCGTACCCGACGCCCCGTTGGACAGCGTGCTCCCCGATGCCCCGGCCGCGCCCTCGGCACCGCCGGTGCCTATGCAGTTGCCGTCGACGCCACAGCTGGTGGGTCGGCGGGAACTGCTCGACCAGCTCGACGACTTCCTGGCCGGAAGCCTGTCCGGCGAAGGAGTCCCGGGCACGGTCGCGGTGGTCGGCCCCGCCGGCGTCGGCAAGACGACGCTGGCCGTGCACTGGGGCCGGTCGATGGCCGACCGCTTCCCCGACGGCCAGCTCTACATCAACCTGCACGGCCACGACACACAGCGCGCGATGACCCCGACGCGGACGATCGCCCGCGCGCTGCGCTCGCTGGGGCTGCCCCGGGACGCCATCCCGGCCGAGGCCGACGAACTCATCGACCTGTACCGTTCGACGGTCGCCGACAAGCGCCTGCTGGTGCTGCTCGACAACGCCCGGTCGGTCGACCAGGTCCGCCCGCTGCTGACCACCGGGCCGGGCTCGGCGACCCTGATCACCAGCCGTTTCCGGCTGACCGGCCTGGTCGTGCGGGACGGGGCTCGTCAGGTGGCGGTCGGACCGATGTCGCCGCAGGAGGCCGAGCAGCTGCTCGAGCGCATGCTCGGCGCCGAGCGTCTGCGCGCCGAGCCGGGCGCGGTCCACGACCTGGCCGAGGCATGCGGGCGGATACCGCTGGCGCTGAGCATCGCGGCGGCCAACATCGCCAACCATCCGCTGGCGTCGATCGCCGACCACATCAGGGACTTGCTCGACGGCAACCGCCTGGCCGCACTCCAGACTCCCGGCGACAGCGACAGCACGATGCAGACCGTCCTCGGACAGTCCTACGACGCTCTGGACCCTGACACCCGCCACCTGTTCCGGCGGCTCGGACTCTCCCAGGGCCCTGACTTCACGGTCGCGGCGGCCGCGGTACTGGCCGGCCTGAGCCAGGCCGAAGCCGGCCGCCTGGTGGACCGCCTGCTGGACGCCCACCTGATCGGCCAATCGGCGGCGGACCGCTTCACCCTCCACGACCTGACCCGCCTGTATGCGCGAGCACGCGCCGAGGCCGAGGACTCCGGGCCCGACCGCGAGACGGCACGCTGCCGCCTGACCGACTGGTACCTGGAGCGCACCCTTGCGGCGCAGGCGCTGGCCTTCCCCGGGTACGCCCGCCTGTCCGGCGCGGAGCACTCCCCCGACGCGGACTTCGACACCACGGCCGAGGCGCTGGCCTGGTTCGACAACGAGATCCCGAACCTGATCGCGGCCCTGCACGACGACCCGATCGGCACCCACACCTGGCGGATCGCCGACGGCCTTCGCCCCTACTTCGCCACCCGGATGAACGTCGGCGACTGGATCGACGCCGCCAACGCCGCCATCACGGCCGCCGAGCGCATGGGCAACGCCGAAGCCCGGTTCAGCGGGTGGTACAGCCTCGCGCACGCGAACCTGAGCGTGAACGACTACCCGAAGGCGATGAGAAGCTTCAAGACGGCCCTGTCGATCGCGCGCGCCATCGACCACCGCCACGGCATCGACGGCTGCGAGAACTTCATCGCGCAGATCCTGATCTTCACCGGGCACCTCGACGAGGCGGCCGGCCGCCTGGAGTCGGTGATGCCCGCGACACCGTCGGCCCACAGCGCTTCCAGCACGGTGGTCACCCTCTCGCGGCTCGGCGAGGTGTACTTCGAGTTGGGCCGCCTGGCCGACTCGCTGCGCGTCCGGTTCCAGGCACTGGAACTGGCCGCAAAGGCCGGCGCACGACACCAGGAGCCGTACGTCCTGGTCAATCTGGCCATCGTGAAGCACGCCCTGGGAGAGGTGGAGGAGGCGGGCGCCCTGTACACCCGAGCCCTGGTCGTCCTCGGGGAGTTCGGCGACACGGACCTGGAGTCGGCGGCCCGGAGCGAGCTGGCGACGGTCCACCTGGACGCCGGACGGCCGGAGGCGGCGCGCGAGTGCGCGGAGAACGCGTGGTGCCTGGCGCAGGGCCTCAAGGCGCCTCGCTGGAGCTGGCTGGCACGCAGCGTCCTGGCGACGGTCAACCGGGATCTGGAGGAACATCTGTCGGCGGTCGTCCTGGCGGACGAGTCGGGAAACCCGGGCTGGCACAGCCGAGCCCTGGTGGCGACCGCGGCCACGGCCGAGGTCCTGGGGCGGCCCGACGCCGCGCGTGACTACGCCTATCAGGCACTGCAACTGGCGGTGACCCACCGCTACCGCCTGTCCGAGGCCGACAGCCTGCTGATCCTGGCCCGGACGCAGACACCGGGCAGCCCCGAAGCCCACGACTACGCGCGCCGCGCGCTGGCCCTCCACCGGCGGACCGGACGCCGCCTGGGCGAGCAACAGGCGCGAGCGCTGCTGGAGGAGTGGGGAACAGCCGAGGCGGCCGCACGAGTGACCCGCCTGATCCCGATTCCCTCCCGGCAGGCGCCTCTCCCCGTCTGCGTCGGGGTTCCGCGGCAGCGGGCCATCGGCCGGAGAGCGACCGAAGTGGTGCCGCCCGCCGTGGAGATCGGGCCCGGAACGATGGAGCAATGATCGCCACTGTCGTACGCACGGCCTTGGTCGGCAGGATCGGCACGCCGGGGTCGGTCACGACGGGCGTCGTCTACTCCTCGCCGCTCCCCCGGCGCCCGCTCGGTCGGTGGCCCCGCTGCCGCACCACCGACCCGGACCGGCCCTTGACGATCTCCAGCTGGGCGTGGATGCGCCGGCGCAGGTCGGCGACATGGCTGACGATGCCCACGCTGCGGTCGCGTTCGCGCAGGGAGTCGAGGACGTCGAGGACCTCGTCCAGGGTCTGGTCGTCGAGGCTGCCGAACCCCTCGTCGATGAAGAGGGTGTCGAGCCGGACCCCGCCCGCCTCGTCGGTGACCACGTCGGCGAGGCCGAGGGCGAGGGCGAGCGAGGCGAAGAAGGTCTCGCCGCCCGAGAGCGTCGCGGTGTCCCGCTCGCGCCCCGTCCAGGCGTCGACGACATGCAGCCCGAGTCCGCTGCGGCCGCGTCCGGCCCGGTCGTCGGAGTGGACGAGGGTGTAGCGGCCGGAGGACATGCGCTGCAGCCGTACGGTCGCGGCGGCGGCCACCTGTTCGAGGCGGGCGGCGAGGACGTACGCCTCCAGGCGCATCCTGCGCTCGTTGTCGGCCGAGGTGCCCGCGGTGAGACCGGCGAGGCGGGCCACCCGGTCGTACTCGTCGCGCAGGGGAGCGAGCCGCCGTACGCCGTCGGCCGCGCGCGCGGAGAGCTCGTCGAGTTCCGCGCAGCGGCGGACGGCCGCGTCCTCGGCGGAGGCGGCCCGGCGCAGCCGCTCGGCGGCCCGGGCGGCGGTCTGCTCGGCCGCCGCCACCTCGGCGGGCGGCCGCCGGGCTGCGGCCACCGTGTCGGGTTCGGCGAGGACGGCCCGTACGGCGGCCTCCTCGGACTGCCAGGCGTCCAGGCGCCGTTGCAGCTCACGGTGGGCGGTGTCGTCGAGGAGGGCGTCGGCGGCGGCCTGCGGGGTGTCGAAGCCGGCCCGGAAGGCGGCCTCGTCCAGACGCCCGTCGGCGGCCTTGAGGCGCTCGGCGCTCTCCTCGACGGCGCGCGCGCCGTCGGCGGCGTCGGTGAGGAGGGCGGCCTGCCGCTCCAGCTGGGCGGCGCGTGCGGCGACGCTCGGCGCGGAGCCCCGGGCCCGCGCCAACTCCTCTTCCAGCGCGGCCCGTTCACTCTCCAGCCGCTCACGGTGTCCGCCCCGCGAGGCGACCCGGCCGGCGGCCTCCCGCTGGGCTGCGGTGCGACGCTCGTGCTCCTGCTCGGCGTGGCGCAACTCCTCGCGCGCGAGGTGCAGTCCGGAGGCGTCCCGCCGCGCCTGCGCGTGGCTCCGCTCCAGTTCCTCCGCCTCGGCGGCGAGCCGGTCCGCCGGGGCGTCGCCCGCCTCGGCGGAGGCGGCGGCGAGGGCCTCCCGTACGACACCCAGCTCGCGTTCGTCCCTGGCGTGCCGTTCCTCGGCCCGCTGGTGCTCCGTCTGCGCGCTCTCCTCGGCCTCGCGGCCGACGTGACCGGCGTCCTTGCGGGCCGGGGCGGGGTGCTCGGTGGCCCCGCAGACCGCGCAGGCCTCGCCGTCCTTCAGGGTGGCGGCCAGTTCGGCGGCGATGCCGTCGAGGCGCTGTTCCTTGACGTCGAGCCAGCGCGCCCGGGCCGTCTGCGCGCGCTCGCCGGAGGCGAGAGCGGTGTGCCGGGCGGCCTCGAGATCGCGGGTGAGCCGGTCGCGGCGGAGGGCGGCGTCCAGGCGCCGCTGCGCGGGCTCGCGCCGCTCGGCGAGCTGTTCGGCGCGGGCGGCGGCCTCCTGGGCGGACTCGATACGACTCCGCAGTCCCGCGCGCAGGGTGTCCCACTCGGCGAGCCAGCCCTCGCTGTCCGCGAGGACGTCGTCGTCGGCTCGTTCCTGCCGGTCCAGGTCGGCGCGCTCGGCGGTGAGTTCGGCGAGCCGGTGCTCACCGCGCCGGGCCGACTCGAGACCGCCCAGCTCCTCGGCGGCCCTGCGCGCGGCGGCGACGAGCCCGGCGGCCCCGGCGTCCGCGAACCGCTCCGGCAGCAGCGCACGCGCCCGTGCCTCGGCGTCGGCCGCCGCGCGGTGCTCGGCCTCGGCGTCCTCCCGCAGCTTCAGCGCCGGCGCCACCGCCTCCGCCTTGCGCCCCCGCTCCATCCGCGCCTGCGCCTCCCGGTGCGCCCCGGCCCGCTCCTCCAGCAGCCCGGCCCGCTCCCGCGCCTCCCCGAACCGCCGCTGCAACCGGTCGAGTTCGCGTACGGCGTCCAAGGCGCGCTGGGCGGCCGCCTGCGCGGACTCGGCGGCGAGGCGGCCGCACTCGGCAACCGTGAGCCGCTCGCGCGCGGCGGCGCGGGCCAGGGCGGCGGCGGTCAGCACCGCCTCGGCGAGGCCCGGCTCGCCCGGTGTCAGCTCGGGCAGCTCCATGGCGTCCCCGGCGGCCTGTTGCATCCGGTGCGCGTCGGCGAGCAGCGCGGCGTCGCCCTCACGCACGCGTGCCTCGGTCGTACGGCGCCGCTCGGAGAGCCGCTTCTCCACGTCGGCGAACCGCTGGGTGTCGAAGAGCCGGCCGAGCAGCCGGCCGCGCGCCTCGGCGTCGGCGCGCAGAAAGCGCGCGAATTCGCCCTGGGGCAACAGCACGACCTGGCAGAACTGCTCGCGGCTCATGCCGAGCAGCTGGGTGATCTCCTCGCCGATCTCCTGGTGGGAGCGGCTGAGGTCCTTCCAGACGCCGGCGGTGGCGTCGTACTCGCGCAGCCAGGTCTGGGCCTTCTCGACCGTCGTACCGCTGCCCCGCTTCTTGGGGCGTTCGTGCGGTGGCTGCCGGGTGATCTCCAACCGCCGTCCGGCGACGGTGAGTTCGAGGGTGACCTCGGTGCGGGTGCCGGGTGCCGCATGGTCGCTGCGCAGGGTGAGCCCCTGGCCCGGGGCGGTCTGGCGGGCGCCGGGGACGGAGCCGTAGAGCGCGTAACAGACGGCGTCGAGGACGGAGGTCTTGCCGGCGCCCGTCGGCCCGTGCAGCAGGAAGAGGCCGGCGGCGGACAGGTCGTCGAAGTCGACGCTCTGGGAGCCGCCGAAGGGGCCGAACGCGGTCAGATCGAGCCGGTGCAGCCTCACCGTGCGACCTCCTTCACGGCGGCGTCCGCGCGGACCGAGTCGAAGGCGTCCCTCAGCACCCGGCGCTCGCGGTCGTCGGGCCCCGCCCCCCGGACATGGGCGACGAAGTCCTCGGCGATCTCCTGGTCGCTGCGGCCGGCGAGCCGCAGGGCGTAGGACGCCTCGGGGTCGTCCGGGGCGCGCTCGGGGGCGAAGACGAGGCTGAGGGTGTGCGGGAAGCGGTCGGTGAGCCGGGCCATGGGGTCCGCGGGGCGGACCGTGTCGGTGAGGGTCGCCTCGACCCACGCGTCCTCGTGCGGCGCGAGCGCGGGGTCGGCGAGCAGGTCCTCCAGGGTCCCGGAGATCCGGGCGAGGGCACGCGGCACCGGGCAGTCGATCCGCTCGGCGGTGACGGCCCCCGCCGCGTCGAGGTCGACCAGCCACATGGTCTTGCGATGGCCGCTCTCCGAGAAGGAGTACGGCAGCGGCGAGCCGGAGTAGCGGACGCGTTCGGTGAGGGTCTGGGAGCCGTGCAGATGACCCAGTGCCACATAGTCGACGCCGTCGAAGACTCCGGCGGGGACGGAGGCCACCCCTCCGACGGTGATGTCCCGCTCGCTGTCGCTGGGTTCGCCGCCGGTGACGAAGGCATGCGCGAGGACGACGGAACGGGTGCCCGGGGCGCGGGTCGCGAGATCGGCGCGGACCCGGTCCATGGCGGCGGCGAGCACGGCCTCGTGGCCGGCCTTCTCCACGCCGAACTCGTCCTTCACCAGGGCGGGTTCGAGATAGGGCAGCCCGTAGAAGGCGATGTCGCCGTGGGAGTCGGCGAGCACCACCGGGGTGCCGGCCGCCGAGGGGTCGGTCCGCAGATGGATACCCGCCCGCCCGATCAGTCCCGCGCCCACGCCGAGCCGGCGGGCCGAGTCGTGGTTGCCGGAGATCATCACCGTCGGGACGCCGAGGTCGGCGAGCCGGTGCAGGGCGTCGTCGAACAGTTCCACGGCGGCGAGCGGCGGCACCGCCCGGTCGTACACGTCCCCCGACACGACGACCGCGTCGACCTCGCGCTCGCGTACGGTTCTGACGAGATGACCGATGAACCCGGCCTGCGCGCCGAGCATGTTCACTCGGTGGAACGACCGGCCGAGATGCCAGTCGGACGTGTGCAGCAATCTCATCAAATCGCCCCGACCTGCACGTTTACCCCTACTGCGGCTCTGAAACCAGCACGAACCAGCACGGGGCTCGCCGTCAACTCTCGCCACGCTAACGCATATGGCCCCCTGATCCACCACTCACACCCTGACTGCGGCAGGCGCCCCAGCCGGTGACTGTGCTGCGGCACGAGGGCGCGGATCCGGCCCGCAGGGGCCGGCCGTGGAGCCTCACGCTCGCACTCACGGCCGGGGCGGGTCAGAGGCCGCCGGTGTTGAGCAGCCGGTTGGGCGTGTCGGAGCGGACGCCGCGCACGACACGACGGGTGGCCGTGTGGTCGAGCCAGACGTGGACCTCGTCGGCCGTGGCGTGGGGGTGTGCCGACAGGTACAGCGCGATCACGCCGGTCGCGTGCGGTGCGGCCCAGGACGTCGCCCCGCCGTTCTCCGTGACCGTGCCGCCGCCGGCGAGGGCGGAGGTCACCTTCTGGCCGGGGGCGTACAGGTCCACGCACCGTCCGTAACCCGATCCGTAGGAGCCGCCGTCGCTCCACGCGCGGTCGTTCGAGGTGGAGGCCGCCACGACGATCGTGCCGGGGACGCCGGCCGGGGAGTGCTTGCAGGCGTCGTCGTGGAAGTTGCCGGCCGACACCACGGTCGGGATGCCTGCGTCGACCATCTTCTTCACGGCGGACTCCAGGGCCGCCGACCGGTGGTCGAGGTTGAGCGACATGTTCACCACCGCGGGCTTCTGCGCGTGCGCGGTGACCCACTTGACCGACTTCACCAGGGCCGCCTCGGCCGCCGCCGCGGAACCGCCGCCCCCGCTCTCGCACAGGACGCCCTGGACCCGTACGAGATCCGCCTTGGGTGCCACCCCGTACTTCGCCCCGCCGATGATGCCGGCGACGAACGTGCCGTGGCCGGTCCCCTCCTCGCTGAAGCAGTCACCGGAGTCCTTCGGGCCCACGAAGTCGGCGCCGAGGTGGGCGCGTCCGCCGAACTCCTTGTGGGCGATGTCCATCCCGGTGTCGATCACATAGACGTGAACGCCCTTGCCCGTCGCGGTGGTGGTGAGCTTCCCGTTCAGGGGCCGCGACCGCTGGTCCAGGATGTCCAGGTTCCACGGCACGTGCCGGGTGACGGGCGCCGCCGCGGCCTGCGCGACCACGGACGGCTTCCCCCCGGCGCCGAGCGACGTCGTCGCCGAGCCGGACGACACCCCGTCCTCGGACGGCGCCACGGACTCCCCGTGCGCGGAGCGCGTCCCGCCGCTCTTCCCGGCCGCAGCGCCGGCTTCCCCGCCGCAGGCCGAGGCCCCGAGCACCGTCACCATGGCCACGGCCATGAGACCGGCCTTTGTCACGTTCCGCGTCACAACGTCCCCCACATCCCGGTTCGCACACAGTCAGCGCACAAGACGACCACAGGGGGCGGGCGGTTCCGGCGGGGCGTGCGGGAGACCGGTTCACGACCTCTCCTGCGGCCGTCGAAGGCCGGCCGCTCGCGGCCCCTGGCGGCCTGCGGCTGGAGTGGGTCGTCGAGGCGCATGACGTCCTTGTCACGCCGGACGGAGCGGCCCCGGCAAAACCGTTGGACAACCCGGCCGCTCCTGGCGATCGTTGGCGGAATGGATCAGGAGCAGATCTGGGACACCGAGGCCGCTCGGCGCTACGACTCACCTGGCACGGGGATGTTCGCGCCCGAGGTGCTGGGGCCGACCGTGGACAGGCTCGCCGCGCTCGCGGGTGACGGACCGGCCCTGGAGTTCGCCGTCGGCACCGGGCGTGTGGCGATCCCGCTCGCCGGGCGCGGGGTGCCCGTCACCGGGATCGAGCTGTCCCGGCCGATGATCGCCCGGCTGCGGGAGAAGGCCGACGACACGACGGTCCCGGTGGTCTTCGGCGACATGGCGACCGCCACCGCGCCCGGGAAGTACGCGCTGGTCTACCTCGTCTACAACACGATCGCCAACCTGCTCACCCAGGCCGAACAGGTGGAGTGCTTCCGCAACGCGGCCCGCCATCTCGCCCCCGGCGGCCGGTTCGTGATCGAGCTGTGGGTGCCCGAGCTGCGCAGGCTCCCGCCGGGCGCACCGGCGACGGTCTGGCATTCCGAGCCCGGCTACATCGGCCTGGACACCTACGACGTGCTGCGTCAGCACGTCGTGTCGCACCACTTCCGGTTCGCCGAGGAGGGCCGCGAAGCCCGGCTGGACCGCACCCCGCACCGCTACATCTGGCCGGCCGAGCTCGATCTGATGGGCCGGCTGGCCGGGTTCGAGCTGGAGAGCAGGCACGCGGACTGGACGGAGGCCGAGTTCACCGCCGAGTCGCGTTCGCACGTGTCGGTCTACCGTCTCCCGACGGACGACCGGCGTTCGACCGACCTGCGGACGGCCGGCGGAGGGCAGGCGGACGGCTTTCAGGCGTCGCCGTAGGACTCCCCGCCCAGTTCGAAGCCGGCCGTCCCCGCCGTGGCGTCCGCGAGCCAGGCGCGGAAGGCGTCCACGTCGGCGTCCGGGAGGGCGATGTCGAGGGCGACCTCCTCGCCGTAGCGGACGTCCCGCACCTCGCGGCCGGTGGAGCGCAGGTCGTTCTGCACCTTGCCGGCCCGCTGGTGGTCGACGGTGACCGTGGCGAGGCGGAAGCGGCGGCGGGTGAGCGTACCGACGGTGTCCAGTGCCTCGCCGACCGCGCCGCCGTAGGCCCGGATGAGCCCGCCCGCACCGAGCTTGACACCGCCGTAGTAGCGGGTGACGACGGCGACGACGTAGCGCATGTCGCGGCGCAGCAGCATCTGAAGCATGGGGACCCCGGCGGTGCCGCCGGGTTCGCCGTCGTCACTGGCCTTCTGGACGGAGGCGTCGGCGCCGATGACGTAGGCCCAGCAGTTGTGGGTGGCGTCGGTGTGCTCCTTGCGGACGGACGCGATGAAGTCCTGGGCCTCCCGCTCGGTGCCCGCCGGGGCGAGAGCGCACAGGAAACGGGAGCGGTTGACCTCGGTCTCGTGCACGCCCGCGCGGGCGACGGTGCGGTACTCGTCCTGCATCCGGTCAGCCTATGCGGTGGTGAGGGTGCCGCCATCCGGGGTAGTCAAGATCCGATGAACGAGCAGAGCGCGGGTCCGCGGTCGTCCCGCTGGCGGGCCTGGCTGCTGGAGGGACTCAGTGAGCAGACCGCCCGGCATCCCGGTCCGCATGCCGCCCCACGGGTCGAGCACGCGGGCCACCGCTGGTGGCGGGTGATGTGCCTGACCGGTGTGGACTACTTCTCCACGCTCGGCTACCAGCCGGGCATCGCCGCCCTCGCCGCCGGTCTGCTCTCGCCGCTCGCCACGCTGGTGCTGATCGGGCTGACGCTGCTGGGCGCGCTGCCGGTGTACCGCAGGGTGGCGCACGAGAGCCCGCACGGCGAGGGCTCGATCGCGATGCTGGAACGGCTCCTGTCCTGGTGGTCGGGGAAGATCCTGGTGCTGGTGCTGCTGGGGTTCGCGGCCACCGACTTCATGATCACGATCACCTTGTCGTCGGCGGACGCGGCCGCGCACGTCGTGGAGAACCCGTTCGCCCCGCACTGGACGGCCGACGGCAACGAGTGGATCACGCTGGTGCTGGTCGGCGCGCTGGCCGCGGTGTTCCTGAGGGGTTTCCGGGACGCCATCGGGATCGCGGTGGTGCTGGTGGCGACCTATCTCACGCTCAACCTGGTGGTGCTCGCCGTCTCCGCCGTGGAGATCCTCACGCATCCCGTGCGGATCGGGGACTGGACCGACGCGATGACCGCCGAGCACTCCTCGCCGTGGGCCATGATCGGGGTGGCGCTGCTGGTCTTCCCGAAGCTGGCGCTCGGCATGTCCGGCTTCGAGACGGGTGTGGCCGTGATGCCGCAGGTCAAGGGCGATCCGACGGACACCTACGAGGAGCCTCACGGCCGGATCCGGGACACCCGCAGGCTGCTCACCGCGGCCGCGTCGATCATGAGCTGTTTCCTGCTGCTGTCCAGTCTGGCGACGACGATCCTGATCCCGCAGGACGACTTCAAGAGCGGCGGGCCGGCCAACGGCCGGGCACTGGCCTATCTCGCGCACGAACATCTGGGGCAGGTCTTCGGCACGGTCTACGACCTCTCGACGATCACCATCCTGTGGTTCGCGGGCGCCTCCGCGCTCGCCGGTCTGCTGAACCTCGTCCCGCGCTATCTCCCCCGCTACGGCATGGCACCCGAGTGGACGCGCGCCGTGCGCCCGCTCGTGCTGGTGTTCACGGCGGCCGCCGTCCTCATCACCCTGTGGTTCCACGCGAACGTCGACGCGCAGAGCGGGGCCTACGCCACCGGGGTGCTGGTGCTGATGCTGTCGGCGTCCTTCGCCTCCACGGTCGCCGTGCACCGGCACGGACACCGCCGGGCCACCCTCGGCTTCGGCGCGATCACCGCGGTCTTCGCGTACACGCTGGTCGCGAACGTCGTCGAACGCCCCGACGGCATCAAGATCGCGTCGATCTTCATCCTCGCCATCCTGGTCACGTCCTTCGCCTCGCGTGTCCACCGCTCCTTCGAGCTGCGCACGGCCGAGGTCGTCCTCGACGACGCGGCGGCCCGGTTCGTCGACGAGGCGGCCGGACACGGGCCGGTGCGGCTCATCGCGAACGAGCCACAGGAGCACAGCACACGGGCGTACCGGGCGAAGGAGGGGGAGCAGCGCGAGCACACCCCGATCGCGGGCGGTGGGCCGGTGCTGTTCCTGGAGGTGTTCGTGCGGGACTCCTCGGACTTCGCGGCGGACGTCAGTGTGCACGGCGACGAGAAGCACGGCGTCCGCCGGCTGCGTGTGTCGGGCCCGACCGTGCCCAACACCATCGCCGCCGTCCTGCTGGCGCTGCGCGACCGCACCGGCGAGGTCCCGCACGCCTACTTCAGCTGGACGGAGGGCAGCCCGGTGAGCCAGCTGATCCGTTTCCTGGTCTTCGGCGAGGGCGAGGTGGCCCCGGTCACCCGTGAGGTGCTGCGGCGGGCGGAGGCGGACCCGGACCGGCGGCCGCGGGTGCACGTCGGCTGAGGCCGGCTCAGCCTCCCTTTTCGCCCCTCGGCACGATCATCGCGATCAGCAGGGCGCCGCCGGGCCTCAGGGACCGCCAGGTGGGCCCGTGCCAGGCCAGCACGGCGATCGCCGAGGTCGGGAACTTCCGCCGCACCTCGTCCAACGAGCCTTCGAGGGCGTCTCCCGCCAACGCCAGGACGAGTTCCTCCAGGCCCGGGTTGTGGGCGACCAGCAGCAGCGTCTCGGCCTCGGCGGGCGTCTCCCGTACGACCGCCAGGAGGTCGGGTACGCCGGCCGCGTACAGCCTCCGGTCGAAACGGACCGGTGGCGGCGTGCCCCACTCGGCTGAGGCCAGGTCCCAGGTCTGGCGGGCGCGTACGGCGGTGGAGCACAGGGCGAGGTCGGGGAGGCAGTCGGCCTCGGCGAGGGCGCGGCCCGCGGCGGGGGCGTCCCGGCGGCCGCGCGACGCCAGGGGCCGCTGGTGGTCGGGCACTCCCTCGGGCCAGGCGGACTTGGCGTGCCGCAGGATCACCAGCCGGCGCAGCGGCGCCGCCTGCCCGCTCACGCCGGGGCTCCCACGTCGCGGGTGAGCTCGAGACCGAGGAGGCGGTCCGCGTAGGCGTACGTCTCGAAGCGGGCACCGTCGGGAAGCTCCGGCCCGGCGTCCTCCGCCCACCGCAGCACCCGCAGCATCTCGGGTACGTCCAGGTCGTCCTCCCAGGCGTTCCGGAGCCGGCCGCGGACCTCGTCCGGGACGGGCCGCGAGGGCCGCCGCGCCCAGCCGGCGACGGCTCCCCGCCAGCGTACGAGGGTTTCGTGCGCCTCGCTCAGCAGCGCCGCCTCGAGGTGGACGGGCTCGGTACGCGGCCGGGAGAGCAGCGCGAGGCGCAGCACGGAGGGGTCGGCGGGCAGGGCGGGGCGCGGCACGGCGGGACCGGTGGGCGCCGCGCCCGGGGGCCGCGGCCCGTCGGGGTCCGAAGGGCCGGCCGACCCGGTCACCGGGGCCACCGCGACCCGCACTCCGTCGGGGGCGGGTGCCCCCTCCCCCACCACGTGCAGCACCTGCGCCTCGCCCACCCCGGCACCGAGATCCTGGCCGTCCTCGAAGGGGTGCATACCGAGGGCGGCGGCGCCGGCCCGGAGTTCCGCCTGCTGCCGTTCGCCGGTCAGCAGCGCCCACACGGGTGTGCCACCGAGCTCCAGCGCCCGTACGAGGACGTCGGTGACGAGGAGGACGCGGAGCGCGCCGGTGCCGTACCCCGAGGCGTGCGCCTGGACCCTGGTGAGACCACGGCGAACGGGGGCGGCGACGACGGCTTCGCCGGTTCGGGCGTCGATGATGCGCAGCACGGGTCGAGCCTAGGCGGGTGACCGGGGGTTTGCAGGCAGGGTACGGAATCCACGGCGACCGCGGGGTGTTGCAGCACAGGACAGAGCAGGTCCACACCCCCCGGGAGGCACACGGTGTACGGCGACGAGGCAACGATCCGCAGGATCCTCACCGGGCTGGGAGACACCTGGGCCGTGGTGGGCCTTTCGACGAACCGGGGGCGGGCCGCGTACGGGGTCGCCGAGGTGCTGAAGCGGTACGGCAAGCGGGTCGTGCCGGTCCATCCCAAGGCGGAGACGGTGCACGGCGAGCAGGGCTACGCCTCCCTCGCGGACATCCCCTTCGAGGTGGACGTCGTCGACGTCTTCGTGAACAGCGACCTCGCGGGTGCCGTGGCCGACGAGGCCGTGGCCAAGGGGGCGAAGGCGGTGTGGTTCCAGCTCGGCGTCGTCGACGAGGCGGCCTACGAGCGGACCCGCGCGGCCGGCCTGGAGATGGTCATGGACCGCTGCCCGGCGATCGAGATTCCCCGACTGGGCTGATTCACAGGGATCGCGCGGAGCCGTCGAGGAGGCCGCGGTGGTGGACGCCCCGGCCGGCCGGCCGCCGCCGCGGGGGCACCCATAATGTCCGGGTGACCACCAACTCCCCTTCCTCCCGGCACACTCCGGTCGTGATCGTCGGTGCGGGGCCCGCCGGGCTCACCGTCGGCAACATCCTGCGGGCCGCGTCGGTCGACTGCGTCGTCCTGGAGACGGAGAGCCGCGCGTCCATCGAGCAGCGGCCGCGTGCCGGGGTCGTCGAGGAGTGGGCCGTGCGCGGTCTGCAGCAACGCGGCCTGGCCGACAACCTGTTGGCGCGGGCCCAGCGCCACACGGCCTGCGAGTTCCGCTTCGGCGGCGAGCGCTACCGCTTCCCCTACAGTGAGCTGACGGGCCGTCATCACTGGGTGTACCCACAGCCGTTGCTGGTGACGGATCTGGTCCACGAGTACGTCGACGTGCGCGGCGGCGACGCCCGCTTCTCCGTGCGCGACGTCGAGCTGCGCGACCTGACGTCGGCCCGCCCCTCGGTGTCGTACACCTGCCCCGACACCGGTGAACGGCGGCTGCTGGACTGCGATTTCGTGGTCGGCGCAGACGGAGCGCGCGGGGTGAGCCGGGCCGCGCCGCCGCCGGAGCACGCACGGATCGCACGCCACGACTACGGCATCGGCTGGCTGGCGCTGCTCGCCGAGGCGCCGCCGTCCTCCGACTGCGTGGTGTTCGGCGTCCATGGAAACGGGTTCGCCGGACACATGGCCCGCAGTCCCGAGGTGACCCGGTACTACCTCCAGTGCCCGCCGGGCGACGACCCCGAGAACTGGCCCGACGACCGCGTCTGGTCCGAGCTGCACCTGCGCCTCGCGGGCGGCGCGGACGCCCCGGCGCTCACCGAGGGGCCGCTCGTCGAGAAGCGCGTGCTGGACATGCACGACTACGTGGTCGAGCCGATGACGTACGGGCGGCTGTTCCTGGCCGGCGACTCGGCCCACCTGGTGGCGCCGATCGCCGCGAAGGGCATGAACCTCGCCCTGCACGACGCCTTCCTGCTGGGCGACGCGCTGGTGGCGTACCTGGACGGCGGGGACGGCGACGGTCTGGACGGCTACTCGGAGGCGTGTCTGCGCCGGGTGTGGGACTACCAGGAGTTCTCACAGTGGCTGTCGGAGGTGTACCACGGCACGGCCGCGGGCGACCCGTTCCGCGCGGGCACGACCTTCGCCCGGCTGCGCCGCCTGTTCACCTCGCCCGCCGCCGCGGCCGCTTTCGCGGAGCAGTACCTGGGGACCGCCGAGCACTACTGATTCAGTCGTCGTGCACCGGCTGGTCGCCGAGCCGGTGGTCGGCGACGTTCAGCGCCTCGTCCACCAGGCGGCGCAGATGGCCGTCGGAGAGGGAGTAGATCACCCGGCGGCCCTCCTTCCGGGTGTTCACCAGGCCGGCCAGCCGTAGTCGCGCCAGATGCTGGCTGACCGCAGGACGGGCCGCACCGCACGCTTCCGTCAGGGTGGTCACATCGGCCTCGCCCGAGGTCAGGGCATGCAGCAGGGTGAGCCGGGTGCGGTCGCCGAGCAGCGCGAGGAGCTCGGCGGCGAGCGCGAACTGCTCCTCGCCGGGGGTGCGCGGGTGCACATGGTGCGCAGGTGACAGGTGCATGCGTGCGCTCATACGCACATAATGGCGGGGTGGGCGCGGTCGCGTCCACCCCGGCGCACCGGAAGGGACCGACGTGAGCGAGCGGCACGACCACGGGCATGAGCACCAGCACGGGCACGAGCACCACCACGGCCACGGCCACGCGCTCGAGCACCCGCACCACCACTCCCCCGCCTCCTCGAACCTCCGCCACCGCCTGACACACCTCCTCACCCCCCACTCCCACGAGACCGCCGACAAGCTCGACCCGGCGCTGGAGTCGTCGGCGCGGGGCATGCGCGCGCTGTGGGTCTCGCTGGCGGTGCTGGGGGTGACGGCCGTGGCGCAGGCGGTCGTGGTCGTGCTGTCCGGGTCGGTGGCGCTGCTCGGGGACACGGTCCACAACGCGGCGGACGCGCTGACGGCCGTACCGCTGGGCATCGCGTTCGTGCTGGGCCGGCGGGCCGCCACCCGGCGCTTCACCTACGGCTACGGGCGGGCGGAGGACCTGGCGGGCCTGGCGATCGTGCTGACCATCGCCGCGTCGGCGGCCTTCGCCGGGTGGACGGCCTTCGAGCGCCTGCTGGACCCCCGGCCGGTCGGGCACGTCGGCGCGGTCGCCGTGGCCGCGCTGGTCGGTTTCGCGGGCAACGAGTGGGTGGCCCGGTACCGCATCCGGGTCGGCCGTTCGATCGGCTCGGCGGCCCTGGTGGCGGACGGACTGCACGCGCGCACGGACGGATTCACCTCCCTCGCCGTGCTGTTGGGCGCGGGAGGCTCCGCCCTCGGCTGGCAACTCGCCGACCCGGTCGTGGGGTTGGCGATCACGGCGGCGATCGTACTGGTGCTGCGGGACGCGGCGCGTGAGGTGCTGCGGCGGGTGCTGGACGCCGTCGACCCGGCCCTGGTCGACCGGGCCGAGCGGGCGCTGCGGGAGGTCGAGGGCGTGCGCGGGGTGGGCGAGTTGCGGCTGCGCTGGATCGGTCACCGGCTGCGCGCCGAGGTCGCGGTCGTCGTGGACGGCGAGGCGACGGTACGTCAGGCCCACGCGATCGCCGTGGACGCGGAACACGTGCTGCTGCACGCGGTGCCCCGCCTGAGTGCGGCCCTGGTGCACGCGGATCCGGCGCCGGTGCCGGGCGAGACGGATCCGCATCTGGCGCTCGCCCACCACATGGCTGCCTGAGGAGCGTGTCCCGGTGGACGGTTCGCTTCGGCCCGCGAGACGGCCGCAGCCGTGGTTGTCCGCCGGGGCCGGGCCACCAGTAGCGAGGAACGTGGGACACTCCCCCCTCACCAGCAAGTTCAACGGCCGCGAAATTGATTGGCAGCCCACTTTCGGCGGCCGATCAACTCTTGGTCCGCAGGCCGGGAACGTGTGCCGAACACAGAGTCGCGCCGGCGGCACGCCACCGGGATGCACCCGGAGCACCCCACGATCACCCGCACTTGACGAACCGCCCGCTCAGACGGCCTGCCCCAGGCCCTCCAGCACCACCGCGCCCGGCAGTTCGGCGAACGCCTTGCCGGGGACGAGGAGTTTGCCGCGTCGGCGTCCGCTGCCGACCAGGACGTACGGCAGGTCGACGACCGCCGCGTCCACCAGCACCGGCCAGTCGGCGGGCAGTCCGACCGGGGTGATGCCGCCGTACTCCATGCCGGTCTCGCCCACCGCCGTGTCCATCGCGGCGAACGAGGCCTTGCGGGCGCCCAGTTGGCGGCGCACCACGCCGTTGACGTCGACCCGGGTGGTGGACAGGACGAGGCACGCGGCCAAGGTCGTCTCGCCGCCCCGCTTCCCGGCCACCACGACACAGTTCGCCGACCGCTCCAGCAGTTCCCGGCCGTAGTGCTCGACGAAGACCGCGGTGTCGGCCCACCGCGGGTCGGTGTCCACGTAGACGATCTGCTCGGCGGGCACGCTGCCGCTCCAGCGGCGTACGGCGTCGGCGACCGGGCGGGTCAGCTCGTCGAGGGCGTCGGGGGCGGGGACGGCGGTCTCGAAGTGTCCGATGGGTGCGCGCATGCCCGCACGCTAGCAAGCACCGCCCGGACGGGAAGCGGGGAGTCTCAGGGCACGGGCGGCACGGAGACGGTCAGCACCAGCTCGGTCGGGACCTCGCCCCGATTGCCGTACGTATGAGCCGCGTCGGCCTCGAAGGTGACGCTGGCGCCCGCCGGGACGCGGTACTCGGCGCCCTCCACGGTGAGCGTCAGCTCACCGGCCGTGACGTGGGCGATCTCCACCGTGCCGGCCGGGTGCGGGTCGGAGTCGCTGGACTCGCCCGGCATCAGCAGCCACTCCCACATCTCCAGCGGGCCGGGCGCCTCCGTGCCGGCCAGGAGCCGGTTGTAGCTGCCCGCGTCGGTGTGCCACAGCCGTACGGCCTTGTCGGCCGGGACGATCCGGACCTTGGGGCCCTGCTCGTAGTCGAGCAAGGTGGTGATGCTGACGCCGAGTGCGTCACCGATCTTGACGACGGTGCCGATGCTCGGGTTGGTGCGGGCCTGTTCGATCTGGATGAGCATGCCGCGGCTGACACCTGCCCGGGCGGCGAGCACGTCCAGGGTGAAGCCGCGCACCGAGCGCCAGTGCTTGACGTTGCGCGCCAGGGACTGGGTCAGCAGGTCGAGGTCCGACACATTCCGTCCACAGGGGTAGTCCAATATTCTCGATGCCGGAGGTCACTCTCCTGTACTACGGTGAGTGCACCCGATCGTGCACCGAACTGTACTGCGAGGATCCCGTGACAGCGCTCTTCGCCCTTGCCACCAGCCTGCTCTGGGGCCTGGCCGACTTCGGCGGCGGACTGCTGACCCGGCGCGCCCCGGCACTGACGGTGGTCGTGGTGTCGCAGTCGGCCGCGGCACTCGTGCTCGGTGCCGTCGTGATCGCCACCGGCGGCTGGAGCGAGGCCGGCCCCCGGCTGTGGTTCGCGGTCGCCGCCGGTCTGGCCGGGCCGGTCGCCCTGCTCTCCTTCTACAAGGCACTGGCCCTCGGCCCCATGGGCGTGGTCTCCCCGCTGGCCACCCTGAGCGTGGCCGTCCCGGTCTCGGTCGGCCTGTTCCTGGGCGAACGCCCCGGGCTCGTCCAGCTCACGGGCGGCGCGGTCGCCGTCGCGGGCGTCGTCCTGGCGGGCGGTCCCCAGCTGCGGGGTGCCCCGGTGCGGCGGCGGGCGGTGCTCCTCACCCTGGTCGCGGCGCTCGGCTTCGGCACGGTGTTCGTGCTGATCACCGAGGCGTCGACGACCGTCACCGGGCTCTTCCTCGCCCTGTTCGTGCAGCGCCTGACAAGTGTGGCGGCGGGCGGCGCCGCGCTGTACGCGGCCGGGCGGCGCGGCGCGTCCGCCCGGCCCGCGGGCGGACTGGCGTGGACCGCGCTGCCGGCCTACGCGTTCGTCGGGCTGGCCGACGTCGCCGCCAACGGCACGTACGCGGTCGCCGCCCAGCACGGCCCGGTCACCGTGGCCGCCGTGCTCGCCTCTCTCTACCCCGTGGTGACCGCCCTGGCCGCGCGCGGCATCCTGCGGGAGCGGCTGCGGGCGGTCCAGGCGGCGGGCGCGGGCCTGGCACTGGTCGGCACCCTGCTGCTCGCGACGGGCTGAGCCCCGGGCCGCCGGATCAGCTCCCGGGCTCCAGCCGGGCCAGCCGCTCCACCGTCTCCTCGTCCAGCTCCGACAGCGCGACCAGCTGGTCCGAGGTGACCCCGTCCGGTATCGGCACCGGCGGCGGTGTCCGCAGCGGCGGCTGCCAGCCCTCGGCGGGTGTCCAGCGCCGTACGACCCTGGCGGGCGCCCCCGCGACCACGGCGTGGTCGGGCACGCTCCCGCGCACCACGGCCCCGGCGGCGACGACGACGTTCCGCCCGATCCGCGCGCCCGGCAGGATCACCGCCCCCGTGCCGATCCAGCATCCCGAACCGATCTCCACCGGCTCCATGCGCGGCCACTGCTTGCCGATGGGCTCGTGCGGGTCGTCGTAGGAGTGGTTGGTCGAGGTGACGTAGACGTACGGCCCGAAGTAGCAGTCGCTGCCGATGGTGACCGTCGTGTCGGCGATGACATGGCTGCCGCGGCCCAGCACCACGCCGTCCCCGATGCGCAGGATCGGGTCGGGACCGAGGTCGAGGTCGGGCATCAGACCGGCCGTCAGGGTCACCTGTTCGCCGACGATGCAGTGCGAGCCCAGATGGATCCAGGGCTCGCCGAAGACCGTGCCGAGCGGGAAGGCGAGCCGGGTCGACGGACCGATGGAACCGAAGCGGAGACGTCCCGGCCGTTCCGCGGTGACCGAACCGGTGCGCTGCACCCAGGCCCAGCCCGCATGGACGGCGCGCTGCGCGAGGCGGCCCCGCCAGGATGAGAACGTGTTCTTGCGCTTCGGCACCCGCTCACCGTACTCAGCGCGTCCTGCCGGAACCCGGGCGCAGGCCTGTGATCTTCGCCCCACCGGGTGGCGTACGGTGCGACGGTACGACCCGACACGAGGAGACGGTGATGGCACAGCAGGCGCTGATCGTGGGCATCGGCGGCAGGGAACCGAAGGTCGACGCGGCGGCGTTCGTGGCGCCGACGGCCTCGGTGATCGGGGACGTGACGCTGGAGGCGGGCGCGAGTGTCTGGTACGGGGCGGTGGCCCGCGGCGACGTCGAGCGCATCACGGTCCGGCGCGACGCCAACATCCAGGACAACGTGACGCTGCACGCCGACCCCGGGTTCCCGGTGACGATCGGCGAGCGGGTGTCCGTGGGCCACAACGCGGTGGTGCACGGGGCGACGGTCGGGGACGACTGCCTGATCGGGATGGGCGCGACGGTCCTCAACGGGGCGGTGATCGGGGCGGGTTCACTGGTCGCCGCGCAGGCGCTGGTGCCGCAGGGGATGGAGGTGCCGCCGGGCTCACTGGTGGCGGGGGTGCCGGCGAAGGTCAAGCGGGAGCTGACGGAGGAGGAACGGCAGGGGGTGACGCTGAACGGCACGCTGTACGCGGACTTGGCCAAGGCGCACGGAGAAGTCCACAAGCCGTGACTACTCGGCGGCCCCGACGGTCTCCGCTTCGGCCTCCCGCGCGACGCGCCCCGCCCTGCGCTTGACGATCAGGAAGGACGCGACGCCGATCAGCGCGGCCACCACCAGCCCCAGGTACGAGAACCTCTTCAGCCAGGACTCGGCGACGACACCGACGTAGTAGATGACGGCCGTCGTCCCGCCCGCCCAGACGATGCCGCCGAGGACGTTGGCGACGAGGAACTTCCAGTAGGGCATGTGCAGCACGCCCGCGAGCGGTCCCGCGAAGATGCGGAGCAGGGCGATGAAGCGGCCGAAGAAGACGGCCCACATGCCCCACTTCTCGAACGACCGCTCGGCCGTGGCGATGTGCCCCTCGCCGAAGTGCTTCGGGAACTTCCCGCCCAGCCAGGCCAGCAGCGGGCGCCCGCCCTTGCGGCCGATGGCGTAGCCGATGGAGTCGCCGATCACCGCGCCGGCCGAGGCGACCGCGCCGAGGAGGACCGGGTTGACGCCGCCGTGCTGGGAGGACATCAGCGCGGCGGAGACCAGGATGATCTCGCCCGGCAGCGGGACGCCGAGGCTCTCCAGCCCGATGACCAGGCCGACCACGGCGTAGACGGCCGCCGGGGGCACGGTGTCGAGCCACTCCTGCACGTGCACCGACAGTTCCTCCCCTTGGGAATTCCTTGACGTGGTGAGCCTACCGGTTCGGCCGCGTCCGGCCCGGCCCCGTGGTGGAGCGGGCTACACCACGGATCCGGGTGCGCGGTCCCTCGTGGCGACGGCCCGGCCACGTGATGGTGGTGGAAGAGCAAAACGCCGTTCCAGCAGCGCCCCTGGAGGGACCCCATGATCGTGAACCGCCGACGCCGTACCGCCGTCATCGCCTCCGCCGCGGCAGCCGTCGCACTGACCACCGGTCTCCTGACCGGCTGTGAGTTCGGCGACTCGATCGACTGCCTCTCGAACGCCGACGACATCACCGACAGCATCACGGCGATCAACAAGGCCGGCGCGGACGCGATCGAGGATCCGTCGAAGACGGAGGACTCCATCACCACCATCGAGAAGAACCTCGACAAGATCCACGACAGGAATCATGACAAGTCGGACGGCAGCAAGGTGGACAAGGCGGTGAACGACCTCAACGCGGCGATAGAGGACTACAACCAGGACATCCTGAACGGCGACACCCCGGACTCGAGCAGGATCGACGAGGCGGCCGCCGAACTCAAGGACGTCTGCACCTCGTAGCCACAGGGCGTCGCGGCTCAGCCGCCGAGCGCCTTCGTCACCCTCTGGACGGCGCTCCCCAGCACCCCGGTGACCGGGCCGAGCGGCCCGGGCGGCCCGGCCGGGTCGCAGCAGCCCACCTGCGCGACCCTCGGCTCGAACTCCGGCGCGGGCGGGGCGGATCGAGAGCCGAGAGGCGCGTCGGAAGCGGTCGGGGCGGGCCCGGCGTCGCGGGAGAGCGGCGGGGCGGCCTCCGGGGCCGACGGCGTCGCCGTGGGCCGTCCTCCGGGAGCCGGTGTCTTCTCCTTCGCCCCGTCGTCCGGACCGACCTCGAACACCCAGCGCTGCGCCGCGGCGCCGTCCCGCTTCGTGACGACGACCTTCGCCCGCCCCTTGCCCGTGGCGGGTGCGACGGCCAGGTCGCCGTCGCGGCGCAGCAGGAGCTCGCCGCGGACGGTCAGGTCGAAGAACACCTCGCCGGAGTGCACCACGCAGCCGGCCAGGGCGACCGACCCCCGGCCGGGGT
The DNA here is from genome assembly GCF_040295925.1 of Streptomyces sp. NPDC002588. Taxonomy (NCBI): domain Bacteria; kingdom Bacillati; phylum Actinomycetota; class Actinomycetes; order Kitasatosporales; family Streptomycetaceae; genus Streptomyces; species Streptomyces sp. NPDC002588. The sequence continues at coordinate 72,707 of NZ_JBEOWF010000052.1, forward strand.
CGGCGGCCAGACAGAGGGTGGGTGCGGCGACGCTGCGCAGCAGTCCGTCCTTCTCGTACGACCACTGTTGCGACGCGGCCGTGGTGCAGGCCGCCAGTACGGCCGCCGTACCGGCCCGCGCCTCGCCGTCCGCGGCATCGAGGCAGCGGCCCGCCTCAGGGCTGCGCAGCCGCCCCTCGGCGACCTCGGCGGAGCGGGAGGCGGAGGCGGCCGAGGGGGAGGCTGAGGGCGAGTGGCCGCCGGCTTCCGGAGCGCCCGCCCCGTCCGTCCCCTGGCTGCCGGTGCCGCCGGCCGGCGCGCCCCAGGTGGCCGGGGCGGCGGGGACGCCGCCGTCGTCGGACCAGCTCCTGGCGGCGAGGACGGTGGCGAGCAGCGCGAGGGAGGTCAGGCCGACGCCGACGAGCACGGCCTTGGGCCGTCTGCCCGGCAGGTCGAGCAGGCCGGCGGAGGTGACGCGGTGACGGCCCGTCGGGCGCACCGGATCGCGCCGGGCCGGGCGGTCGCCGGTCGCGGTGCGCCCGGGACGTGAGTCGAGGTAGCGGTGGGCGCCCCAGCCGAGCACGGTCTCCGCGAGCAGTGCGTCCAGCGCGCCGTCGAAATGACTGAGCTGTTCCGCGGCGTGCCGGCAGTGGCGGCACTGCGCGAGATGCCTGCGGACATCGGGCAGGAGGGTTCCGCCGCGGCGCAGGGGAACGTCGAGGAGCCGGTTGTAGAAGCGGCATTCGGCACTCGGCGCGAGTTCCCGGTGGGCGCGGACGCAGCCCGCCCGGAATTGCTCCCGCGCCTGTTCAAGACCGGCCGCCGCGGTGCGGTCGTCCACCCCCAGCAGACCGGCCGGTACGGATATGGGCTCGGCTTCGACCTCCGTGTGCCACAACAGGCATTGGGAGGCCGCCGGAAGGAACTGGAAAGAATGTTCGGCGAGTTGACGCCTTTCGGGGGTGACGGACCTGGCGGCGCGCAGTCCCCGGCCGCCGACTGTTTTGCGCAGTTCCGGCAGGTGCCCTGAAACCGCGTCGGATCCGGCCCATTCCCGGACGGTGTTCCGTACGGCGACCAGGAGTCTCGGGCGCAGGGCGCCGCCGGAGTGTCCGTCGGCGAGCCGGCCGAACACCGTGTGGAACGCGGCGGCGGCCACGAGCCGCGCCGAGTCCCCGGTGTCGGCCAGGCAGACGGCCGCGTAGTCCTGGGCGGCCCGCCAGTGCCGGGCGAGGAGCAGGGCGACCGCCGTTCCGCGGTCGTCGCCCTGGGCGAGCCGGGCGACGAGATGGGGGTCGGAATCGCCCGGGGGCCAGCCGGGGCGGGGCGGGTAGGGCGGTCGCGGGGGGTTCGGGGGTTGCACGGAACCATTTCCTTCCGAGGCGGCGGGCAGCGCGTGCATGGCGATCCGCCGGAAAGCAGGTGCCTGATTGGTGCGTACCTATGGCCCGACCGGGAACGTCGGCTCGATCCGGCCCTTCCATAAGGGAGGCTCACCTTCGCACACGCGTCTCACAGGAAACAAGGAGTTCGGGTGACCGAAGTTCAAATAGCAGAAATTTCAGATAAGTTACCGGCGGTATCCGCACCCGTATTCGAAATTCCCCCGGACTGTCCACCTCAACTTGTGTGTGACCGAAGCCGGTTGGCACACGAAACCTTCAACTTCGGTCCACCGGCCGGGTGCGCTCCACAGGAATCTCAAATCCGTCTCCCGGGGAACTCCCATCCCCTTCGTTCAACATGATCGACATGAGCACCCCCCACTCCGCACCCACGGTCCGCAAGGCGGTCGTCCCGGCCGCGGGCCTCGGCACCCGTTTCCTGCCCGCCACGAAGGCCACCCCCAAGGAGATGCTGCCGGTCGTCGACAAGCCGGCCATCCAGTACGTCGTCGAGGAGGCCGCCGCGGCCGGACTGGACGACGTGCTGATGGTCACCGGCCGGCACAAGCGGGCCATCGAGGACCACTTCGACCACGCCTTCGAGCTGGAGCAGGCGCTCGCGGCCAAGGGCGACACCGTGCGGCTGGACGCGGTGCGCGACCCGGCCCGGCTCGCCGACATCCACCACATCCGCCAGGGGGACCCGCTCGGCCTCGGCCACGCGGTGCTCTGCGCCCGCCATCACGTCGGCGACCAGCCGTTCGCCGTACTCCTCGGGGACGACCTCATCGACCCGCGCGAGACCCTGCTCAGCCGGATGCTGGACGTCCGCGACCGCTACGCGGGCAGTGTGGTCGCGCTGATGGAGGTCCCGCCGGAGCAGGTCCACCTCTACGGCTGCGCGGCGGTCGAGCCCTCCGGCGAGGACGGCGTCGTACGTGTCACGGGCCTGGTGGAGAAGCCGTCGCGGGAGGACGCGCCGAGCCGGTACGCGGTCATCGGCCGCTATGTCCTCGACCCTGCCGTCTTCGACGTCCTGGAGCGCACCGAGCCGGGGCGGGGCGGGGAGATCCAGCTCACCGACGCCCTCCAGGAGCTCGCGGCCGGCGGCACGGTGCACGGCGTGGTCTTCTCCGGCCGCCGCTACGACACCGGCGACAAGGCCGACTATCTGCGCACGGTGGTCCGGCTGGCCTGCGACCGGCCCGATCTGGGACCGGAGTTCGTGGCCTGGCTCAAGGAGTTCGTGGCGGCGCTGGAGGACGGCGAAGGCGAGGAACGGCGGCGGCTGGCGGCCTGAAGCACCGCACGGGCCCCGGCCGCCGCCGTACGACCGGGGCCCGCGACCCGTCCGTGCCGTCGCTCAGCCGCCCGGGCGCAGGGTCCACACCACGGTCATCTCGGCGGTGACGGCGCCGTCGGCGCGGCGGATCTCCACCGTCACCGGGAACTCGGGGCGCTGCCCCGCGTCGAGCTCCGCGACGATCTCCGCGGCCGGACGGCCGAGGGTCGCGGTGGCGGTGACGGCGCCCATCGCGAGCTTGCGGTACGCGATCTCGGCACGGACGGCGAGCGGCACGGCCCGCGAGAGCTGGTCCCCGAAGGCGGCCAGCACGATCGCGCCGCTGGCGGACTCGCCGAGCGTGAAGATCACGCCGGCGTGCGGGCCGCCCACGTGGTTGTGGAACTCGCCCTGGTCGGGCAGAGCGATCACGGCCTTCTCCCGGCCCGTCTCCAGGAACTCGAGGTTCAGGGTCCGCACCGTGGGCACCGTGGCGGCGAGCATCTCGCCGATGGACATCTGGTCTGCGCTCATGACCGGGATGTTACCCACGAGTAGTCATCGCTGGCCAGGGCGCTGCCGGGATCGGCTGGGCCGTGAGGGGCCCGGGGGCGGCCGACCCCATGGCGGAGTCGTGACCGCACGGCGTTCCGAACGGCATTAGGGTTTCAGGCCATGTGGCCAGGAAATCAGCCGCCCGGGGGAGAGCAGAACCCGCAGGCGCAGAACAATCCGTACCAGCAGCCGGGATACCAGCAGCCGAATCCCTATCAGCAGCCCGGCTATCAGCAGCAGCCCAACCCCTACGGCGGGCCGCCGCAGTGGGGCCCGCCGGGCCCCGCGGGCGGTCCCGAGCCGCAGCCCGGTGGCGGCGGCGGGGGCAACCGGACGAAGGTGGTCGCGATCGTCGCCACGTCCGCCGTCGTCCTGACCGCCGGTGTCACCGGGTTCCTGGTGCTCGGCGGCAAGGACGACTCGGGCGACGAGGGCAAGGGCGGTGCGAGCCCCTCGGTGTCCGCCTCCGCCTCGGCGTCCGCCTCCTCGACCGCGGACGACAACCCGCGCGACGACGAGGAGGAGCAGGCGACCGTCGCCGGCTGGAAGGTCGTGGTGAACCCCAAGTGGGGCATCGCCTTCGACGTTCCCGCGGACTGGGAGGTCGAGAAGCCGGGCGTCAGCCGGGGCTTCGAGTGGGAGGACAAGAAGGACCCCAGCGGGTACGGCTCGATCCTGATGGGAGGCGTGGCCGAGTACAAGTCCGAGTGGTGCGCCACGGACAGCGACAAGGACGGCAAGACCGACTACACCTCGCTGGCGATGGTCGGCACCAAGGGCGCCGAAGGGGCCAAGAACACCGACCAGATCGCCCTCACCAACCCCGCGTGGTTCGTCTTCGGCGGCTACACCCAGCCGGACAAGAAGAGCATCAGCATCGACGAGAAGGCCACCGCCTTCACCACCGCCTCCGGAATCCAGGGCAGTTACGCCTGGGCGCAGTCCACGAACACGCCCCAGAAGGGCAAGTGCGAGAGCGACGGCAAGGCCGTCACGTTCGGCTTCAAGAACTCCAAGGGCGACTACGTCGCGTGGAACTGGTTCGGGGCCAAGGGCGTGAAGGAGGAGGTCCCGAAGGCGACGATCATGCAGATCCTCAGCACGGTCCGACTGCACGGCGACCCGACGGCGAACTGAGCGGCCGGCGCTCACGGCTCAGCCGATGCCGAAGGCACCGTCCGGCGGCTCCGGCGACGGTACGGCCTCCTCGTCCCGCACGGGGCGCGCGTCCCCGATGAGACGCCGGAGGCCCGGCCCGTGCTCCACCCGGGCCGGAAACGCGTCGGACGCGGTGAGCCGGGCCAGGACGCTCACGTCGACCGGCCGGTGCGCGGCGACGAGGACCGCGTTGCCGAACCGGCGGCCGCGCAGGACGGCCGGCTCGGCGATGAGCACCAGCTCCTCGAACACCGCGGCGAAGTTGGCCAGTTGGGAGCGCAGGAAGGCGAAAGGCGCCGCGTCGGCGAGGTTCGCCAGGTAGACGCCGTCACCGCGCAGGACCCGTCCGGCCTCCCGCGCGTAGGCGAGGGAGGTCAGCTGGGCGGGAACCCTGGAGCCCCCGAAGACATCGGCGACGATGACGTCCGCCGAGTCCTCCGGGGCCGCCTCCAGCCAGGCCCGGGCGTCGGCCGTGTGCAGCGTGATGCCGGCGCCCTCCGGCACCGGGAGCTGCTCGACGACCAAGTCCAGCAGCGCCCGGTCGAACTCGACGACGTCCTGCCGGGAACCCGGCCGGGTCGCGGCCACGTACCGGGGCAGCGTGAGCGCGCCGCCCCCGAGATGAGCCACGTGCAGGGGCCGCCCGGGCTCGGCGACGACGTCCAGGACGTGCCCCAGCCGCCGCGCGTACTCGAACTCCAGATGCGTCGGCGCGTCCAGATCGACGTACGACTGCGGCGCCCCGTCGACCGTCAACAGCCAGGCCCGCTCCCGGTCGACGTCGGGCATCAGCTTGGCGGTGCCGTGGTCGACGGCACGGGTGACGGGTATGGGGTCGTCGTTCACCGTTCCATGGTCACACGACGGTCACCCCACGGCGGTCACCGTCCCGGCGCCCACGGTCCGGCCGCCCTCGCGGACGGCGAACCCCAGCCCGGGCTCCAGGGGGACGTCACGCCCCAGCTCGACGGTCATGGAGACCCTCTCCCCGGGCCGCGCGACCGCCGCCTCCCCGAGGTCCACGTCCCCGACGACGTCCGCCGTACGGATGTAGAACTGCGGCCGGTACCCGGTGACGAGCGGAGTCGTACGGCCCCCCTCGCGCGCCGAGAGGACGTACACCTGCGCGGTGAACCGCCGCCGGGGTACGACACTCCCCGGCGCCGCGACCACGTGCCCCCGCCGGACGGCGTCCCGCGCCACCCCGCGCAGCAGCAGCGCGACGTTGTCCCCGGCCTGCGCCTCCTCCATCGGCTTGCCGAAGGTCTCCAGGCCGGTGACGACGCTCTCCAGCCCGGCGCCGAGCACTTCGACCCGGTCGCCCACCCGTACCGTCCCGCGCTCCACGGCGCCGGTCACGACGGTCCCGCGGCCGGTGATGGTCAGCACGTTCTCCACGGGCAGCAGAAACGGCGCGTCCAGATACCGCTCCGGCATCGGCACGTAGGTGTCCACCGCGTCGAGCAGCGCGTCGACGGACGCCGTCCAGCGCGGGTCGCCCTCCAGTGCCCTCAGTCCGGAGACCCGTACGACGGGCGCGGCGTCGCCGCCGTAGCCGTGCGCGGTGAGCAGGTCGCGGACCTCCAGCTCGACGAGGTCGGTGAGCTCCTCGTCACCCGCGTCGGCCTTGTTGAGCGCGACGACGATGTGGTCGACGCCCACCTGCCGCGCGAGCAGCACGTGTTCGGCGGTCTGCGGCATGATCCCGTCGAGCGCGGAGACGACGAGGATCGCCCCGTCGAGCTGCGCGGCGCCGGTGACCATGTTCTTTACGTAGTCGGCGTGGCCCGGCATGTCGACATGCGCGTAGTGCCGGGTGTCGGTCTCGTACTCGACGTGCGCGATGTTGATGGTGATGCCGCGGGCGGCCTCCTCCGGGGCGCGGTCGATCCGGTCGAACGGCACGAACGTACCGGCCCCCCGCTCGGCGAGGACCTTGGTGATGGCGGCGGTCAGGGTGGTCTTGCCGTGGTCGACGTGACCCATCGTGCCGATGTTGAGGTGTGGCTTGGTGCGCACGTAGGCGGTCTTGGGCATGGCTGAACCTCGAAGCGTGTCCGTGGGAACTGCGGGACCCCGATGACCTGCCCGACCCTCCCCCTGCGGGGTCCGCCGGACGTTCCGGAGAGGGTCAGCTTCGGGCGCCGTCGACAGCGGCCGGCAAGAGCGGGACGGCAGCCTTCGGCGCATCCGCGGCGGCGGATGCTGCGACGACGAAGGCGTACCGGAACATGCTGCAGATCCTTGCCCACGCTCTGTACGGTGTCGAATGGTTTTCGGGGCGGACGGAGTGGCGATGCGTGACGTCGATACGGACGAATGGTGGGGACGGCTGCCCGAGGACGTGCGCGAACGCGCGGACGCGCTGGTCCTTCAGGACTCGGTCTTCCAGGCGGTCCGGGTCGTCTGGGAGGCGGGCCGTCCTCAGGGGCTGCGGCTGCTCGAAGCGCAACTCGTCGTGAACGAGCGGTACGTCCGGCACGGCGACCGGATCGTGCACAGGCCGGTGACCGCCCCGGACGTCGACGCGCCGGCCGGCCGGGCGGCCGCCCTCCCCGGCCGGGTCGTGGCGATCGAGGCCGTGTGGGACGGCGACACGGTCAACAACTGGTTCGTGGAACTGCTGGCCCTCACCGAGGATCCCGTAGGCGAACACCGCCTGACCACCGTCTACTCGGCAACCACCCCGACCGTCCCGAGCCCGCTCCCCCACCCCGCGGGCCCGGCCGACGAGGCGGGCCGGGCCCTCGCCGCCCGGCTCGCGGTCCCCTTCCACTTCGCAAGCCCGCACACCCCGGACGACGAAGCCCCTCGCCTGCGTTCCTAGTGCCGCGGCACCAGGGCGTGTTTCGAAAGTAGCGTCGTCTGCCCGAAGGGCAGGCCTGGCGGCGTCTGGTGCGTGCGATCGCAAGCCGGAGGGTCGCCCCGATACTGGATGTATCGGGGCGAGCCCGACAACGCGGCTGGGGGTCCCCCCTCTGGGGGAGTGCGTGCCAGACGCCGCCAGGCAGGCGGGACTTTCGAAACACGCCCTAGCCGCCGATGTTCTTCAGCGCCTCCCGGACCGTCAGCGGCGCGAACCGGCCCCGCTCGCGGGCGAGGAAGGTGCGGACGGCCTCGGGGTCGGTCCTGGCGTACTCGCGCAGGCACCAGCCGATGGCCTTGCGGACGAAGAAGTCCGGGTGGCCGGACTGGCGCAGGCAGTAGGCGAAGAGCCGGTCGGTGTCGGTGCGCTCCTTGTAGCGCAGTTGGTGGAGCAGCGCGGTACGGGCGACCCACAGGTCGTCGTCGGCGATCCAGGTGTCCATGACGGCGGCCAGGCGGGCGTCGGCGGCGACGAGGGCGCCGACGACATGCGCGGCGAGCGGGTCGACCGTGTCCCACCAGGACGTCGTGGTGATCAGCCGGTGGGCGACGGGCAGGAACGCGGACGAGCAGCGTCCGGCGTACCGGCGCAGGTAGTCGACGGCGAAGTAGTGGTACTCACGCTGCGGCAGGGCCCAGCAGCGCAGGGCGAGCGCCGTGCAGTCGGCCTCGTCGGGGCGGGGTGTGCCGGCGAGGACCGTGCGGGACAGGGCGCGGCGCTCGGGGGTGGGCAGGCCCAGGAAGGGTGCCACGTCCTTCATGTAGGCGCGCATGACGGCCGCCCGGCCGGGATCGGCGGCGGCGCCGTACGCGGCGGTCAGCCGCTCGATCACGGTGTCGGCGAGGGTGCTGTGCGGCACCTCCGCCGGGCCCGCACCTGTGACGGTCATGAGACGAACCATACGGCGATCACACATGTCCGTCGGTTAGTGTCGCGGGATGCTCGATGCCACCACCCGCTCTGGGGGCACCGCCACGGCCTCTCCCCGGGCCGCCGCCACGGAGCTCGTCCCTTCCGTGCCGGCCGCAGTGCCAGCCCTCTCCGCACCCGCCGTCTCCATGCCGGCCGTCGCCGCACCGTCGGCCGGTCCGCTCGCGCGCTGCGGCAGAGTGCTGCTCTCGCCCTGGTCCCGGTTCTCGCTGCTGGTCGCGCTGCTCGCGGCGGCCGGTGCGAGCGTGCTCCTCTTCGAGCCGCAGAAGCTGCTGGCGGACGGCTGGCCGCCCCAGTTGGGCGGTCCCATGGCGGCCGCCGTGTTCGCGGCGGCGTACGGGCTGTGCACGGTGGCGTTCGTGCCGCGCCCGCTGCTGAACCTGGCCGCGGGCGCGCTGTTCGGCTCCGCGGCGGGTCTGGGCGCCTCGCTCACGGGCACCGTGCTGGGTGCCGGGCTCGCCTTCGGCCTCGGCCGGGTGCTGGGGCAGGACGCACTGCGGCCACTGCTGCGCGGACGGCTGCTGACGGCGGCGGACGGCCAGCTGAGCCGGCACGGCATGCGCTCGATGCTGGCGGCGCGGCTGTTCCCCGGGCTGCCGTTCTGGGGCGTGAACTACTGCGCGGCCGTCTCCCGGATGGGCTGGGTGCCCTACCTGGTGGCGACGGCACTGGGTTCGATCCCCAACACGGCCGCCTACGTGGTCGCCGGGGCCCGTGCCTCGGCCCCGACCTCGCCCGCCTTCCTGATCGCGCTGGCCTCCATCGCGCTGCCGACGGTGGCGGGCGCGGTGGTGGCCTGGCGCAAGCGACACCACCTGCGTAAACCCTGACTTCTGTCTCCTACACGCCTTCGAGGATCATCGCGTTGGCCAGTCCGCCCGCCTCGCACATCGTCTGCAGGGCGTAGCGGGCCCCGCGTTCGCGCATCGCGTGGACGAGGGTCGTCGTCAGCCGGGTGCCGCTCGCGCCGAGCGGGTGGCCCAGGGCGATCGCGCCGCCGTGCACGTTGACCTTGCCGAGGTCGGCGCCGGTCTCCTGCCGCCAGGCCAGGACGACGCTGGAGAAGGCCTCGTTGACCTCGAACAGGTCGATGTCGTCGAGGCGCAGTCCGGCCCTGCGCAGCACCTTCTCGGTGGCCGGGACGACGCCGGTGAGCATCAGCAGCGGGTCGGATCCGGTGACGGCGAAGCTGTGCAGCCGGGCGAGCGGGCGCAGACCGAGACGGGCCGCGGTCTCGCCGGAGGTGATCAGCACGGCCGAGGCACCGTCGTTGACGGGGCTGGCGTTGCCCGCGGTGACGTTCCACTCGATCTGCGGGAACCGTTCGGCGAACGCCGGGTCGTAGTAGGCGGGTTTGAGCCCGGCGAGGATCTCGGGGGTGCTGCCGGGCCGTACGCACTCGTCGCGCGAGACGCCGTCCAGGGGCGCCACCTCGGCGTCGAAGAGGCCCCCCTGCCAGGCCTCGGCGGCCCGTAGGTGCGAGGACACGGCGAAGGCGTCCATCTCCTCGCGGGTGATCGACCACTTGGCGGCGATGAGTTCGGCGCTGATGCCCTGCGGGACGAGTCCCTCGGGGTAGCGCTCGGCGACTCCCGGGCCGAAGGGGTCCTTGCCGGGCGGCACGTTCGACCACATCGGCACGCGGCTCATCGACTCGACCCCGCAGGCGACGACGATGTCGTAGGCGCCGGACATGACGCCCTGCGCCGCGAAGTGCACGGCCTGCTGGGAGGAGCCGCACTGCCGGTCGACGGTGGTCGCCGGGACCGTCTCGGGGAGGCCGGCCGACAGGGCGGCGTAGCGGGTGGTGTTCATGGCCTGCTCGCCGACCTGGTCGACGGCGCCGCCGATGACGTCGTCGATCAGCGCAGGGTCGACGCCGGAGCGTTCGACCAGGGTGCGCAGGGTGTGGGCGAGGAGTTCGACGGGGTGGACGTGTGCGAGGGAGCCGTTCGGCTTGCCCTTGCCGATCGGGGTGCGTACGGCTTCGACGATCACTGCGTCACGCATGGGTGCGGCCTCCACAGCTACCGGTCAGTAGGAAATCCGGACTCACCATAGCCTCGTCAGTTGGAAAATCAAACCCTCCCCTAGGATTGGCGGCATGGCCGCCACCAAAGACCCGCGACCCTGTTCCATCGCCGACGCCCTCGCCCTCGTCGGCGAGAAGTACTCCCTGCTCGTCCTGCGGGAGGTGTGCCTCGGCAACGGCCGCTTCGACCAGCTGGTGCGCAACATCGGCGCCCCGCGCGACGTCCTGGCCACCCGGCTGCGCCGCCTCGTCGACGCCGGGATCCTCACCAGGCGCGCCTACAGCGAACGCCCGCAGCGCTTCGAGTACCGGCCCACCCCGGCGGGCCTCGAACTGGAGCCGGTCCTCATGACCCTGATGGCCTGGGGCGACCGCCACCTCCACACCGACCGCGACCGCCCCATGGTGATCGAGCACTCCTGCGGCCACGAACTGGTGCCGAAGGTCACCTGCTCGGCCTGCGGCGGCCAGGTCCACCACGAGGATCTGACCGCCCACCCCCAGGCACCGGGCTGGACGGTGGCGGGGCCGACGGCGGCTTAGCTTGACTCTGACGCGTAAATATCACCAGGTCAGGGTGGGTGTGGACATGACTGTGTGCCCGGTGGCCGCGGAGGACCGCCGGGTGTTCGGGCTGCCGGTT
>NZ_JBEOWF010000053.1:0-80016 GCF_040295925.1 Streptomyces sp. NPDC002588
CTCGTAGCGGAGCTACTAGGGCTTTTGTCCGGTGCGGCGAGAGTGCGTGCCGGGCGTCGCGACGCCGCGGAGATCCATCAGAAGGGCCCTAGGTCCGTTGCACCTGGAGGACGTGGAGATCGGGAGCGCGGCTGGAGGGCGGGGACGCAGTGATCCGCGAAAACGGGCTTGGCGGCCTCGGTAGTTCCGGCGCCCGGGGCAGGACTGCAGGGAGCGGCTGGACGGGTGCGGCGAGCACGGCTCGCACGTCTTCGGCGGCCGGTCCGCAGCACACGTCGCGGGAAGGGCAGTCGGCAGGGTGCGTGGCTGCGGTCGTGTGGTGACCGTCCGAGGCGCTTGTCGGGAGTGTCGTGGCGGACACGCTGGTCATGGAGGCGGGGGTCGGATCTCCGTGCCAGTGGGTCATGTACCCGAGACCCATCACCAGGGCGGCGAGCAGCACGGCGAGGGCTGGGCTCAGCACCGCGAGCCGTGTTGTCCGGCACGCAGCCCTGGTCGTGTGCTGTCTCTGGGGCCCCATCGCCAGTGATCTTAGGCGGTCAATGTGGCCAGGCTGTCGCCTTCGCCCGAACAACCAGGTGACTGGCCCAGCCGAACAAGACGCCGCAGAGATGATCGGCGTCGGGACTATGAACCGGGCGACAGGGGCCGCCCCTCGGGCCGCGCCCGGGACCGGGCCCGCCCCGACCGTCTTTCGTACCGCGAGACAGACGCCGCAGCCCTCTCCGCGCCCGTAGGCCAGCCGTTTTGAACGCCCCACGCGAAGGCGCTCCGCCGCCCGCCACCGATCATCAGGGCGGCTCAAACCTTCTCGACGCCGAGCCACCCCTGGCCAGAGCGACGCGTACCGTTCTGCAAGCCATCCCCGGCACCCTCTCATCCGGCGACCTCGAGTCGAGCCTCTGCGACTTCCGGAAGGCGGCGCACATCCGACGGCCGCCCGTTCACCCGCAGATGTGACCCGTCGCCTGAACGTTCGCGTGCCGCAGTTTTCCCGTTCCGAAGTGTTTTCCCCTCCATCTCGTCGACCATGGACGGGCCATGATGGTGCACTCACTCCTTCCTGCCCGGCCCGGCCGTCCGCCCGTGAGCGGCGCGACCGGGACAGGAGCAGTGGCGGCCGTGGGCTTCGCGGTGTCGGCGACGGCACTGGCAGCCGTCGGCTACCACCTGGTCTTCGCACGGACCGTGTCTGTCACCGCATGGCTGGTCGCGGCGCTTGTCCTGTTCGCGAGCGCCCTGCGGCGTCCCTCCACGCCCAGACCCCTGCTACCCGACCTCGGCGTCATGGTCCTGGCGCAAGCAGCAGCCTGCTGCTGGTTCGCCTACGCAGCCTTCGCCCCCATGCCGGCAGGACGGGCACTTCACGTCGGCTTGGAGGGCGCCGTCCATCTGGCGTTGACGCTGCTCACCGTGTGCGCGCTGCGCGATGTCGCACGCTCCCGACTCAGGCTCTCCGGCACAGTGCAGGAGACTTTGCGCACCTGCCTGCACCGCCTTCGCCTTCTACTCTTCACACGGACCGCGGTGATCCCGCCCTTGGACGCGAGCCGGTTCTGCGGAGCACGTGCCGGCGGGGACGACAAGTGCGCCTCCGAGGCGCTGCTCACCAGCGCGACCGGGCGCAGGGGCCCTCCGTAACACCGTCGGCGTCACCCTCGCATACCGGACACGGCGTCGAAGGTCCCCCGGCGTGCCCCCTGAGCCGCCACATCCGCCACCGCTGCACGCCATGGCGCACCACGCGTGGCCGGCCGCGCGCATCACCCGGTCCAGCTGGGCCACCTGCCTCCCCGCGACCAGGAGTAGCCATGAACACACCCCGCATCGACATCGTGCACCCCCGCGACCTCACGCCGAGCGACCTCGGCCTCTGGAACGAACTGCGGGCCGCCAACGCGGTCTTTGCCAACCCCTTCATGAGCGCACAGTTCACCCAGGCCATCGGCCGGGTGCGGCCCGATGCCCGGGTCGCGGTCCTGCGCTCCCATCGGGAACTTGTCGGCTACTTCCCCTACCAGCGGGGACGCTGGGGTCACGGCCGCGCGGTCGGCCTGGGCGTCTCCGACTGCCAAGGCGCCGTCCTGCACCCCGGCTTGCACCTGGACCCGCACCACCTCATGCGCGTCTGCTCCCTGAGCGCCTGGGAGTTCAACCACCTCGAAAGCGGCCAGGAACTCTTCCTGCCGTACGCGACGGACCAATTCGCATCCCCCGTCGTCGACCTCACCCACGGATTCGAGGCGTACGAGAATCACCTCCGCGCCCACTCACGCAGCTTCCTGAAATCGACCCGGGCTCAGGAACGCCGCATGGCCCGCCACCTCGGCCCGCTGCGCTACGTCCACGACGAACGCGCCCCGGCGGCACTGAAGACCCTCGTCGATTGGAAGTCCGCCCACTACCGCCGCACCGGCCGCCGCGACCCCTTCGACCAGCCGTGGATCGCCAACCTCGTGCACCTGCTCGCCGACACCGTCTCACCGGAGTGCTCGGGCATCCTCTCGGTGCTCTACGCCGCCGACCGCCCGGTCGCCGCCCACTTCGGCCTGCGCTCGCGCACGGTCCTCTCCTGCTGGTTCCCCTCCTACGACCGCGCCCTCGCCACCTACTCACCCGGCCGCATTCTCTATATGAGAATGATCGAGGCCGCTGCCGCGTCCGGCATCCGCCTGGTCGACTTCGGCAGGGGAGACGCCGCCTACAAGAACTCCTTCAAGACGGGAGATCTCGTGGTCCACGAAGGAGCACTGCGCACCACAGGCCCGGGCGCGGCCCTGCACTGGCTCCACCGCGAGCCGAGGCGAGTCGTACACCGACTGGTGCGTGAACGGCCCGCACTGAGGCGCGCGGCGGTACGAAGTCTCAGAGCCGTCGCAGCGATGAGGCAGCGCTGACCACAGCCGGAGGGCCGGAGACATTCACCCCCCCCATGACACCTCACGGCGCCGAGCACGGCGTGAAGAGGGCGCTCGCCGGAGAACACCGCCGCATCGATCCACGGAACCGCCCGACGAGTGACGTCGGCGCGACCCCGGGAGTGGCGGGCATCTTGACCGGTCAGGTGCCCTGTCCGGGTGCGGGTCGACCGGTCCGCAGCGGCGCCCGGGCCGGGAGCTCGTCGTCGGTGGCCGCGTCGAGCAGGCGCATCGCCTCGTACTCGGGGCTGCCGGGTTCGGCGTGGTAGGCGACCAGACGGTGGCCGCCGGCGCCCTCCAGCTCCATGACCTGGTAGCCGAAGGTGACGTCGCCGATCCCGGGGTGGTGGAAGGTCTTGCGGCCGGTGGTGTTGCCCCTGACGTCGTACTGCTCCCACAGGCGGGCGAAGTCCCGGCTCTTCAGGAGCAGTTCGTCGACCAGGTCGGTCAGGTCGGGGGCGTCCGGTTCGATGCCCGCCAGGGTGCGCAGGCGGGCGACGCAGCCGCGGATCTGGTACTCCCAGTCCTCGAAGAGGGTGCGGGCGGCGGGGTGGAGGAAGACGTAGCGCACGATGTTGCGCCGGGCGGGCGGCCAGTCCGCCAGACCGGCCATCAGACGCAGGCCGCCGGGGTTCCAGGCGATCAGCTGCATCGTGCGGTCGACCACATGGGCGGGATGGGGGCGCATGCTCTCCAGCAGCAGTTCGACGCCCCGCGCCACGACCCGGCTGGGTGCCGTCGCCGGCTCGCACGCGCCGCTGCGCGCGGCATGTGCGGCGAGGTCGCGCAGGTGCTCGCGTTCGTCGCCGTCCAGGAGCAGGGCGGCGGCGAGGGCGTCGACCACGGACGGGCTGGGGTTGGTCTCCCTGCCGCGCTCCAGGCGGGTGTAGTAGTCGATGCTGACCCCTGCGAGGGTGGCCAGTTCCTCGCGGCGCAGGCCGGGCGTCCGGCGAAGCCCGGGGCCTTCGGGGAGACCGACGTCGGCGGGGGTGACCCGGGCGCGGCGGGCTCGCAGGAACCGTCCGAGCTCGCTGCCGCCGGTGCCGCCGTTGCGCTGCTCACGTGCCATGCGATTCAGTGTGGCAGGGCTGTGACCTGCGGGACAGGTGGGTGAGGGGCCCTGTCACACCCCCTCACCAGGCGGTGGCGACGGTGCAGAACCACGCGCCACGTGTCGTCGGTCAGGTCCCTCGCCGGCTTGAGGGCATGGGCCGGGGAGCCGACGACGGCCGGGCCGGGGCGGGTCTCCTCGCCGCGCTCCAGCGGGGTGCAGCGGTCGATGCCGCTGTGACCTGCGCGGGAGAAGTCTGGGGGGCCCTGTCACTCCCCGGCACGACGCGGCCTCCCACCGCGACGGCCGATGGCGGAGGATCGACAGCGACCGGAAGCCCGTCTTCCCGCAGTGCCTCGAGTCGCCCTCGGCGCACCGAGGGCCGCGGCCAAGGCGACGAAGGGGCACCGCCCGGGCCTCTCCCCGCCCGACCGCGGTCCGGTCGCCGTCGCCGCGCCTGCCGCCCTGTACCGCACGGAGCAGCCGGGTCCCACAGCAAGGAACTACACCGTGGAAATCCTCAAGAAGCAGCCCACCGTCAAGGCGCCCGCCGACTGGTTCACCGGAGACGTCTGGTTCGACGTCATCCACGCCGGTCAGGAGCCCTCCCGCGCCCGCCTCAACCTCGTCCGCTTCTCGCCCTGCGCCCGCACCGACTGGCATTCCCACGCCCTCGGCCAGACCCTGCACATCGTCTCCGGCGTCGCGCTGATCGGCGGCCGGGACGGCACGGTCATCGAGGCCCGCCCCGGCGACACGGTGTACACCCCGCCGGGGGAGGAGCACTGGCACGGCGCCACGCCCGACGACTTCATGGAGCACCTCGCCCTGTGGGAGGGCCGCGGCGACGGCAGCCCGGAGACGACCTGGCTGGAGAAGGTCGCCGACGAGCAGTACGCCGCACCGCGCACCTCCGCTCACTGACCCCCCACCGGAGAAGAACCCATGCGAGCAACACTGATGTACGGTGCCGGCGACGTCCGTGTCGAGGACGTTCCGGACCCGGAGATCCAGCAGCCCACCGACGCCGTGGTACGCGTCCTGCGTTCCTGCATCTGCGGCAGCGACCTGTGGCCCTACGGCTCCATGCCGCAGGCGCGGCACGGCGAGCGGATGGGGCACGAGTTCCTGGGCGTCGTCGAGGACACCGGCTCCGACGTGTCGCAGCTGAAGCGCGGCGACCTGGTCGTCGCCCCGTTCGTCTGGTCCGACAACACCTGCGACTTCTGCCGCGAGGGCCTGCACACCTCCTGCCGCCACGGCGGCCTGTGGGCACGCGGCGGCATCGACGGCGGCCAGGGCGAGGCGGTGCGTGTCCCGCAGGCCCAGGGCACCCTGGTCAAGCTGCCGGTGGCCGAGGACTCGGACCTCCTGCCGTCCCTGCTGACGCTGTCCGACGTGTTCTGCACCGGACACCACTGCGCGGTCACCGCGGGGGTCGACGAGCGTACGACCGTCACGGTCGTCGGCGACGGCGCGGTCGGCCTCTCGGCGGTGCTGGCCGCCAAGCGCCTCGGCGCGGAGCGGATCATCCTGATGGGCCGGCACAAGGACCGCACCGACCTGGGCCGCGACTTCGGCGCCACCGACATCGTCGCCGAGCGCGGCGAGGAAGGCATCGAGCGCGTAAGGGAGTTGACCGGCGGCGACGGCACCCACACCGTCCTGGAGTGCGTCGGCACCCTGCCCGCCCTGCAGATGTCGATCGGTGCGGTCCGCGCGGGCGGCACGATCAGCCGGGTCGGCGCGCCGCAGTACCCCGAAGTCCCGCTTGGCTTCCCGGAGTTCCTGAACAACATCACCCTCACCGGCGGCGTCGCCCCGGCCCGCGCCTACATCGGGGAACTGCTCCCGGACGTCCTGGAGGGCCGCATCCAGCCGGGCCGCGTCTTCGACCGCACCGTCGGCCTGGACGGCGTACCGGACGGCTACCGGGCCATGGCCGGCCGCGAGGCGCTGAAGGTCATCGTCCAGCCCTGAACCAACCCTGCTCACAAGGAACTTCAATGACCGGACACAGTCCCGTGCTCAAGCTGAACAACGGCGTCGAGATGCCCGCCCTGGGCCTCGGCGTCTACCAGAGCCCCCCGGAGGAGACCGCCGCCGCGGTCGAGACCGCCCTCCGGGACGGCTACCGCCTGATCGACACCGCCGCCGCGTACCGCAACGAGGAGCAGGTCGGCGAAGGCATCGAGCGCTCCGGCGTCGACCGCGACGAGGTCTTCGTGACGACCAAGCTGTGGCTGAGCGACTACGGTTACGACTCCGCGCTGCGCGCCTTCGACACCAGCTTGGCCAAGCTGGGCCTGGACCACCTCGACCTCTACCTGCTGCACCAGCCGGTGCCGCTGGAGCCCGAACCGTGGATCGCCGCCTACAAGGCCGCGGAGAGGCTCCTCGCCGACGGCCGGGTCCGGGCGATCGGCGTCTCCAACCACACCCCGGGGCTCCTGAGCACGCTCATGGAGCAGACCGACGTGGTCCCGGCGGTCAACCAGGTCGAGCTGCACCCGTACTTCGTCCAGCGTGAACTGCGCGAGGTCCACGCGAAGTTCGGCATCGTCACTCAGGCGTGGTCGCCGATCGGCGGCATCACCCGCTACTGGGCCCATGCCCCGAACGGCGGCCGCAGCGCCCTGGAGGAGCCGGTCGTCACCGCGCTCGCCGACAAGTACGGCAGGACGGCCGCTCAGATCGTCCTGCGCTGGCACCTCGAGCACGGCGTGTGCGCGATCCCGAAGTCCGTCAAGGCGCACCGCATCGCGGAGAACTTCGACGTCTTCGACTTCCACCTCACGCCCGACGAGGTGGCCGCCGTCGACGCCCTCGACACCGGGCTGCGCAGCGGGCCGGACCCGGAGAGCATCCGCCTGGACACCTTCGGACGCCGCTGACGGCCTCCACCTCACCGACTGCTCACGATGGCGATCAGGGGAGGGCCGGCGGCCGTCGGTTCAGTTCGTGGTGAGCATGCCCTGGCGCAGGCGGGCCAGGGTTCGCGAGAGCAGGCGTGAGACATGCATCTGGGAGCAGCCGAGGTGTTCGGCGATCTGGGCCTGGGTGAGTTCCTCGACGAACCGCATGTGGATGATCCGCCGGTCCCGCTCGGCCAGTTCGGCGAGCAGCGGGGCCAGGGCGTGGAAGTCCTCCACCAGTTCCATGGCGGTGTCTTCGGTTCCGATGAAGTCCGCCAGCGCCGTCTCCCCGGTCTCCTCCCCGTTGATGGCGGCGTCGAGGGAGGAGGAGTTGTAGCCGTTGGCGGCCAGGCGCGCCTCGATGACCTCGTCCTGCGAAAGGTTCATCAGTTCGGCCAGCTCCCTGACCGTCGGGGTGCGGCCCAGGCGGCTGCGGAGCTCGTCGGTGGCGCGGGCGAGTTCGACGCGGGCCTCCTGAAGGCGCCGGGGGACGTGCACGGCCCACGAGGTGTCGCGGAAGAACCGCTTGATCTCTCCGACGATGTAGGGGACGGCGAACGAGGTGAACTCCACCTCACGCGAGAGCTCGAACCGGTCGATCGCCTTGATCAGCCCGATCATGCCGACCTGGACGATGTCCTCCATCTGGTCCGCGCCCCGGCTGCGGAACCGGCCGGCCGCGTAGCGGACGAGGGACATGTTCATCTCGATCAGTGTGTTGCGCGCGTACTGGTACTCGCAGGTGCCCTCTTCCAGGACGGCCAGCTGTTCGAAGAACAGCTTCGACATCGACCGCGCGTCCCTGGGTGCCACCTTCTGCGGATCGGCCACCTCCGGCAGTCGATCGGCAGCGTGAACGACGTCTTCGTGGAGACTCGTTGTCGCGGTCATCTTTGGCTTCCCTCCCTCGTCCTGCAGGCCGGCCCCTGCCCGTGGCGGGCCGACGGCGACTCGTCTACCCCGCCTGACCCGGACCATGCGGACCCGTCCTCCATCACCTCGCGCATGTCACCCGGCGGCCGACCGCACGCCGTCCCTTCCCGGCTTCGGTGCCCGGTGCACCGGCCGGGCTATACGATGGCGTGCCTGAAGTCCGTCGCTCCGCAGGTGCGGTAGGCGGAGAGGCGGGGAGCGCCGGTCGGCGCCACCTGAGGTGGGGAGAGGGAACGTGGATGCCTCTCACGGCGTGGACAGGCCGGTCCCGGTCCGGGCGCCGTCGCGTGACGGCGCCGTGCTGGAGATCCGGTCACTGTCGGGTCGCCCCGGGATCCGTGCCGCTGGAGAGATCAACGTGATCACCCGTTCCTCCTGGGAAGAGGCACTGGAGACCCTGGCGAGCGGCCACACGGACGTCTCCTTCGTGGAACTGTCCGGCCTGACGTTCATCGACATGGGCGGCACGGCGGCACTGGCGGTCACCGCGCAGCAACTGGGCACCGGCCGGATCGTCCTGGAGCGGCCGCCGCCGGAGCTGGGGCGCGTCCTGGGTATTTTCTGGCCCGGGCTTTCGACGATCGAGGTGGCGGGGCGATGAGGACGGCCACCAGTGACGAACCCTTCGTGCACCCCGCGCTGTTCTACCGGGGCGCGGAGCAGTACACGGCGGGCGTCGTGCCCTTCGTCGTGGAAGGTCTGGCCGCCGGAGAGGCCGTCGCGGTCGCCGTGCCCGGCCCCAACCTCGAACTGATCAAGGCCGGACTGGGAGCGAGCGCCGCCAAGGTCGAGCTCCTCGACATGACCGAGGCCGGCCGCAACCCGGGGCGGATCATCCCAGGCGTACTGCGCGCCTTCGCCGACGCTCACACGGCCGGCCGGGTGAGAATTGTCGGGGAGCCGATCTGGGCCGGTCGTTCGGCCATGGAGTACCCGGCCTGCGTCCAGCACGAGGCGCTCATCAACGCGGCCTTCCAGGGCCGGGAAGTGACGATCCTGTGCCCGTACGACGCGGACGGCCTGGAGCCGGGGGTGCTCGCCGACGCCCGCGCCACCCATCCCGTCGTCATCGACACCGGCATCGAACTGGCCAGCGACGTCTACGCTCCCGAGGAGGTCGTCGCCCGCTACAACCAGCCCCTCGCACACCCGCCCGGAGCGGCCTCTCTGACGTTCGACGCGGAAGCACTTCCGCTGGCCCGTTCCTTCGCGGTCCAGGCAGCGCAACAGCTGGGCCTTGCTCGTGACCGGCTGCAGGACCTGGCGCTGGCGGTGGCGGAGCTGACCACCAACAGCGTGGTCCACGGCGGCGGATCGGGGATCCTGCGGATCTGGGCCGAGGGTGAGCGGATCGCCTGCGAGGTCCACGACCGCGGCCGGCTGACCGATCCGCTGGCGGGCCGTCGGCCACCGGCACGCGACCAGTTGGGCGGGCGCGGTCTGATGCTCGTCCACTACATCGCCGACCTCGTACGCCTCCACACGGCCCAGGACGGCACCACCATCCGCTTCTACCTCGACCGCTGACCGGCCCGCCCCGCCGCCGCCCGACGGACCCGGCATCTCCGCACACCATTCTGGCCCGCGACCCTGACCAGGCAGGACGGGCACATCAGGTGATGTTGCGGAGACTCGGGGAAGAAGTTGCGGCAACCGATGGGAGGTTGCCGTGGAGGGTGGAGATCTGGAACTGGGCGAGTTGCTGGCCGCCGCGGAGGCGGCGCCGCCCGGTGAGTCCGTCGACGTGATGGCACACGACCTGCAGAAGCGATTCGGTGCGGAGCGGGTGTCCTTCCTGTTCCTCGACCTCATCGGTCAGCGGCTGGTACGGCTCGCCGCGGCCGGCGGTGACGTCGCGGACCGTACCGAGCCGATCGACCTGCAGGGCAGCGTCTACGACGGCGTTCTGCGGAGCCAGCGCCAGCATGTGCAGCCCGACGGCCAGGACGGACGGCGCGTCATCACGCCGGTCACCAACCGCGGCGACTGCATCGGCGTCCTGGAGGTCACCCTGCAGTCCGCCGACGACACCGCGCTCCGGCAGGTCCGCGACGCGGCACACGCGCTGGCCTACATCATCGTCACCGACCGCCGTTTCACCGACCTGTACCACATGGGCCGGCGCACCACCGAGACCAGCCTCGCCGCGGAGATCCAGCACCAGCTGCTTCCCTCGGCCCCCTGCTGCGAGGCGGCCCAGTTCACCCTCGCCGCCGGGCTGATCCCGGCCGACGACATCGGTGGCGACACCTACGACTACACCCTCGACCGCGACACCCTGCACCTGTCCATCACCGACGCCATGGGCCACGACACGAACTCGGCTCTGCTGGCCACCCTGCTGGTCGGAGCGCTGCGGCAGGCACGCCGCAGCGGCTGTGACGCCCTCCAGCAGGCCGCCCACGCCCACCGGGCCATGCTGAGCCACAGCCGCGGCCTGGCCACCGGACAACTGCTGTGCGTGGACCTCGGAACAGGCCTCTGCGAACTGGTCAACGCCGGCCATCCGTGGCCACTGCGGCTGCGCGACGGCACCGTCGAAGAGGTCGAACTCGCCGTCAACCTGCCGTTCGGTGTGGCGGCACCCACCTCCTACCGCGTACAGGAACTGCAACTGCGTCCCGGAGACCGTCTGATCCTGCTCACCGACGGAATGCAGGAGCGCGGTGCCGCGGCCGCCGACCTGGCCTCGGTCGTCCGGGACACCCGCGCGCAGCATCCGAGAGAAGCCGTCCGGAGCCTGACCGGCGCGGTGCTCGAAGCCTGCCACGGCAACCTCAGGGACGACGCCACGGTCCTGGTACTGGACTGGCACGGCGATCCCCGCGGACCGGCGCGGAACAGACCCGGCCTGCGGCGACGAGCCGCAGCCGCCCACTCCTCGAGTCCGAGCCGAACCTGACCGCGTGGCGGCCCCGAAGCCGGGCACACCCGCATCGTTGGACCGCCCGGATCGGGGTACACGGGCCGGCATGGCAGCGAACCGTGATCACCCAGTGTCCGTGCGGACGGTGAGGCAACTGCGCCGCGTCCGGGTCCACTACGCGGCGGGCGTCGTGCTGTGGACGGCGTCGACCGCGTGGACGGCATGGCAGTCCCCGGGCAGCCGGCCCATGTGGACGTCAGCCCTGCTGCTCGTCGTCTTCGTCGGGCTGCTGTCCACGACGTCCTGGTGGCTGCAGTGCCTCGCCGCCAACGGCGGGGCCGGGCCGCAACGGCACGCCGCACCGCGCGGGACCGCTCACTGGCGCCGCACGGGTGCCTGAAGCCGGAGTGCGCCCAGGAACAGGAAGGTGACCGCCGCGCGGCGTCCGGATGCGGGTCAGAGCGGTACCTGATGGACCGTGCCGGCCGAAGTGGCCGCGAGGACGGCGGTGTTCAGCGAGGCCGGGGTGAGAGCGAGGATCTGGCCCGGGAGGTCGAGCGTGCGCACCGTGCCGCCGTCCTCGGCGCTCACGGCGTGCAGGCGGCCGAGCCAGCCGCCGGCCACCAGCGTGCCGCCCAGCGCGCACAGCGCGAAGATCTCGTCCCCGTCCGTCCGGCCGGTCCGCCACCGCTCCGCGCCCGTTCGGGCCGCGCGGGCGTGGACCACCCCGGACGTGTCCCCGACCACGACGGTGTCGCCGACCCGCACGGGCGCCGTGACGACCGGCGCCCCGAGCGCCACCGACCAGCGCACGGCCGCGTCGGGCGCCGACAGACACCGCAGACCGCCACGCGTGTCGGCGACCACGACGGCGTCGTCGACCGGCAGCGGCGCCGCCCGCACCGGAGCC
This sequence comes from Streptomyces sp. NPDC002588, assembly GCF_040295925.1. NCBI lineage: Bacteria > Bacillati > Actinomycetota > Actinomycetes > Kitasatosporales > Streptomycetaceae > Streptomyces > Streptomyces sp. NPDC002588. The sequence continues at coordinate 11,594 of NZ_JBEOWF010000053.1, forward strand.
TCCAGTGCGACCGGTTCGGGCCAGGCCGGGGTGCCGTCCTCGTCGTGGAGGGCCAGCAGCAGACGCCCCCCTCCGGCGAGGACGTAGATCCGGTCCGGCCCCGCCGCGATGGCCGTCGGCCCCGGCAGCGGGCCGCTGCGCCACCACACCCGGCGGGTGCGGACGTCGAAGTGGAGGACGGTCGCGTCGCTCTCGCACAGGAACACGTTGTGCCCGTGCAGCAGGAAGGGCGTCGCGGCGCTCCCGGGCGCCACCGCCGACCAGCGGCGGACCCGCTCCCGGGTGTCCCACGCCTCGACCCGGCCCGCGGCGTCCCGGACCAGGAACAGCCGCTCCCCGGCGCTCATGCGCAGCGGCGGCCGGTACCCCGGGAACCGTGCGACGGGCACACCGGACGCGGCGTGCAGCCAGTGCACACCGCCGGCGCCGTCGGCCGCGGCCACGGCGCCGTCCTCGCTCGCGACGACGGCGTGCGCCCAGTCCCCGATGTTCCTGCTCCACCGGCGCCGGCCGGGCCGGAACGGCACCGTGAGCTCGGCCTCGTTGCCCACGCTGCGCAGGAAGTGCCGCAGCTGGGCCCGGTGCCGGTCCAGCGTTCCGTGGACGGCGGCAGGCAGCTCCGGGGTCCCGGGGTCGCCCAGCTCGTCGCGCAGCTCCTCCAGCGTGGGCCGGTCGGCGGCGTCCGCGGCGAGACACGCGCCGACGATCTCGCCGAGCCGGTCGCCGGCCAGTCCCGAGAGGTCCGCCGAGCGCCGCACGGCACTGCGGGGCCCCGGGTACGGGACGCGGCCGCTGAGCGCGAACAGCAGCACCGCGCCGATGCCGAACACATCGGTGGGGGCACTGGTCGAGGCGAAGTCCTCGAGCTGTTCGGGGGCGCAGAAGTGCGGGTTGCCGATCGCCTGGTCCAGGGGGCGGGTGAGGCGCTGGCCGCTGATCCGGGTGAGACCGAAGTCGATGATCCACGGGCCGTCGGCGGTCAGCAGGATGTTGCCCGGGTGCAGATCGCGGTGCAGCAGCCGTTTGCTGTGCGCCGTGCGCAGGATGTCGACGAGGTCGGCGCCCAGCGCCCGGACGCTGTCGGACGGCAGTCCGCCGGCCTGGGCGTCCACGATCCGGAAGAGCGAGGGGCCGGGGATGAACCGGGTGGCGATCGCGGGCGCCCGGCCCACGTCGAACTGGAAGGACAGCAGCTCGGGGATGCGGGCCCCCGCGCACCGCTCGAGGGCCTTGCTCTCCTGGTGGAAACGCTGCAGGTGCTGGGGGTCGGCCGAGTACTCCTGCTTGAGGAGCTTCACCGCAGCCAGCACGTAGGGGTCGCCGCCGGGCTCCACGGCATGGTCGACGGCACGCCGGCCGAGATAGATGTGGCCGAACCCGCCGGTCCCGAGCCGGCCCAGCAGCCGGAACCCGGCGGCCTCGGCGGGGTCCGCGTCCGTCAGGGCGGTCACCGGGGCGGGGAGCGTGGCGGGGACGGTCGGCAGCTGGTCCACGGGCCGGTCCCTCACTGCGCCGGAGCGGTGTCACGGGCGGCGACGGTGTGCGAGAAGCCGATCCCGCACAACACCGTGGACTTGCCCGGCTCGAGCGTCCCGCTGTCGGAGAGCCGTGTGCCGGTGGCCCGCACGGGTTCGCGGACGCAGTCCAGGGCGAGGACCCGGCGTCCGGCCACCGTGCGCCCGCGGACCCTGACCCGGGCCCGCACGTCGGCCACCTCGATGTCCAAGGTGACGGTCCGGCCGCTCAGCGGCCTCGTGATGCGCTCTCCCGACGGCAGGTCCGTGACGACGAGCTCGCCCGACAGCAGCGGCCGGCGCCGGGTGTGGAGGAGCCACCCGAGGAACCCGCCGCCCACGACCAGTACGAGCAGCAGGGGGAGGGCCCAGCGGGGCGAGTGCCCGGGCACCTCGCCCCGGAGCCTCACCTCGGCCGTGCGGGAGCCGTCCAGCCGGAAGTCCGGGTAGCCGAGGGCGCCGTGCACGGTGGGCGTCCACGGCGACGCGACGTCCGCGGACACGGTGAGGCCGGACCGGAAGGCACCGGACGAGCCGGTGAGGGACGAGCGGGGGTTCTGCGCCCAGGTGAGGGTGACGTCGTAGGTCCGCACGGTCCCCGGCGGCAGGACGAGCGGTTCGGCGGGCAGTCCGTCGGCCGTGACCGCGGGCTCTCCCGGCCGGGAGCCGGCCCGCAGTCTCACCCGCAGCGGCACATGGCGGGCGAGGGACGTGACGGTGAGGCGTACGGTCTGGCGCCGCGCGCCGGTGCGGTCGCCGGTGGGCACGGTCAGCGTGCCGGAGCCCGCGCCGCGGGCCGACGGGTCGGCGACGGTCAGCCGCACCCCGCTTCCGTCGTCCTCCCGCAGTGCGCGGACCGCCTTGTCGGCGCGCACCCGGTCCTTGGCGGTGTCCAGCTGGGAGTCCAGGTCCGCGACGCCCGCCGGGAGGATGCGGGGCGTGGGGAAGACCGCCGCGAGGACGTCGGAGATGTGGGTCTGTCCGGTGAGCGGCAGTCCGTAGCCGACCACGTTGCGGTCGGTGCCGAGCCCGCTGTACCGCTCGCGCAGCTGCTTCCAGCCCGGCGATCCCAGCTTCGCGTAGGGACTGCCGGGAGCGTTGATCGCACCGTCGGTGAGCAGCAGTACGGCCGCGACCGGTGTGCGGCTCTTCGTGAGCTGTTCCGCCGCCGCCTCCAGGGCGCTGCCCGGATCGCTCGCGCTCTCCCCGGCCTCGGCGGGCAGCGCGTCGGCGGCGTCCCGCGCGTCGCCGGCCGGGCTGAGGGGCTGGACCACGCTCACCGCACGCCCGAAGGCGACCACGGAGACCTGGTCCGAGGGGGCGAGACCGGCGAGGAAGCCCCGCAGCCGGGCGCGCACCGTGTCGTACAGCCTGGTGCCGTCCGGCCCGGGGTCGTTCATCGACGAGGAGGTGTCGACGAGGACGACGTAGGTGGCGGGGACGTCGTCGACGTGCAGGGCGTGGCCGATCTCGTCCGGTGAGGGGGCGGGTTCCTCGGAGCCGCGGGCCGCCGACGCGCCCAGCAGCAGGGCGACGGAGAGGCAGGCGGCCACCGCGGCGGCGCGCGAGCGGCGCCGGAAGGGTGACGGTGGGGGCGTGAGCATGGCAGGCAGCACTTTCTCGGGAGGTCCCGGCGGTTGCCGGAGGATCGGGCGGCGCCGGGTTCAGTGGCGGGCCGAGTGGAGTTGGGTCAGTTCCCGCAGGCGGCGCCGGACCGTCTCCCGGTGGCGCTCGGCCGTGCGGATCGCTTCCGAGGCCCGGTCCTCCTCGGTCCGCAGGGAGGCCGTCGCGGCCGTGTAGTAGTCCGACCACAGCGTCTGGCCGAGCCGGCCGCGGGAGAACTCCCACTCCAGCGCCGTCCGTGCGGACGGGCCTGACGGATCGTCGCTCTCCGCATGGACCCTCAGATAGGCGTCCAGCAGGCTGACCAGCGCGTTCCCGCACTGAGGGTGCCGCGCCGCCCAGTCGCCGACCGGTTTGCACAGATCGGCGGCCGTGACGCCGGCCAGCCGTGCCGCGCGCAGCTGCAGAGCGAGTTCGGAGGCGGTGAGCCGGCCGGTCCGTACGGCGTCGCGCAGCGAGTACAGCTCGAGGACGTTCCCGAGGGACGGCAGGGAGGTGCCCAGCCGCCGCAGCCACCCGGTGTCCTCCGGTTCCGCGCGCCAGTCGTCGCGGGCCAGCAGCTCGGTGACGGCCGTGTCGGTGAGCCGGCACAAGGGCTGATCGGTGGGCGCCTGGACGAGCCGTTCGGTCACGGCGCGGGCGGTGTCGCCGGGCCGCAGCCCCGTGGCCGCGTCGACGTGCAGGAGGTGCCGCAGCAGGACCTCTCCCGCGATCGTCCGCTCCCGGGGGCGCAGCGCGCTCAGATGCTGGCGCAGGAAGGTCGCGTAGGTGTCCAGCCGCGATCGGGTCGGCGGTGTGCGGTGATGCCCGGCCGCTGCTGTGGGCGGCTGGCCGGCGAGCGCGCACAGCAGGTCCCAGCGGGCCTCGGAGCGCGGGTCGAGCGGTGCGCACGGTCCGCCGCGCAGCAGGGCGCGCAGGGCGGCAGGCTCGTCCCGCGGGCCGGACGTCCTGCGCAGGCCCCGGTGCGGCGACACCAGTACGTCGCGCAGCTCGTCGAAGACCTGGCCGCTCAGCACGGCGTCGCCCCTGCCGCAGGCGATGGCCAGGTCCAGCAGCCGCGCGCAGGCGTCCGGGTGCTTGGCGGCCCAGCGGGGCTGCGGCGCCCACGTCGACGTCTCGTACCGCACCAGGAGGTCCCGCAGCAGCGGGAGTTCGGTCTCGTCGCCCGGAGCGGGGCTGAGCCAGTCCAGCCAGCGCAGGACTTTCGCCGCGGGCATCGGTCCCCGGGACACCGCGTGCAGGAGCCCGTGGACGTGCTCCGGGAGGGCGGCGAGGGCGCCCCGGGTGAACGGCATGCTGTCCGGTTCGAAGGGCTCCAGGGACGGCAGGAGCCGCAGGGTGGACGTGATGTCGATGTCCTGTCCGCGCAGCTGCGGCTGGGTGACGAGAGAGGCGACGGAACGGTCGAGGACGTCCCGGCGCGGGCCGTCCGTCGCCGTGTGGAACAGCAGACTGCTGATCCGTTCCTGGACGGACTCCAGGGGACCGGCCAGCAGGTCCTGGGCGAGCAGGCCGAACAGCAGCCGCGCGACCTCGGGATCGTCCAGCCGGGGAGAGACGGACGACATGTCCGTCGACGGTCCGGACATCTTGGCCTGCAGCATGACCCTGACGGTCGTGCCGCTGGTCCGCGGGTCGCGCAGGAAGTCGTCCACCACCTCGACGGCGACCGGCTGCCCGCGCAGTGCCTGCGCCTCGATGGAGAGGCTGTCGTCGAGGGCGCTGAGGACCGCGTAGGCCTGTTCGGGCAGCGGGAGGCGGGGTACGTCGCCGTGCGCGTCGAGCCCGGTCGCCCGCGCGAGATGGGCGAGGACCGCGGGGCCGCCGCGCGAATCCCAGGCGTGGAGCAGCAGGTCGTGGTACTGGAGGGCGGCCGGGGAGAGCACGTCGAGCGCGGGCGGCTTGGCCTGCCAGGGGACGCAGACGACACCGGGGGCGGGGCGGCCCCACGACAGATGGATGCGGTGGTTCGCCCCGGACGACGTCGCGGTGGCGGCGGAGACCGTGGAGCGCAGCGCGAACGGCAGCATGGCGGCGATGTTGTCCAGGAGCCGCAGCCTTTCCAGCGGATCCTCCTCGGGGCCGCCCGTCACCACCACGGGCCCGTCGAGCAGCCGCGCGGCCACGGCGGCGTGCCAGCGCAGCACGTTGGTGGCCAGGTCGGAGCCGTCGTCGGAGGTGAAGACCTCGTCGACCTCGCGCATGAGGTGCTCGTCCGCGCCGATGGGCAGTTCGACGGCGTGCGGGGCCGCGGCGGGGGCGGGCAGGTCCTGCGCCGGGTCCGGCCGCTGCGTCTCGGGCACCGGGGCCCCGGTGCGGTTGACCAGGCCGAGGGCGGCGCGGGCCAGGGAGGTCCAGCCGAGCCCCCGCCCGGCCGCCAGCCGGTACGGCACCCAGAAGTGGGTGATGCGGTTGATGGGCCGGTTGTGCGCGTCGGAGGTGCCGGTGCCGTGGAGCACGTAGACGCCGAGGCCCAGCTGCCCGTCGGGCATCCGGCCGGGGCCGATGGTGATCCAGGGCAGGGTGTCGGTGGGGGCGGGCGTGCCGGGGGACCAGTCCTGGATCGCCTTGTTGTACGGGCTGCTCCACTCCGGCGGCCAGGCCGCCATGACGTGGTACCCCTGCCGGCTGCCCGGGGGTTTGCCCCAGACCGCCCAGCCCGCGGTCAGTCCCGTGCCGGTGGACGACATGGGCAGGTCTTCCTTTCTCGTCCGGGGACCTCGGATACGTGGGGGTGTCATCGCCGCCGGTTCAGGCCGCGCAGGAAGAGGAACGGCTCCATGACGTTGACGGGCCGGGGCGAGGCGGCGAAGCGCACCCTGTCCTCGAGGGGGTTGACCAGCGAGGGGTTCGCGAAGTCGAAACCGTGCTCGGGATGCACCCAGAACCCGACGGCGGAGGACACGAAGTAGCCGACGCGCTCCGGTACGAAGTAGCGCTCGATCTGGTTCCTGATCTCGCTGAGGCTGCCGTGCGGGAACTCGTTGCACAGGTCCTCGAAGAGCCGTCTGGCGTCGACGGCCTCCGGCTGGCCGGTGCGGGGGTTGAGCCGCACGTTGGCGTTCTCGCAGGCGAAGCGGAAGACCTCCGCGTCGTCGAACTTGGCCAGGCAGACGGCGATGCTGTGGGGCAGCCGGTGGCCGTCGCGCTGCCCGCGGATCGCGATCTCGGTGGCCACGCCGTCCAGGACCTCGGTGAAGAAGTCGGCGCTCTGCCGTTCGTCCTCGTCGACGGGCCCGTTCGCGCCGTTGACCCGCCACTCGCGGGCCGCGTCGAGGACGTACACCATGGCCCGTGAGTCGGCGAGGTCGGTGACCAGCCGGGGGCCCATCAGCGCCCCGGTGTCGGAGCGCAGGTCGAAGGCCTCGCCGGGCATGTCGCGCAGACTGACCCGGAATTCGAGCACGTCGGACGGCGGCGGCCCGTTCCGCCGCCACTTGCGTCTGGTGTTCCTGGTCGAGTACGGCGTTCCGGCCACGTCGCCGACCAGGGTGAGCCGGACGGGGCGCTGTTCGTCCTGGGTGGCGCTGGGGAAGACGCGTTCCCGGTAGAAGGTGTGGGCGAGGTCGCTGAGGTACTGCTTGGAGGCGTGGTCCTCCGGATACACGTTCCAGGAGCCGTACTGCGGGTCCAGCACGGCGCGGGTGAGCGCGGCCAGCAGGGTGGACTTGCCGCTGCCCATGCCTCCCCAGAGGGTGATGGTGGACGCGGCGGCGGCCTCGGCCCCGGCCTCGTTCGTGCTCTCGACGGCCGGGGCGGCGGGGCTCTCGGCGGGCTCGGCCCGCTCAGGCCGCGCCGCCGGGTGGGTGCCCGGCCGGGTGAGCTGGTGGTGGACGGGCCGCCGTTCGTCGGTCTGCTTGCCGCCGTCCTCCTGGACGGGGAACATCGCGGGACCTGCGGGCGGGGCGGACGGTCCCGGCGGGTCGGGTGGTCCGGGCAGCGCGACGGGCTGGTCGAAGACGGCGTACGGGCTCTTCCTGCCGCTGTCGGCGCGCCGCCGCCCCGCGTCCTGCGGGTAGGCGTCCTTGTCGTTTTCTCGGTCGGTCATGTCTCCCCCTGTTTCTCTGGAGGGCCTCCGCAGGTCCGAAGGCCCCGGTCGGGTCGGTCCGCTCGTCAGACCGCGTCGGGCGCCGGATGGGCGAGCCAGGCGTCGGCCGGCCCCGCGGCGGCGACGAGCATCGACGGCGCCGCGCCGTCGCCGGCCGGACGGACGGAGGTGAGCAGCGTCCGCACGACCGGTTCGGTGCCGTCGGCGACGGCGAAGCAGCCCTGCCGGCCGAACTGCGCCCAGGCGTGGCGGGCCCACTCGGCCACCAGGGGCTCGGTGTCGCCGTCCATCCAGGCCGGCGGGTCCACCAGGGCCAGACAGCGCAGTTGCTGCCGGCTGTGCAGGGCCGCGAGCGCGGACTCCCAGTCCAGCCGGTCGGGGCACACCCGTACGGGCGCCCGCCGGCGGACGGCCTGCGGCGGTCTGCCGTAGGGATGCGGTGGGCGCGCCCCCACGACCAGCAGGACCCGCAGACTGCCGGGCCGCCACTGCGCGTGCCAGCCGAGGAGTTCGCCCGGCACGTGCTCGAGGCCGGTCGCGAAGTCGTGGTGCAGCTGGCTGTGCTCCCAGCCGGCGAGCTCCCGCGCCGCCTCTCCCGCCGGGCGCAGGCCCGCGCGGTAGTGGATCGGCGTACGGTCCCCGGGGCCTGCGAGCGGCTGGTGGTCCCGGTAGCCGATCAGTCCCACCCACAGTCCGTCCGCGTGCGGTACGGCGGCGGCGGTGGCGCTGATGACCGCCCGGGCCTGCCGCAGCCGTTCCGCGAGCTGGGCGGCGCCGTGTCCGCGGCGCACCGCGGTCTCCACGGCCACCACCAGGTCGACGGGCCGTGGGGCCGACTGCCCGCGCGGCAGGTCGCGCACGACCAGCGGCCAGGCGGTGGTCTCCGGTTCGTGCCCGCCGTCGTACAGCAGCCGCAGGCTTCCCGGGGCGTCGAGCCGGTAGCGCAGGGTGGTCCCGCCGGCGGCGGGCAGCGCCACCCGGTCCGCCCTGACGGGGAGCCAGGCGGTGGGCGCGTCGGCCGGCCGGGCGGTGACGACGAAGGCGCTGTGCCGCTGCGGTGCGCCCGAGGCGGAGGGCGGCTGCCCGACCTGTACGCCGGCGACCGGCGACGACCCGCCCGCGTCCGGCCGGGCGGAGCCGGTGCTGCCGGCCCGGAAGAGGGCCTGCCGGGCGAGGCCCACGGCGCCCGAGGAGTCGTCCACCCGGGCGGCGACGAACCACAGGGTGCGGCGCAGGGGCGCGCCGGCGAGCAGGTCGAGGGGGCCCTGCCGCGGCCAGCCGACGGGCAGACACAGCCGCAGCACAGCAGGTCGCAGGGCGCCGGCCAGGGCGGTGGCCTCCTCGACCCGGGCCCAGCCCGCCGCGCGGACGGCGACGACGAGGGGAGGGTCGTCGTGCCGTGCGGACCGCCCGAGGGCACGGTCGAGGGCGTCCGCGACGTCCCGCGCGGTGGGCGTCTCCCGGGCCAGCTCGAACAGGTGCCGCAGCAGGCTGTCGTCGTCGAGGGCGCCGTCCGCGGCGGCGGTGCGCCACTCCGTCTCGCACAGGACGCTGGTGTGGGGGAGTCCGTCGTCCGTGCCGCACGAAAGACGGCTGACGCGTACCTTCTCGCAGCCGATCTCCGTGACGGTGACGGCGTCGAGTTCGCCTCCGACGAGCGCGGTGCTCAGCCATCCGAGTCCCTGAGTGCGGCTGTTCCTCTTTGCGCTGTCGGCCGCCCGCCGAAGTGCCTTCCGCCATTCCGCCGAAGAATGCCGGCCGAATTCAGGCAGCTGTTTTCTGAAAAACTGTTCGATGAATTCGAACGACGGATCGACATCGGGTGCGTCGGTCTCGTTCCGTGTCGCGTGCCACGCCGTCGCGACCCGGGCAGCGGCTGTCAGGTCGTCCGTACCGTCCAGCGCCCTGCTGTTGTGCTGCGTTCTCACGTGCCCCCCGGAACGCGGACTGACGTATCGAATCCGAAAATGAATCCGAAAATAAATTCGAAGTGAAATCGAAAAGACGTGCTGATGGGAAGGTCGGACCGTGTGCCTTGTGGGACCTTCGTGAAGTCGTACGTTACCCCAGTTGCCGGAATCAATAGCAGCCGTTCACGATAAAACGATCCGGCTGTTTCCGGATCGGCGCGCCGGGGCGCGGAAGCGGGCCCGCGCCCCCGTTCAAGATCACGCGGGCCGCGCCCGGGGGGATTTCGCTACAAGTTCCGAAATTATTCGAGGCGAGGACCGCCACGGGGACGAAACACGACGTTCGTAGCGTCGCTGCCACCTCCCAAAACGCTACTTCCCCCTGAAATCCCGTGGAGTCCCCCGTGCCCCACCTCTCCCGCCGCACCGCCCTCAGACTCGCCGCCGGCCTGACCGCCGGATCGGCTCTCCCGCTCGCCGGCTGCGGACGCGGCGCCGGCCCGGCGGCCGCCACCGGCAGCGCCGCGCCCGTCGACAGCTCCCCGGCCACCGGCACGGTCGCCGTCTGGGCCGCCCAGGGCGACGCCGACGTGCTCGACAAGGTCATCGCGCCCTTCAAGAAGGCGAACCCGGACGTCCGCGTGAAGTTCACGCTGATTCCGAACGCCGAGTACTACACCAAGCTCCAGGCGGCCGTCGCGGCGGGCAAGGGACCGGACGTCGCCCAGTTCTTCCCCGAGTCGCAGGCACAGTTCCTCGACGCGAAGACCCTGAAGCCCGTCCCCGACGGCCTCGTCGACCCGGACGCCTTCTTCAAGAGCCTCTGGGACGCCGGCGTGGCCGACGGCGTGGCGTACACGGTGCCCTGGTACGCGTACACGTACGCCCTCGTCTACCGCGCCGACCTCGCGAAGAAGGCCGGCGTGAGCGCACCCGCCACCTGGGACGACATGACCCCGTTCCTGAAGGCGCTGCAGGGCGCCGGCGCCGGGCACGGCCTCGGGGCCGACATCGGCTGGGACGTCTTCAACGGCCAGGACGTCGCGATGTACGCCTGGCAGGCGGGCGGCTCGCTGCTGTCGTCCGGCGGCAAGTGGACCCTCGACACCCCGGCCATGGCCGACGCGCTGAAGTACAACGCGTCCTTCTTCACCTCGGGCACCGCCGACACCGGCGGCCCCACCTTCCTCGACGCCCAGCCCTACTTCGTCTCCGGGAAGACCGCCACCATGATCACCGGACCGTGGGTGATCGGCCAGCTCGACACCGCCGCGAAGAAGACCGGCTGGACCGCCTCCCACGTCGCCACCGCGCCGCTGCCGGCCGGCTCCGCGGGCAGCGTCTCCTTCTCGGCCGGCGGCTCCTGGGGCGTGCTCGCCGGCAGCGGCAACGCGGACGCCGCCTGGAAGCTCGTCCGGCACATCGCGCAGCCGAGCACCCAGATCGCGCAGTACAAGGCGTACAGCTCGCTGCCCGCCGTCATCTCCGCCTGGGACGATCCCGCCATCAAGGGCCAGCCGCTGCTCGACGCCTTCTTCACTCAGCTGAAGGACACCCGCGCCTTCCCGAAGGTCACCACCTGGCAGCAGGTGGCGACCCGGATGGGCAAGGAGATGGAAGCCGTGGCCAAGGGCAAGGAGACCGCGGCGAAGGCCGCCGCGAACATCCAGGCGTACGCCGAGAGCGTCGGTACGGGGTCGGAGTGAGCCGCCGATGACGACCACCCTGATCCCGGAGGCCCGCGGGAAGCCACTGCGGAAGGCGGCGCCCCGCACCGCCCGCAGGCGCCCCCGCCCCGCGGCCCGCCGTACGGCCGTCGCCTGGCTGTTCCTCGCCCCCTTCACCCTCGTGTTCCTGCTCTACACGCTGGTCCCCGCCGTCGCCGCGCTCGGCTTCAGCCTCACCGACCTGCGCGGCGCCGACCTGCGGACCCCGTTCGCGGTGAACTTCACCGGGACGGCGAACTACCTGCGGCTGCTGCGGGACCCGACGTTCCTGCGCGACATCCTCAACACCGGCCTCTTCGTGGCCGTCGGCGTACCGCTCACCATGGGCGTCGGCTTCGCGCTGGCCCTCGCCCTGAACTCCGGGATCCGCCGGCTGCGCGGGGTGCTGCGTACGGTCTTCTTCGCGCCCGTCGTCACCAACGTCGTCGCCGTGGCCCTGATCTGGCGCTACGCCTTCAACACCGACGGCACGGTCGACAAGGTGCTCGGCGCGGCCGGGTTCGCCGGACCGGACTGGCTGGGCGACCCGCACCTGGCCATGCCGGTAGTCATCCTGCTCGGCGTCTGGCGCAACTTCGGCATCGCGATGGTCCTCTTCCTCGCCGGGCTCCAGGCCGTACCCGGGGACGTGTACGAGGCCGCCGCACTGGACGGGGCCGGCCGGTGGCGGCAGCTGTGGCACATCACCCTGCCGCTGCTGCTGCCCACCACGCTCATGGTCTCCGTCCTGCTGACCGTGTTCTACCTCCAGGTCTTCGACGAGCCCTACCTGCTCACCGGGGGCGGCCCGCTCGGCTCCACCGAGTCCGTCGCGCTGTACACCTACCGCCAGTTCGGCGCGGGCGAGTTCGGCACCTCGGCGGCGGCGTCCTTCGTGATGCTCCTGCTGGTGACCGTGGTCAGCCTCGTCCAGTTCCGGCTGCTGAGGTCCCGCACATGACCCACCTGCGACGCCCCGCGCTCTACGGCGCCCTCGTGCTGTGCGCGCTGCTCACCCTGCTCCCCTTCGTCTGGGTGGTGAGCGGCTCGCTGCGCGGCCTCGACGAGATCCGCTCCGATCCCGGCGCCTGGCTCCCGCACCACGTCACCCTCGCCAACTTCACCCGGCTGTTCGCCACCGAGGGCTTCGGCCGGTTCCTCACCAACAGCGTGGTGGTCGCGGCCGTCGTCGTCGCCGGCAACATCGTGGCGGCCTCCGCCGCCGGCTACGCGCTCGCCAAGCTCGACTTCGCGGGCCGGCGGCTCGCGTTCGGGGCGGTCATGGCGGCGATGATGGTGCCGTTCACCGCCGTCTTCGTCACCCAGTTCGTGATCACCGTCGACCTGGGACTCGCCGACACCCTCGCCGGGATCGCGCTGCCCGCCGTCGCGCTGCCGTTGTCGGTGTTCATCATGCGGCAGTACGCGCTGTCGATCCCCGACGAACTCCTGGAAGCGGCCCGCATCGACGGCGCGGGCGAGTTCCGGATCTTCTTCCGGATCTTCCTCCCGCTGGCCGGGCCCGCACTCGCCACGATCACGATCATGTCGTTCCTCAGCTCCTGGAACAACTTCATCTGGCCGCTCATCGTCGCCCAGAGCATGTCCACCTACACCCTCCCGGTGGGCCTCGCCGCCACCAGCCAGGCAGCCGCGCACGTCACCGACTACGGCCTGATGCTCGCCGGGGCGGTCGTCGTCATGCTGCCGGTGCTCGTCCTGTTCCTGTTCCTGCAGCGGTACTTCGTGCAGGGCATCGCCGGGACGGGGCTTCGGTGAGCGCCCTGCGGCCGGTCGTCCACGCACCCGCCGGCACGATCGTGGGGCGTCAGCTCAAGGGCGTACGCCGCTTCTCGGGCATCCCGTACGCCGAAGCCCCCACCGGCGCCCGCCGGTTCGCCGCGCCCGTCCCGCGCGGCCGGCTGCCGGAGCCCTTCGACGCGTCCCGGCCCGGCCCCACCTCCCAGCGCGTCCCGCTGTCGGCGACGACCACCGTGCCGGAGCCGTCGGTCCCGGGCGACGACATCCTGAACCTCACCGTCACGGCCCCGGCGGCGGACGGCGACCGCACGCCCCGCCCCGTCCTGGTATGGATCCACGGCGGCGGCTTCCTCGCGGGCAGCCCGGCGAGCCCCTGGTACGACGGGCGCGCCTTCGCCCGCGACGGCGTCGTCCTCGTCACCCCCGGCTACCGGCTCGGCGTCGACGGCTTCGCCCCACTGGACGGGGTGCCGGCCAACCTCGGACTGCGCGACCTGCTGCTCGCGCTCGACTGGGTGCGGGAGAACATCGCCGCGTTCGGCGGCGACCCGGAGCGCATCACGCTCGCCGGCCAGTCCGCCGGGGCGGCGGCCGTGCTCGCACTGCTGTCCTCGCCCGCCGGCCGGGGCCGCTTCCAGCGGGCGGTGAGCCTCTCCGGCGGCTTCTTCGAGGTCACAGGACACGGCTTCCTCGAACGGCTCGCGCACTCCCTCGGCGTGCCGCCGACCCGCGCGGGGCTCGGCGCCCACCCGCCCGGGCGGCTCCAGCGCGCCGTCCTCGACCTGCGCACCGAGGACGACGTCCTGGTGCTCGGCCCGGTCGTCGGCGACGACGTCCTGCCGGTGCCGGTCGCCGACGGCCTCACCCGGCACGGGCACGACGTCCCCCTGCTCCTCGGGGCGACGGCCGACGAGTTCGACTCCCCCGCGGACCCCGTCGGACGCGCCGCCGGGACCCGCCGCACCGACACCGTCTTCCGCGCCGCCTGCCCGGCCGCCGCGACGGCCCGCCGCACCGCCCCCGCCGGCACCTGGCTGTACTCCTTCGAATGGCCCTCCCCGGTGTCCGGCGGCGCCGCGCACTGCACCGACCTGCCGTTCTTCTTCGACCTCCTCGACGCACCCGGAGTCCCCGAGGCACTCGGCCCGAACCCGCCGGCCGTCCTGGCCGCGCACATGCACGCCGACCTGACGGCCTTCGTCCGCGGCGGGACACCGGCCTGGGGCCGCGCCACCGGCGGACACGGCGATCCGGCCCGCGCGTACGGCACGCCCGTCGTCGACACCACCGGCGGGTACGACCCCGTGGTCCGGGGGACGGGAGCGGGAACGTGCTGATGTCCGGGATGAACCAGAGCGCCGTACGCCGGGTCAACACCTCCGTGATCCTGCGGGCGTTGGCGGTGGCGTCCGGGCCGACGACGATGACCGGGCTCGCCGGGGGGACCGGACTCTCGCGCCGCACCATCGAGTTGATCCTCGACACGCTCGTGGAGGCGGGCTGGGTGGCGGAGCTGGACCGCGTCCCGGTCAGCGGCTGCGCCGGCCGCCCCGCCCGCCGCTACGAACTGCGGGCCGAGCACGCCCTGTTGGCCGCAGTACGCATCACCACGGTGGACGCCTCGGCCGTCGTCGCCGATGTGCGCGGCCGCATCGTCGGCCGGGCCCACCACCCGCTGCGCGCCTACCAGGACCCGGACACCACCCTCGACGACGCCGCCGGACTGGTCCTGGCCGCGCTCGACGACGCGGGCGGGACCGCGGACCGGCTGCGGGCGGGCGCCGTCGCCAGTGGCGGCGCGATCGACGACGCGGGCGTCGTACGACGGCTGGTGCACACCACCCGCTGGGAGGGCGTCCACCTGCCGGACGAGCTGGCCCGACGGGTCCGCGTGCCCTGGTTCGCCGACAACGACACCAACCTCGGTGCCCTCGCGGAACGTTGGCGCGGTGTGGCGGGCGACCACGACAACGTCGTGTGGGCCATGCTCGGCAACCGCACCGGCCTCGGCATCCTCGTCCGGGGAGCCGTGCACCGGGGTCTCGACGGCGCGGCCGGCGAGATCGTGGAGGCGCGGTCCCTGCCGGCCGGCTCGGTCGAACACCGGCCCGTCGCCTGGCTCACCTCGCCGGACCCGGACCGACGGGCCGTCGCCCTCGCCCGGTTCGACGCCGCCCGGGCCGGCGAGACGGCCGCGCTCGCCGAGGTCGAGGAGTTCGTGGAGAACATCGCGTCGATCCTCACCACCCTGTCCTGGACGGTCGCCCCCTCGCTCATCGTGCTCGGCGGCGGTCTCGAGGACGCGGCCGACGTGCTGCTGCCCCGGGTACGCGCGGCTCTGCGCGAGGCCCGCACCCCGGCGGTCGAACTGCGGGCCACCGGCCTGGGCCACGAAGCCCCGCTGGTCGGCGCCGTGAAGCTGGCCCTCGACCGCATGGACACCGAACTGTTCGGCCCCCGAGCCCCCACCGCGTGACCACGCGCACCCAGGAGTCCTACCGTGACCTGCACCCCCCGCACCGACGTCCTCATCGTGGGCAGCGGCATCATGGGATCGGCCGTGGCCCGGCTGCTGCGCGAGGCCGATCCCGCCCTCCGCCTCACGATGGTCGACGGCGGCGCCCCGATCGGCGCCGCACCCGGCCTGCACCTGCACGACCTCGACGATCCGGCCCTGTGGGCGCGCTACAACGAGCGGGTCGCCACCGGCATCCAGGGCATGTACACCGGCGCCGAGGTGGTCCGCGAGACCGCCGGCGGCCTCACCGCCCTCACCCCCGGCATGTTCCACGCGCTGGCCTTCGGCGAGGATGCCGAGGCGATGCCGCAGGCCGCGCTCGCCTGGAACGCGGGCGGCATGGGCGTCCACTGGACCGCCGCGACCCCGTGGCCCCACGGCGAGGAGGTGTTCGACTTCGGCGCCCCGGACCGCTGGAGCGCCGACCTCGCCACCGCGCACCGGCTGCTCGAGGTCACCCCCGCCGCGATCGGCCCCACCGGGCCCGGCCGCCTCGTCCTCGACGTCCTCAACCGCCGCCACGGCGCCGCGGCCCCCGCCGGCCGGCACGCGCAGCCCATGCCCATGGCGGTCACCGCGACCGCGGCCGGGCCCATGCCGCGCACCGCGCCCGGCACGATCTTCCCGGCCCTCGCGGCCGGCGGCGACCCCGCCTTCACCCTGCTGACCGGCACCCTGGCGACCTCGCTCCTCGGCACGGGCACCGGCCGGATCACCGGCGCCCGGCTGCGCCGCGTCGCCGACGGCGCCGTCCACGACCTGCACGCGGACGCCGTCGTGGTGTGCGCGGACGCGCTGCGCACCCCGCAGCTCCTGTACGCGTCCGGCATCCGGCCCCCGGCGCTGGGCCGCCGGCTCAACGAGCACGCGTTCGTCACCGCCCGGGTCCTGCTGGACCTCGACCGGTTCGGACTCGCCCTCGACGACCTGCCGCTGCCCCGCCCCGGCGAGTTCAGCACCGACTCCCTCTGGCTGCCGCAGGGCGGCCCGGACCAGCCCTTCCACGGCCAGATCATGAACCGCACCTACGTCGACGAGGACGGCCGCCCGCTCGCCCACTCCGTCGGCATCTCCCTGTACGTCCCCGTCGAGATCCGTCCCGAGAACCGGCTCGTGTTCTCCCCGACCGCGACCGACCTCGCGGGCATGCCGCGTATCCGTGTGGAGTTCGGGTACTCCGCCGCCGACCGCGCCCTGATCGACCGGGCCCTCGACGAAGTCCGCTCCCTGGCCGAGGAGTTCGGCCCCTTCGACCCCGCGACGGAGCGCGCCCTGCTGCCGCCCGGCTCGTCCCTGCACCTCACCGGCACGGTCCGGGCCTCGGCCGCCGACGACGGCACCGGCGTATGCGACCCGGACGGCAGGGTGTGGGGCTACGACAACCTGTACCTCGCGGGCAACGGGGTGATTCCCACCGCGATGGCCGCCAACGTGACCCTCGCCGGGGTGGTCACGGCGGTGCGGGCGGCCCGCGCCGTCGCCGCCCGCGACACTGTGCTCACCGCCCGACGTCCCTGACCCGCGCCCGACAGAAAGGCCCTTCCGTGCTCGAAATCGCCAAGGAATACCGTGTGGCCCTGCCCGCCTGGATCGACGACGAACTGGCCGACGTGCCCGCCGTCGTACCCGGCGTCGAGGACCGGATGCGGCTCGTGCACCGGCTCGCCGACCGCAACTGGCGCGAGGGCAACGGCGGTCCGTTCGCCGCCCTCGTCGCCGAGCGCGCGAGCGGCCGGATCGTCTCCGTCGGGGTGAACGTGGTGCTCTCCACCGGAGTCTCCAGCGCCCACGCCGAGGTGGTCGCCCTCGGACTGGCCCAGATCGCCACCGGCGGCTGGGATCTCGGCGGCGAAGGGCTGCCCGAACACGAATTGGTCGTCAACTGGCGGCCTTGCGTGCAGTGTTACGGCGCCACGATGTGGTCAGGGGTGCGCGGCCTGGTCGTCGCGGGCGAGGGCCCGGACCTGGAGGAGATCACCACCTTCGACGAGGGCCCGCTCGGCGCGGACTGGGCCGAACAGTTCGAGGCCCGCGGCATCGAGGTCGTCCACGACGTCCTCCGGCCCGAGGCCCTCGCCGTGTTCCGGGGCTACCGCAAGGCCGTCGACGAGGGCGGCATCGTCGTCTACAACGCGCGCGGCGGTGACGAGTGACCCCGCCGAGGTTCGCCACCGACGTCATCACCTTCTACCATCCGGCGTTCTGGGGGCTCGACTCCGCCGGGGCGCTGCGTTCCTGGGCCGCCGCGCACCCCTCGGCCTTCTGGGAACGGGTGATGGACACGCTGGCCGGGACCGGTGTCACCGGCATCGAACTGACCTTCCCGCCCGGCGACATCGACTCCGCCCTGCGCGCCTACGGCAGCGCGGCCGCCTTCCGCCGCGCCCTCGACGCCCGCGGCCTGTCCGTGGTCAGCGCCTTCGTCGCGGGCGAGGACGCACCCGACTGGCGCCGTGGGGACAACCTGCCCGCGATCGTCGCCGACGCCGAGCGCCGCGCGGCCTTCCTCGCCGAGGCCGGCGCGCGGCTCCTCGTCACCGGACTGCCCATGCGGACGACGTTCGGGACCCGCCCGCCCTTCTTCGTCGACGCCGCGTACATGACCCGGATGGCCGGCATCGCGCACGCCGTCGGCGAGGCGGTGGCCCGCCACGGCGTACGGCTCGCCGTCCACACCGAGTCCAACAGCACCCTCTGGTACGAGCGCGACATCGACCTGTTCATGGCCCTCACCGACCCGCGCTACGTCTGGCTGTGCCCCGACTCCTGCCACATCGCGCTGGGCGGCGGCGATCCCGTGGCCGTCGCCCGCCGCCACACCCCGCGCATAGCGCTGGCGCACTGGAAGGACGCGGTCGGTCCCATCGACGTCGAACTCACCGTGGACGAGACGGTGTTCGCCGCGCAGCAGCCGTACATGGCCGCGCTCGGCTCGGGGATCGTGGACTGGCGGGGCTGGGCCGAGGCGATGTCCCGCACCCCCGGCGCCGGCACCGTCCTCATCGAACTCGACGAGGCGGCCGACCCCGTGGCCGCGCTCCGCGCCGGAACGGCGGTGGTCAGCGCCGCCCGGCCGGCCTGACCGGCGGCGCGGCCGGGGACGTCCGGTGCGCTGTCGGGACCGGAACCGTGCGCTGACGGTCCATCCGTTCCCCGCGCACCCCCGCCGCATGGTCCACCCGGCCCGCGCCGACGCGCGCAACAGCCCGCGTCCCTGAACACCGCGGCTCAGCAGGGCTTGCGCCACACCCCCAACTCCAGCTTCTTCTGCATCGACGACAGCTTCAGCCGCCGGGACTCGGCGCAGAAGCTGCTGGTGGGCTCCGCGTACTCCACGTGGAACACCGCCTTCCCGGCCGCGACGAAGGGGGTGAGCCGGGCGCACTCGCCGTACTGGGCGCACTCCTCGTTGACCGCGAAGTCGAAGTCGGGGAGGAGCTGGGGGATCTGCGGCAGGTCGTTCTTCAGGCCGACCGACATCCCGCGGCGGTGCGCGATCCCCGCGATCATGCGGTTGTAGCGGAGCTGGTCGCGGGCGGTGAGCGGGAAGCCGGTCTTGTTGCCGTAACCCTCCACCAGATCGGGTTCCACCGCGTCGAAGCCCTTGTCCCGGCACATGTCGAAGCGCCGCTCCATGATCGGCCGCAGCACGGAGACCTTCCGGATGTCCAGCCACCGTTCGCCCGCCCAGCCGTTCTCCTCGCCCAGCAGCGACTTCGGGAAGTCGCCCTTGTCGGGCCGGAAGTTCTCCCAGGCGCCGACGTTGACGTAACAGATGACTTTGCGGCCGTCGCGGTGCAGCCGCGCCACGTCCGCCTTCGTGTTCTCGAAGCCGTCGATGTCGTAGACGGGCACGTCCACCGACGGGTCGACCCTGCTGTCGAGCTGCCACTGCCAGGCCAGCCCGGGCCGGGGCCGCCAGCGGCCCCCGGGTCCCGAACCGTCCGACGAGGCCCTGTCGCCGTCGCCTCCGGAACAGCCCGCCACCATCAGGGCGGCCGCCAGCAGAATCGCTCGTGCCGTGTACCTCATTGCTCCGTTCCGGTCAGTGCGGGCGTCAACTCCGCCCAGGGATTGGGAAGTTGGCCGGTCACCGGGCCGCTGACCCCGGCGCCCCGCTCACCGGCGGTGCGGACCGCCAGCGGCACCAGCGCCTCGGGGACGCCGTAGACGAGATGGCACAGCCGCTCGGGCGGATGCCGCGCGGCCCAGGCGGGCCGGCTGAACGCCGAGACGTACGTCGACCAGTGGCCCTCGAAGGTGACGGTCAGGTCGGCGAGCCGGGCGTAGCCGGGCGCCGGATGGACACCGGGGTTGAGGACGACCGTCCCGGTGCCCAGCTTGCGCACGGTCCGCACCAGCCGGCGGCAGGCGGGCAGCGCGTCCGGCGTCGCCGTCACCTGGTCGAGGAAGCAGCCGTCGGCCGCGTACCACTCCTGGTGCCGGCGCACATCGGCCACGACCTCGGCGCGCTCGCGCACCCCGTAGTCGGTGTCGACGTAGCCGAGCACGCGTGCGCCCGCCTCCCTCAGCGCCCCGGCCGCCGCGGCGAACGCGGGGTCGGGGCCCTCGCCGGGGCCGTTCGCCGGGTTGAGGATCACGCCGTACGTGCGCCCGGCCGCCCGGATCAGACGGTGCCATGCGCCCGGATCCTCCGCCGGGTGCACGTACAGCGGAATCAGCAGGCTCACGGCGTGCCGTCGCCTTCCCACAGCGCGGCCAGCGCCTCGTCCAGGGAGTGCTGCGGGCGCCAGCCCAGGGCCTGTCCGGCGGCGGTGACGTCGGAGCACTGCCAGGACACCTCGGCCGAGCGGACCGAACGGCCGCCGCTCACGGCCTCCTCGACCCGGCCCCGGAAGCCGGCCCGCGAGGCCAGGCCCAGGACCAGTTCGCGCACCGGGACCGCCCGGCCCGCGCTGACGTTCAGGATCCCCGGCAGCGGGCCGGGCACGGTGACCGCGAGTTCGACCGCGCGTGCCACGTCGCGTACGTCCACGAAATCACGGTACGCGGACAGATCGCCGAGCCGCAGCACGGCGTCCGGGCCGCGGTCGGACTCCCGCAGCAGCGCGGCCAGCCGGCCGGGCAGTCCGGCGGCCGGGGCGCCCGGCCCGACCGGGTTGCCCACCCGCAGCACCACCGCGTCCAGACCGGAGGCGGTCACGGCCACCGTGCCCGCCAGTTTGGTCGCGCCGTACGGGCCCGCCGGGCAGGTCGCCGCGGACTCCGTCACCGGGATGCCCGCCGCCCCCGGACCGTACTCGGCGGCCGAGCCCAGATGCACCAGGCGGGCTCCCGGCGCCGCCTCACGCAGCGCGGCGCACAGCACGGCCGGGCCGCGGGCGTTGACCTCGGCGAGGGTCACGGCGTCGCCACCGGTCGCGCCCGCGCAGTTGACCACCGCGTCGGGTGCCGCCGCGGTAAGGATCTTGGCCAGCTCCCCGGGCCGGACCGAGGCGAGGTCGACCTCGTGGTCCGCGCCGGGGGACCGGCCGGCGCCGAGGACCCGTGCGCCCGGCAGGGCGCGCAGCCGCTCGGCGACATGGGCTCCGAGATAGCCGGTGAAGCCCAGGACGAGAATGCGCATGTGGTGCTCAGGCTCCCTTGAGGAGATGGGACTTGCGGGTGGTGAACTCGGCGTTGGCCCGGTCGTAGTCGTCGGGGCGCCCGATGTCCAGCCAGTAGCCGCCGAACTCGTAGGCGTGCGGCTCGTTCTGAGCTCCGATCAGGTCGAGGACCAACTCGTCGAAGCCGAGGGGCAGTCCGGGCGTGTAGCCCGCAAGCGTCGAGCGGGACAGGCCGTAGACGCCCATCGAGACGCGGTAGTCCATGCTGGGCTTCTCGGTGAAGGCGACCACCTTCGAGGAGTCGGTGGTCAGCACCCCGAAGTCGATGTGCACCTTGCGGGCGTACGTGGCGATGGTCAGCGGCGCCCCCGAGTCCCGGTGTCTGCCCAGCACGTCCGCGTAGTCGAGGTCGGTCAGGACGTCGCCGTTCATCACGAGGAACGACTCGGGCAGTCTCTCCCGCAGGGCGAGCAGCGGGCCCAGGGTGCCCAGCGGGCTCTCCTCGGTGGCGTAGTCGATCCGCATGCCCCAGGCGGAGCCGTCGCCGACATAGGCGCGGATGATCTCGCCGAGATGGCCGATGGCGATCGTGCAGTCGGTGAAGCCGGCCGTGGCCAGCTGGCGCAGCACGATCTCCAGGATGGCGTGCTGGTCGCCGATGGGGACCAGCGGCTTGGGCAGTGCGGTGGTGTAGGGGCGCAGCCGCACGCCCTTGCCTCCCGCCAGGATCACTGCATGCATGGGACTCCTCCTTGGTGTCCGTCGTGCCAGGTCGTGCCGGGCGGGTCAGATGTTGTAGATGCCGGTCTTGTAGCGGGCCAGGTTGGCCGGGTCGCGGAAGAACTCCACGGTGTGCGCGAGCCCCTCCTCCAGGCTGTGCCCGGGCTGCCAGCCGGTGGCCGCGGCGAGCCTGCTCGCGTCCGCGACCAGCCGCATCACCTCGGAGTTCGCGGGCCGGATGCGCGCGGTGTCCTCGCGGACGTCGAGGGCGGTGTCCATAACTTTGCCGATCAGCCCGACCAGGTCGCCGACCGAGATCTCCCCGCCCGTCCCGGCGTTGAAGGTGCGGCCCACCACCTGGTCGGCGGGTGCGGTGCCGACGGCCAGGAACGCCTGCGCGGTGTCCCTGACGAAGGTGAAGTCCCGGGTGGGCCTCAGGTCGCCGAGGGTGATCGTGCGTTCCCCGGCGGCCACCTGACCGATCACGGTGGGGATGACCGCGCGCATCGACTGGCGCGGCCCGAAGGTGTTGAACGGCCGCAGCGTCACCACGGGGGTGTCGAAGCTGGCGTGGTAGCTGTCGGCCAGCCGGTCCCCGCCCGCCTTCGAAGCGGCGTACGGCGACTGGGTGTTGATCGGGTGGTCCTCGGTGATCGGCACGGTCTGCGCGGTGCCGTACGTCTCACTGGTGGAGGTGTGCACCAGCCGGGGCGTGCCGAGCGCGCGCACCGCCTCCAGCACGTTCAGGGTGCCGGTGACATTGGTGTCCACGTAACTGTGCGGCGCCTGGTAGGAGTACGGGATCGCGATCAGCGCCGCCAGGTGGTAGGCCGTGTCGGCCCCTTCGAGCAGGCCGCGGACCGAACCCGGGTCACGGACGTCGCCCAGGACGATCTCCACCTGGTCGAGGACGTCCCGGTGCAGGGTCTCCAGCCAGCCGTACGAGGAGAAGGAGTTGTACTGGGCCATGGCCCGCACCCGGTGTCCGGAGGCGACCAGCGCCTCCGTGAGATGCGAGCCGATGAAGCCCTCGGCCCCGGTGACGGCGGCGAGCGGTGTGGAGGTCAACTCCGGTGTCCTTCCGTTCGGTTCGATGCGTGGGGGGGGGGAGGTGCGTGGGGGAGGAGCGAGGTTCGGGTACGCGCCGGCGGCGCGCATGCTCAGGCGTGCGGCGCGGGGCGGCCGAGCTGCCACAGGGCGCCCGCCGACAGACAGAGCGCCGCGGCGCCGCAGCCCCAGGAGAGCGCAGGGGCGGGGCCAGGCGGCAGGCCGAACAGCGCGACCGCACCGGCACCCCCCGCCGCGGCGAGACAGATCACGGCCGACGGCCAGGCCGCCCCGAACGCCTGCAGCAGCAGCGCGGTCCAGAGGGCGGCCGCGAGCGGCAGCAGCCCGGCCGGGGCGGCGCCGGTGAGCGCGGCCGCGGGCAGCAGGGGCAGGAGGTAGGCGAGCAGACAGCCGCCGAGGATGCCGGCCGAACGCAGCAGGAAGCCGGCGGGCGTCGCGGTGGTGCGCAGGGCCGCCACCGACAGACCACGGTAGCGGTACAGCAGCCACTCCGCGGGCCCCATGCTGACAGTCAGCACGATCACCGCGTACGGCTCCTCGCGCCCCTCCAGCAGCACCAGCACCCCGGCGGCCAGCCCGAACAGGCCGTACGGCAGGGACCACACGAGGCGCGGCCGGGCGGCGCCGGCCGCGGCGGGCACGGCGAGGGTGCCCCGCAGCGCCCAGGCGGTCGCGGCGAGCGTACCGAGCAGGGCCAGCGCCGGCAGTCCGGCCCGCGGCCAGTCGCCCGGATCCCGCCACGGCAGCACGGCCGTCCCGGCGACCAGCGGGGACAGAGCGGCCAGCAGCAGCCGCTCCCGGGCCAGCACCAGCAGCACCCCGGCCGCCGCCAGATACAGCGACTGCGCGGCCGCCGCCAGGACCACCGGTCCGCTCCCGGCGAGCGGCGCGGCGGCCGCCGTCGCGAGGACGGCCCCCAGGGGCGCGCCGGCGAGCAGCGTCCGGCCCGCCTCGCGTCGCCCGGCCGCCATCCGCAGGTGTGCGCGGTGGCCGAGCGCCTGCCCCCAGGCCCAGGAGACCAGGCCCGCGGTGATCAGCGCGGGCGCGTGCCGACCGGCGTTCCACAGGGGCGCGGTGAGCAGATAGGCGAGGCCCGGCAGGGCGAACAGCACCCCGCGCAGCAGACAGCGCACGGTGTCCGGACGCCACACGTCGGGGGCCGCGGCGGGCTCCGGGAAGGTCCGCGGCACCTGCTCGTACAGCGCGGCGGCCAGTGAGAACAGGCTCGGATGGCCGTACCGCTCCTTGATCAGGGTGGCCGACAGGCCCTCCGCCTCCAGGAGCGCGGCCACCTCGTAGGGGTGGACGGCGGGCCCGATGCGGTCGGCGAGTTCGGCGGCGAGCCGGCTCACCGCCTCCTCGTCGGGCCCGTGCCGGGGCAGCCGGATGGCGAGCGTGGTGTCGTCCGACGCCCAGCGCGGGCGGCGGCGCGGCGGCCGGGTGTCGGCCAGCCGCAGCGCCAGCGTGTCCTGTTCGGAGCCGCCCGGCTCGAGGGACATCGGCCCGCTCATCCGGCCACCGTGCCGACCGGCGCTGTCGGCGCCGTCTGCGCGAGCCGTTCGGGCGGGGCCGGTATCGCCGCTGACTCCCGTTCCAGGGCGGGCAGTTCGAGGTAGATCGAGCGGAAGGTGTCGATGGTCCGGCGCAGGGTGAACTGTTCGATCACCCGCAGCCTCGCCGCCTCGCCCATGGACCGCCGCCGCGTCCGGTCGCCCAGCAGTCTCAGCGCGGCCGCGGCCATCGCCTCCGGGTCGCGCGGCGGCACCACCAGTCCGGTGTCGCCGACGGCCTCCCGTACTCCGCCCACATCGGTGGAGACGGTCGCCCGCCCGCACGACATGGCCTCGATCAGCGTGAACGGGAAGCCCTCGCTGATGCTGGACAGCATCACGACGTTGCCGGCCGCGTAGGCGTCCCTGATGTCGTCGACGCGGCCTTCGAAGGTGACGGCGTCCGCGTGCCCGAGTTCCGCGGCGAGCGCCTCGCACCGCTCCCGGTAGGCCTCCCCGCCGCGCGGTGTTCCTCCGAACAACCGCAGCCGCACGGAAGGGAGTCGGGCCCGCACCAGGGCGAAGGCGTGGATGAGGGTCTCCAGGTCCTTGATCGGGTCGACCCGGCCGGCCCAGCTGAGGGTGAGCTCCTGCGGTTCGGGTCCGGCGGGCGGGAAGGCGGCCGGGTCCACGCCGTTGTAGACCGTGCGGATCGACTCCGGCGCGGCGCCGCCCTGCTCCTCCCACAGCCGGTTGTAGCGGTTGCCCGGGGTGATCAGGGCGGCCCGCCGGTAGCTCTCCTCCGCGAGCAGCCGGAAGAAGCCGAGGACGACCGCCTTCACCGGCCAGCGGTAGGGCGCGGTGCGGTAGCCGAGGTAGCGCTCGCGCAGATAGACGCCGTGCTCGGTCAACAGCAGCGGCACACCGTGCTGTTCGAGTGCCGCGAGCCCCGGCAGGGCGGCCACGCCCCCGCTGACCGCGTGCGCCACCCCGGTCTCCGGGGACGGCGCGGCGAGCGGGCGCAGGGCGTGTTCCAGCAGGGTGGTCGCGGTCACGGCGTCGTGCAGGGTCGGGCCGGCCTCGCGCACCGCCAGGCCCGGCCGGTTCCACACCGAGGTCAGGACGGCTATGGCCCGGTCGCCGCGCAGGAAGGGGCTGAGGGCCCCGTCGCCCGCGGCCCGCGCCATCGCGTACAAGGCGGGCGCGAACCCGGCCTCGGCGCGCGGATCGAGCAGGGCGGTGAGGAACTCCTCGTACGCCGAGACGAGTCGGGCGCGGGCCCGGCCGCGGGGCGGCCGGCCCTCGAGCGGGTCGCCCCACATGGGGACGGACCGGACGCGGCCGACGTGGGCGGGCAGGTCCCAGACGACCGGCTCGCGACCGGTGCCGGTGACGGCGATGACGTCGAAGTCGATGTCGGGCATACCTTGGACGAGTTGGTCGCACCAGACACTGACGCCGCCGTGACTGTGCGGGTAGGTGCCTTCGGTCAGCAGGGTGACGCGCGTTGCGCCGGAGCGGCGCGCGCCGTGGGGAACGTGCATCGATGGGCTCCACGGCCGAGGTGTGGGGTGGTTCGTGCCCGGTGGCCGCGTCGGTCGACGGGGCCACCGGCGGGTCCTTGGGTCGGTCGTTGCGCCGTTCAGTTGTCCGTGCTGTCCACCGTGTCCGTGGTGTAGGGGACCTGTTCGCTCACGCCCGCGGGCACCTCGGTGTCCG
Organism: Streptomyces sp. NPDC002588; assembly: GCF_040295925.1. Classification (NCBI taxonomy): domain Bacteria; kingdom Bacillati; phylum Actinomycetota; class Actinomycetes; order Kitasatosporales; family Streptomycetaceae; genus Streptomyces; species Streptomyces sp. NPDC002588. The sequence continues at coordinate 37,238 of NZ_JBEOWF010000053.1, forward strand.
GTGCGGGCTTCGTCGTGGCGGGCGTCTCGGAGGTGTCGGCGGCCGGGGCCGCGGCGGAGGCCGGGAGGGTCAGCGTGAGGGGAGTGCCGGCGGAGGGGGTCCAGCCGGACACTCCGCCCGCGTACGCCGTCCCGAAGGCGGCGCCGGCCAGGGTGGTGCCGGCCGGCAGTGACGCCGTGACGTCCACCCCGCCCGGTGCCTCGACGGTGACGGTGTCACCGATGCGGTAGGCGCTGACCTGCCCGGACCGCAGTGCGCTCTGCCAGGCGGCCCGGCGCCGCAGTTCCACGCCGATGTCCTTCATCCGCAGGTCGACCACGGGGGTGTCGTCCGCGAACAGGGCCTTGTAGCCGTCGAGGACCCCGTCGAGCACGGGGTAGGCGAGGCGGTCCTCGGCCAGGTTCGACTGGTGGATGAAGTGCGGCTCGGGGTCGTTCGCGAGGACGTGCCCGAGGGCGGTCCGGGTCTCCAGCGGCACGATCCGGCCGGTGTAACCGGTGGCGGTGTCCAGCGGCGCCGCGAGGCAGGTGGTGGTGGCCGGGTTGTCCTCGCAGATGCCGCTGCCGCCCTGGGCGCGGCTGGTGTAGAGCCAGTTGTACTCGTCGACCTGCTCGGCCGTCCGGCCCGCGTTGTAGAAGACGTTCATGGGGTGGCGGGGCACGGTGACGGCCGGGCCGACCTGACGCTGGGCGGGCTCACGGGAGTCGTCCGAGCCGAGCCAGCCGACGCCGTTGTCGGCGAGGGCGAGCGCCAGGTTCGGGTTGTCGGCGGGCTGCTGCGGCAGCACCTTCGTGCCGGAGTGCTCGCCGGTGACCAACTCGTCGCTCTGCAGGGGGAGTCCGGCGTTCTCGCCCCACACGCGGTTGTTCGCGATCTCGTCGGAGATCTCGGTACGGGTCACCCACTCGGTGGAGCCGTCGGCGTTCGTGCCGCACTTCCACGGCACCACCGTGGTGTCCTGCACACAGCCGAGGAAGGCGTGCGTGTAGGTGTGGTTGATCCAGCGGAACTGGTCCTTCTGCGCGAGGAGTTCGTCCGCGAAGGGGTCGGCGCCGTTGTTGTCGGCACGTCGGCCGATGGTGCCGGCCGCGTTGTAGGCGAGGTCCAGGGTGAAGTCGTTCTCGCGCTGCCAGGCGGTCGCGTGGTCGACGTCGGCGGCGGTCATCCGGATCGGGTCGGGCGTGGCGCTCGGGTCGGTGCAGTCGACGTCGCCGGGTGTGCAGTCGAGGGTGGAATTCCAGCGGTCGTCGGCCGCGAACACGTCGTCCACGTGCACGGCGAAGTAGTTGCGGGAGGCGCCGAGACGGACCCCGCCGGTCATCCAGTCCACGATGCCGCGGGCCAGCAGCCGGAACTGCTGCTGGTACTGGTTGTAGACGAACGTGACGACGAGTTCGCGCCGCCCGTCGTGCCGGTACTCGCCCACGAGCGAGCCCCGCGTCGACTGCCCGGGGATCGGCGCGTCGACGTACGGCGTGAAGTCGGCGCCCGCCGCGGGCACCGAAAGGTAGGCGTAACTCTCCGCGACGGCGGCGTCGTTGTCCTCGAAGGGCACGGTCCCGTCGAGGTAGCCGAAGGGCCCGGCCCGTCCGGCGGCGGTCACCGAGGCCTGCACCCCGTCGACGCTGCCGGAGTGGCCGCCGTACACCGGATATTGCAGACCCGCTTCCGGACGGGCGTAGGTGTAGGCGTCGACCTGGGGGATCGCATAGGTCTGCTCGTAGGCCGCGAGTGCCGTCATCTCCGCCGAGCCCGCCGCGAACGGGTTGTCGTCGGGCAGCACCACCGCCTGGAATCTCGCGTGCGGCCGGCTCCCCGTGGTGTCCGCGAGGAAGCCCGCGTCGATCACCTGCCGGCCGGCCCGGCTCAGGTCGATCTCCGTGTACGGCGTCCCGGCCGCGTCGAGTTCGGCCGTGATGGCGGCGGTGGCCGGGCCGCCGTCGCTCACCACGAGGACCCGCAGGTCGACGCGGGGTCTGGTGTCGTCGGCGTGTGCCGTGCCGGCGGGCAGGCCGAGCGCGGCGATGAGCGCGCCCACCGTCAGCACGGTGGTGCGTGTGGTCCGCTTCATGCGGTGATGTTCCCTCCCCGGGCAGGGGTGAGTACGGCTCCCGTGGAGCGGACGCACCCCCTGGCGGGACGCCGGCTTCCCCCTCAGAGGCCGGTCGTCGCCGCATCCGTCGCGTCAACATAGTGATGTTCCTGTGTGGGTTTTGTGGTCTTGCTGCGAAACGTGACGGAAAAGCACGCATGATCCACTCGTCGGACAGACAACCGGATCGTGTGTTTTTCGTTCGGGGTGCCTGTGGAGTCCGTCGGTCGGCGGACTCCCTGTGCTGGCCCGGGCCTTGTGCGGTGGACCGGGGGACCGCTCGGGCCCGCCGGTGGTCTATACCGTCAGGAGTGTCCGGCAACAGGCCGGTTTTGGATCACTCGTATGGATTAACCGGAATTGACCGTCCGTCAGGCGCGGAGCCGGCGCACCGTGGGTCGAGGCGTGACGTCCAACCCCCGCCTCCGTGCGGCACCATGGCGGCCCTTTGGCACTCCTTGGGGCGATCTTGGTCCCGTGCACACCTCGCGTACGGTCGACTTTCACATGGGCGCCATCCGACCCTTCCCTGACGTTCGATGCCCTTGGAACACTCGCATCCCGTCATGTACCGGCCGGCAGAGACATTCCTTCTGCACGAGAGGTCCTCACCCATGCCCGAAGTCAACCGGCGTCGATTCCTCCAGGTCGCGGGCGCCACCACGGCGTTCACCGCGCTCTCCGGCAGCATCGAACGAGCCGCCGCGCTGCCCGCGAACCACCGCACGGGGTCGATCGAGGACGTCGAGCACATCGTCGTCCTGATGCAGGAGAACCGCTCCTTCGACCACTACTTCGGAACCCTCGGAGGCGTCCGCGGCTTCGGCGACCCGCGCCCGGTGACCCTCCCGAACGGCAGGTCCGTCTGGCACCAGTCCGACGGCACCAAGGACGTCCTGCCGTTCCACCCCGACGCCGACGACCTGGGAATGGCCTTCCTCCAGGACCTCCCGCACGGCTGGAACGACGGCCACGCCGCGTTCGACGGCGGCAAGTACGACGGCTGGATCGCGGCCAAGTCCGCGACCACGATGGCGTACCTGAACCGCGCGGACATCCCGTTCCACTACGCGCTCGCCGACGCCTTCACCATCTGCGACGCCTACCACTGCTCCTTCATCGGCTCGACCGACCCCAACCGCTACTACCTGTGGACCGGTTACACCGGAAACGACGGCAAGGGCGGCGGCCCGGTCCTCGGCAACGACGAGGTCGGCTACAGCTGGACGACGTACCCCGAGCGCCTGGAGAAGGCCGGGGTCTCCTGGAAGATCTACCAGGACGTCGGCGACGGGCTGGACAGGAACGGCAGCTGGGGCTGGATCCAGGACGCCTACCGGGGCAACTACGGCGACAACTCGCTGCTCTACTTCACCCAGTACCAGAACGCCCAGCCCGGCGACCCGCTGTACGACAAGGCGCGCACCGGCACCGACGCCCGCAAGGGCGAAGGCTTCTTCGACCGGCTGAAGGCCGACGTGAAGGGCGGCAAGCTGCCGCAGATCTCCTGGATCGTCGCCCCCGAGGCCTTCACCGAGCACCCCAACTGGCCCGCCAACTACGGTGCCTGGTACGTCGCGCAGGTGCTGGACGCGCTCACCTCCGACCCGAAGGTGTGGGCGAGAACGGCCCTGTTCATCACCTACGACGAGAACGACGGCTTCTTCGACCACGCGCTCCCGCCCTTCCCGCCGGCCTCCGCCGCGCAGGGCAGGTCGACCGTCGACACCGGACCGGACCTGTTCGCGGGCGACAGCAGCCACCCGGCCGGCCCCTACGGCCTCGGCCAGCGCGTGCCGATGCTCGTCATCTCCCCCTGGAGCAAGGGCGGTTACGTCTGCTCCGAGACCTTCGACCACACCTCGGTCATCCGTTTCATGGAGCGCCGCTTCGGCGTCCACGAGCCCAACATCTCGCCCTGGCGGCGCGCGGTCTGCGGCGACCTGACCACCGCGTTCGACTTCGGCCGCAAGGACACCCGGCCGGTGTCCCTGCCCGGCACCGACGGCTACCGGCCGCCGGACAAGGACCGGCACCCGGACTACGTCCCCACCCCGCCGGCCAACCCGCGGCTGCCGAAGCAGGAGTGCGGCTCGCGACCCACCCGCCCGCTCAAGTACGCGCCCTCCGTGGACGGTTCGCTGGACGCGGCCGCCGGAAAGTTCACGCTCACCTTCGCCTCGGGCCGCGAGGCCGGGGCCGCCTTCCTGGTCACCTCCGGCAACCGCGCCGACGGACCCTGGAGTTACACCACCGGCGCGGGCAGGTCGCTCTCCGACACCTGGAACTCGGCGTACAGCGGCGGCTCGTACGACCTGACCGTGCACGGCCCGAACGGCTTCCTGCGCGCGTTCAGGGGGAAGGCGGCCGGCGCGGAGGTGGCCGCCCGCCACGCCGGCGACCGCCTCGAGCTGACCTTCACCAACAAGGGGTCCGGCACGGCCGTGCTGAAGGTGCGGGACGGCTACCGCGGCGGGACCACCACCGTCAAGGTGCGTCCCGGAGCGGTCGTACGCCGGCAGGCGGACCTGTCGGCGGGCCACCGCTGGTACGACCTCACCGTCACCTCCGACACCGACCCCGCCTTCCTGCGGCGGCTCGCGGGCCATGTGGAGAACGGCCGTCCGGGCGTGAGCGACCCGGCGATCGCCACCGACTGACCGGACGCCGGCCGGCAGGTGGGTAAATGCGCGGTCAACACCGGCTCGTGGGGACTGGTCAGGTCCCGGTGGACTCGGGATAGTGTGCCCCGGTGACCACGCATTCGAACACACCTGCAGGCTGGTACCCGGATCCGCACGGCGCGGCCCAGACCCTGCGCTACTGGGACGGCGCCCAGTGGACCGACCACACCCACGCCGGACAGCAGGCGCCGGGCGTGCCGCAGCAGCCCGCGGGCCCGGATCCCAAGGTGCAGCGGCAGGTGCAGCAGGAGGCCGGGGTCGCCCCGAGCGGCCCCGGCGGCGGCACGCTGTTCAGCGAGCCGGTGCTGGTGGTGAACCAGAAGGCCAAGCTCATCGAGCTGACCAACGAGTACAAGGTCATGGACCAACAGGGCCACCAGCTCGGATCGGTCGTCGAGGTCGGCCAGAGCGCCCTGCGCAAGGTGATCCGGTTCGTTTCCAGCCTCGACCAGTACCTGACGCACAGGCTGGAGATCCGCGACGCCCACGGGCAGCCGGTGCTGCTGCTGACCCGTCCCGCGAAGATCTTCAAGTCGCGGGTGCTGGTGACGCGCCCCGACGGGCAGCAGGTCGGCGAGATCGTCCAGCAGAACGTCTTCGGGAAGATCAACTTCGCGATCAACGCGGGCGGTCAGCAGATCGGCGCGATCAAGGCGGAGAACTGGCGGGCCTGGAACTTCGCCATCGTCGACCACGCGGAGAACGAGGTCGCCCGGATCACGAAGACCTGGGAGGGCCTCGCCAAGACGATGTTCACCACCGCAGACAACTACGTCCTGCAGATCCACTACCAGCTGCCCGAACCGCTGCTGAGCCTGGTCGTCGCCACCGCCCTGACGGTGGACACGGCGCTGAAGCAGGACGCCCGCGGTCTCGGCTGACGCCCTGCCTCCCCCTCACAACGGGGTGAGATGCTCCGGTCCGGTCGCGGGCCGGGGCAGCAGCGCGGGTTCCGCCGAAGCCGTCTCCGGCTTCAGGGCCAGCACGGCCGCCACGGGATGCTCCTCGTCGAAGGCCGGGTGCGGCTCCGGCGTGGCCCGGGACAGCAGCACCACGCCCCATCCGGCGACGCTCGCCCCGGCCAGCGCCAGCAGCACACCCGCGGCCCCGCCCTGGAGCCGCTCGCCCAGGAGGGCGATGCCGATCGCCGCGGCGGCCACCGGGTTGGCCAGCGTCACCATCGCCAGCGGGGCGCCGAGGCCGCCCCGGTAGGCGGTCTGCGACAGCAGCAGCCCGCCCGTCGCGAACGCCGCCACCAGCAGCGCCACCCCGACCACCTGCACGCTCAGCAGCGAGCCCGACCGGTCCGTGGCGGCCACCGTCACCGTCTGGGTGAGCGCCGAGGCGACCCCGGACGCGAAGCCCGACGCGCTCGCGTGCCGCAGTCCGGGGGTGGCCCCGGGCCGCGCCAGCAGACCGATCAGCGCCGCCGTGACCCCGGCCACCGCCACGGCCGCGGAGCCGCTCAGCACCTGCTCGGGCGCCGGGCCCGACGCCGTGACCAGGATCGCGGCCAGACCGGCAAGGGTGTAGGCGGTGCCGCGCCACTCGGCCGCGGTCACCCGCCGCCCCGCGGCCCTCGCGCCCATCGGCACCGCCGCCACCAGCGTGAGCGCGCCGAGCGGCTGCACCACGGTCAGCGGACCGTACTTCAGCGCCACCACGTGCAGCAGCGCGGCCGAGGCGTTCAGTCCCACCGACGCCCACCAGGCACCTCGGCCCAGCATCCGCGCCAGGCCCGCGCCGGGGGACCGGGAGGCCAGCCGCTCCTGGGCGACGGCCGCGGCCGCATAGGCGACGGCCGAGAAGAGGGAGAGCACCACGGCGCCGAGCATGGCGTTCATCGGGCCGCCCCCGCGAGAACCGGCTCCCCGGCCGGTGCCGGGACGAGCCTCGTGGCACCGCGTCCCGCCGTCGTCGCCGTACGGCGCGGCGCGTGGATCACCGCGAGCGCGGCGGCGAGCAGGGCGCCGGCCACGACGGCGTCCAGCCAGTAGTGGTTCGCCGTGCCCACGATCACCAGCAGGGTCACCAGCGGATGCAGCAGCCAGAGCAGGCGCCACCGCGACCGGGTCGCCACGATCAGACCGATCGCCACCATCAGGGCCCAGCCGAAGTGCAGGGACGGCATCGCCGCGAACTGGTTCGAGAGATGGTCGGTCTTCGGGGGGCCGTAGACCGAGGGGCCGTACACGCGCGCGGTGTCGACGAGGCCGGCCGCCGCGAGCATCCGCGGCGGGGCGAGCGGGAACGCCAGGTGCAGCACCAGGGCGGCGGCGGTGACGGCGGCCAGCACCCGGCGCGCCCACACGTAGTGCGCCGGGCGCCGCAGGTACAGCCAGACCAGGAAGGCGAGGGTGGCCGGGAAGTGGACGGCCGCGTAGTAGGTGTTCGCGACCCTGACCAGGATGTCGCCGTGCAGCAGGAGGGACTGCACCGACTGCTCGCCCGGCAGATGGAGCCACCGTTCGGCGTGCCACACGTCGCCGGCGTTGCGGAGGGCCTCGGCGGTGTGGCCGGTGGCCAGTTGCCGCCCGAACTTGTAGACGAGGAAGAGCCCTGCGACGAGCAGGAGCTCCCGGACTATCGGCGGCCGTGCCGGCGTGGCCGGCTCCGCTTCTGCAGGCTCGGTGCGGGCATTCATCCCCCGGCCCCTTCGCTGGTGCGTTTGATCGATCGATACGACATCGTACCGATACGTTAGTGTACCGATACGCCTGAGTACCGGTACACTGGCGTATCGATTGAGATACGACACACTGGAACCGGGAAGAAAACGGAGAGGGGAAGGGCGATGACGTCGCAGGCCGCTGAGGGACCGGGGCCGGTCGCCGCAACGCGCCGCTCCAAGATCACGCCCGAGCGTGAGAAGGAGTTCTTCGACGCCGTCCTCGAACAGATCCGCGAGTGCGGGTACGAAGCGGTCACCATGGAAGGGGTCGCGGCCACCACCCGCTGCAGCAAGTCCACGCTCTACCGGCAGTGGAAGACCAAGCCCCAGTTCGTCGTCGCCGCGCTGCGGTCCCGGCGGACCGGGCGGCTGACCGGCATCGACACCGGTTCGCTCGCCGACGACCTGCGCGAGGCCGCACGGGCCACGGGCCACTGGTCGTCGCACGACAGCACGCTCATGCAGGCCCTCGGTCACGCGGTCCACGGGGACGAGGAACTCGCGACGGCGCTGCGCGAGGCGCTGATCACCCCCGAGATCGACGCGCTGCGCACGATCCTGCGGCGCGGCGTGGAGCGCGGGGAGATCCCCGCCGGCCATCCCGCGCTGGAGTACATCCCGGCGCAGTTGTTCGGGGTGGTCCGCGCCCGGCCGGTGGTCGACGGGGAGTACGCCGACGCGGACTACCTGGTCAGGTTCGTGGAGGCGGCCGTACTGCCGGCCCTCGGACTGGGTCCGGCCTCACCGTAGAAGACCCAGGCCGCCGTCCACGGGATGACCGGACGGTGACCTGCTCGCGCCGCACCGTGGGGACGGGGGCGGCGCGGACCCCCGGCCGGGTGGGGTTCCCCTTGAGCGGAGGGGTGCCCCACCCGGCCGACCGCCGTCTCACACGTCCTGGCCGCTGCCCCCGCCCGACGCCGTCTTGATGCCCTTGGTGATGGTGTCGATGACGGTCGTGCTCTGGTCGGCGTCCACCCCGAAGCGCAGCACCACCAGTCGCTTGGCGTCGGCCGGCGCCGGGAAGGCCAGGGACTCGACGATGCCGTCGGCGCCCTTGCTGGTGACCGCCTTCCAGCGCACCAGGTAGCCCTTCTGCCCGGCCACGGTCACCGCCTTGGACGAGAGCACCTGGTGCGAGGTGATCTCGCCGTAGGTGGTGCCGCCGTAGGACTCCTCGGCGTTCTTCGAGATGTCCGCCTTCGCGACCGCCTCGGCCGTCGCGCCGTTGGTGCCGAGCGCCTCGGCGGGCGCGGAGTACACACCGCCCTTCGTGCAGGTCTTGGAGGTGTCGCCGGGGCACTTGTAGGAGGCGTCGGAGGTGACCTGCGCACCGACGCTCAGTTCCTGCCCGGTCCAGCCGGCCGGGATGGGGATGCTGATCCCGTTCAGCGCGTCGGTCACCGAACCGCTCTTGATCTTCGGAGCCTCGGACTCGTCGGGAGCGGGCGAACCGCCGCCCGAACCGCCCGAGTCCCCCGACCCGCCGGAGCCGCCGCCCGATCCGCCGAACGGCCCGCCCTGGCCGCCCGTACCGCCGCTGCCGCCCGGTCCGCCCTGGCCGCCGGGGCCCTGCGCGGTGCCGCCACCGCCGCCCCCGTCGTCCTTCGACAACGCGTACACGCCCACCCCGATACTGGCGAGGACCGCGACCGCCGCCGCGACGGCTATGCCCGTGCGCAGCCCGCGCCGCGGGCCGCCGGCCGCAGGGGGAGTCGGATACGCGGCATACGTTGGATATGCCGGATAGGTTCCGTCGGTCGGCGCCTGCGCCGGCGGACCCCATGCGGCGGCCGAGCCCGCGGGGCGGGTCTGGTCCGTCCACGCCTTGCCGTCCCACCAGCGTTCGGTGGCGGGACCGTCACTTGTCTGCCCCGGGTCGGGGTACCACCCGGGAGGAGTCACCTGCGTCATGCCCCCACCGTATGAGGCATCGGTGAAAGGCGGATGAGAGGGAGGGCGTCCAATCCGCTTTCCGGTGGAATCGGTCCCCGGCGCCCCACCGCCCGGCCTGGCGTGAAACCGATGCCGGACCGGACGTCAATTCGGCGCGCGTCGACCGCTGTTGACGTTCCCGGCGCCGCCCCGCAGGCCCGTCGGCGCGTCGCGGGGCCGCCCCCGTCACCCGTGCAGGCAAGACCTGCGCGGACTCCCTCCGTCACGGCCCCCGGACGGCTACGCTCGAGGTCTGTACGTCGTTCGGGCGACTTGGGGAGGTAGCGGGATGACGGAGGCACGGCCGGCGGGGGCCGCCTCGGCTTCCCTCTGGGAGCGCGAAGAAGAGGTCGCCGGCATAGCGCGGGCGGTGGACGCGCTCTGCGCGGACCGGTCCTCCTCGGGCCGTCTGCTGGTGCTCCGGGGCGAGGCCGGCGTCGGAAAGACCGCGCTGCTGGCCGAGACACGCCGCATCGCGGAGGACCGCAACTGCACGGTCTGGTCGGCCCGAGGAGGTGAGACGCTCAGGTCCGTCCCCTTCAACGTGGTACGGCAGCTGCTGCAGCCGGCGCTGCTGTGCCTGCTGCCGGAGGAGGCCCGCGAGTACCTCGGCGACTGGTACGACATCGCCGGCCCCGCGCTCGGCATAGCGGAGCCCGGCGAGGGCCAGGCCGACCCGCAGGGCGTGTGCGACGGCCTCGTCGCCGCGATGAGCCGGCTGGCCGCGCGGTACTACCCGCTCGTGCTGCTGATCGACGACGCGCACTGGGCCGACCAGGAGACCCTGCGCTGGCTCACGGCCTTCGTGGAACGCCTGGACCATCTCTCCGTCCTGGTCGTCGTCGCCCGCCGGACCGACGAGGTCACGGGCGAGCGGGGCCGCTACCTCGACCGCCTCGGCGAGGCCGCGGGCCGCTCCGTCACCAGCCTCAGCACCCTGACCCCGGCCGCCGTGGCCGGCCTGACCCGCGCCACCCTCGGGGAGCACGCCGACGCCGCGTTCTGCCGCGAGGTGTGGGCCGTGACGGACGGCAACCCCTACTACACCGTCGAACTCCTCGCCAAGGTCAGGGACAAGGGCCTCGACCCGATCGAGGACTCGGCCGCCGAACTGCGCCCCCTCAACCGCGCCGCGGGCAGCGGCGGCCTCGTCGACCGGCTCGAGGAACTGGGCGTCGAGGCCACCCGGTTCGCCATGGCGGCCGCCATCCTCGGCGGCGTCGGGATCTCCATCGACGAGGCGGCCCGGCTCGCCGTCATGGACCGCGACGCGGCCGTGCGCTGCGCCGAACTGCTGCGCACCGCCCGCATCCTGACCGAACCGGACCCGGCGGCCGTGCCCGCCGCCCGCGGCGACCTGGAGTTCGTCCACCCGCTGATCGCCTCCGCGGTCTACGACTCCATCCCGCAGAGCCTGCGCACCGCGATGCACGGCATCGCCGCCCAGGTCGTCACCGACGCAGGCAAGGGCCTCGCGGCCGCCTCCCGGCACCTCATCCAGGTCCACCCGGAGGGCGACCAGGAACTCGTCGAGCAACTGCGCGGGGCGGCCGGCGAACACCTCGCCGTCGGCGCCCCCGACGCGGCCCGCCGCTGTCTGGAACGCGCCCTGGAGGAGCCACCCGCGCCCGATGTCCACGCCCGGGTGCTGTACGACCTGGGCTGCGCCACCCTCCTCACCGCGCCCGCCCGCACCGTCGAGCACCTGCGCACGGCGCTCGCCATGCCGGGTCTCGACGGCGACGTACGGGTCGACGCCGTCTACCGCCTCTCCCAGGCCCTCCTGCACAACGACCAGATGGAGGAGGCCGTCCGCACCATCGAGGCGGAGGTCGCCCGGCTCGGGCCCGGACCGGCGAAGATGCGGCTGCAGGCGGTGCAGTTCATGTGGGAGGGCGTCCACGCGGGCGAGGCGACCTCACCGGGCCGCTCGGAGAGCCTCGCCGCCCTCGCCGCGACCTGTACAGGCCGCGACAACGCCGAGCGCGCCCTGCTCATCCTGCGCGGCTTCGACGCCATGACCCGCGGGGAGAACGCCGAGGAGGTCGTCGAGTTCTGCGACCGCTCCCTCGTCAACGGCCGGCTCGCGCCCGGCCTCGGCTGGGTCGACCAGGAGTGGGGCATCGAACTGCTGATGATGCTGTCCAGCTCCTACGCCTACACCGACCGCCTCGACCGCGCCGACGCCCTCTTCAACGAGGCGCTGCGCACCTACGAGTCGGCCGGCTGGAGCGGCGGCCACCTCTCCCTGGCCCACGCCTACCTCGGTCTGGGCCTGCGCCGCCGGGGCCGGCTGAAGCAGGCGGAGGAGTCCCTGAGGGAGTCCCTGCGCATCGCCGAACGCGTCGGCCGCGGACTGCCCCTGTACTGGTCGGCCACCTGCAACCTCGTCGACGTGCTGCTCGCCCGCGGCCATGTCGAGGAGGCCTGGGAGATCGCCGAGGAGTACGGCTTCGGGCCGCCCTACCCGTCCACGATCGTGCTGCCGGACCCCCGCTCGGTGCGCGGCCGGCTGCTGCTCGCGGTGGGCCGCACCGCCGACGGCGTCAACGAACTGGAGGAGGCCGAGAAGGCGGCGGTGGCACGCGGCCACCTCAATCCCGTGCTGGTGCCCTGGGCGGTCGACCTCGCCCGGGCCCTCGCCGCCGAGGACCCGGTCCGCGCGGCCCGGCTGGCCTCCGACGCCCGCCGCCGGGCCGAACGGCTCGGCACCGACACCGCCATCGGCGAGGCCCTGCGCTGCGCCGCCGCCCTGGAGACCGGCCAGCGGGCGGTCCGCCTCGCCCAGCAGGCCGTCACCTACCTGGAGGCCTCGCCCTGCCAGTTCGAACACGCGGCCGCGCGCATCGAGTACGGCATCCTGTCCCGCTCGATCGCCGAACTGAACCGCGGCCTGACCCTGGCCCGCGCCTCCGGGGCGGACGGCCTGGTGCGAAAGGCGGAACAGGCGCTGGACGGCCTGACGGGACTCGACCCGCGGTAGGGCGGACAGCCGGAAGGGGCCCGGTCAGCCGGCGAGCAACTCGTCGGTGAGCCGGGCCAGCCGGCCTCGCAGTTCCGGGTCGTAGGCGTCCTCGTGCGCCCGGGCGGGCCGGGTCCCGTCGAAGAAGCGGCCCGTGCCCAGGTCCTCGGTCGCCAGCGCCAGGACGCCCGGCGCGCCGTCCGCGACCGTGGACCACGGCGCGACCCCGCCCTCGCGGACCATCGCCGTGTCCATGAACGTCGCCGGGTGCAGCACGTTCACCGCGACGCCGGTGTCGGCCAACTCCTCGGCGAGGGTGAACGTATGGGCCGCCAGGGCGAACTTGCTGCGGCAGTACGCCGGGAAGCCGCCGTAGCCGCGGGTGAACTCCGGATCGTCGAGATCGACGGGTTCCTGCCCGACCGACCCGACGTTGACGATCCGGGCCGGCGCGGATCCCCGCAGCACCGGCAGCAGCACACGGGTCAGGGCGACCGGCGCCAGGTAGTTGACGGCCAGCCGCAGTTCGTGCCCGTCCGCGCTGACCTCACGGCCCGAGCCGGGCGAACCGGCCCCGACGCCCGCGTTGTTGACGAGCACGTCGAGTCCGGGGTGGGCCTGCGCGACCCGCGCGCCCAGCTCCCGGACCCGCGCCAGCGAGGCCAGGTCGGCGACGAACCCCTCGGCCTCGCCCTCCTTGCGCAGCTCCTCGACGAGGGCGTCCGTACGGCCCGGATCGCGGCCGTGGGCGAGAACCAGGTGACCGGAGCGGACCAGCTCGAAGGCGACGTACCGGCCGAGACCGGAGGTGGCGCCGGTGATCAGGATGGTGGACATGCCCCTACGGTAGGCACACCGCGCCGCCCGGTGCCTGTCCCCGCCGGGGTCACCCTTCCTCCTCCAGCACCCGCTGGGCCGCCGCGAACGCCGAGTTGGCCGCCGGGACCCCGCAGTACACGGCCGTCTGCAGCAGCACGGCGCCGATCTCCTCCGGCGTGAGCCCGTTCCGCCGGGCCGCGCGCACGTGCATGGCCAGCTCGTCGTAGTGGCCGTGGGCGACCAGCGCGGTCAGTGTGATCATGCTGCGCTCGCGGCGGCTGAGCGTGGGGTCGGTCCAGATCTCGCCCCAGGCGTAGCGCGAGATGAAGTCCTGGTAGCGGGCCGTGAACGGGGACTGCCGGGCCTGGGCGCGGTCCACGTGCGCGTCGCCGAGCACCTGGCGCCGCACCTCCATGCCCCGCCTGGCGCCCCCGTCGAAGTGTGCGCGCAGTGCCGTGAGGACCGCCTCCGGCCGCTCCGCCGGGGCCAGGTGCGAGGCGCCCGGGATCTCCACCAGAGTGGCGTGCCGCACCCCGTCCGCGATCTCCCGCAGATGCGCGGGCGGGGTCGCCGGATCCTGCCGCCCGGCGATCAGCAGCGTGGGCACGGAGATCTCCGCGAGCCGCTCCCGCACGTCGAACGCGCCCAGCGCGTCACAGCACGCCGCATACGCCTCCGGGTCGGCGTCGCGGTGGTCGGCGATCAGCCGCGGCACGGTGAACCCGGGCGTGAACCAGCGGGCGTCCGCGTTCTCGGCGAGCGTGCCCAGCCCCTCGCTGCGCACCAGCGCGGCCCGCTCCTCCCACGGCCTGCTGCCGTTGAAGTGGGCCGAGGAGCAGATCACGGCCAGGCACGACACGCGCTCGGGGTGGTGCAGCGCGAGGTGCAGCCCCACCGCGCCGCCCAGCGACACGCCCGCGTACCCGAACCGCTCCAGGCCGAGGGAGTCGGCGAGCTCCAGCACCAGGCCGGCGAGGTCGCCGACGGTGGCGCCGGGCCCGATGAGGTCCGCCGGGGAGCCCCCGTGGCCCGGCAGGTCCCAGCGCACCACCCGGTGGGTGATGGACAGTTCGGGCGCGACCTGGTCCCACAGGGCGTAGGAGGTGCCCAGCGAGGGGCCGAGCAGCAGCGGGGGCGCGGAAGCCGGGCCCTCGGCACGGTGGTTGAGCAGCTTCTCGGTCAACGTCGCTCCAGCGCACGGTCGGTGAGGGTTCCGGCGGAGCCGGTGTAGTGGGCGGGGTCGGTGAGGTCGCCGAGGTCGATGTCCTTCAAGTCGGGCTCTTCGGCGAGCAGTTCGGCCAGCGTCCGGCCTTCGGCATAGGTCCGTGGGGCGAGTCCGGTCAGCAGCTCCTTGGCGCGGGCCCGGCCCAGCACGGCCGACAGCTCGGCGGACAGCCGCTCGGAGACGATCAGCCCGTGGGTGAGGTCCAGGTTCGCGCGCATCGCCTCGGGCCGCACCCGCAGCCCCTCCGTCAGCTCGGCCGCGTCCCGGGCGGCCCCGCCGGTCAGCCGCAGCAGGTCCCTCAGCGGCTCCCACTCGGCGTGCCAGGCGCCGGCCGGCCGTTCGTCCTCGGCGGCCAGCGACCCGTAGAGCACCGCCGCGAGCTGCGGGGCGCGCCGGGCGGCGGCCGCGACCAGCGTGGCGCGCACCGGGTTCGCCTTGTGCGGCATGGCCGAGGAACCGCCCCCGCTGCCCTCCGCGACCTCGGCGATCTCGGTCCGGGCGAGGGTGAGGACGTCGGTGGCGGCCTTCCCCAGCGCCCCCGCCGTGAAGGCCAGGGCGCCGGCCAGGTCGGCGATCGGCGTGCGCAGGGTGTGCCACGGCAGCAACGGTGCCGCCAGCCCGAGTTCACGAGCGTAGGCGGCCGGGAGCGCGGTCGCGTCCCGGGTGCCGTACGCCGTGAAGGCCGCCAGGGTGCCTGCGGCACCGCCGAGTTGGGCGGGCAGCGAGCCCCGCACGGCCGTCACCCGGTCCCTGGCGTCCAGCACGAGGGCGCGCCACCCGGCGGCCTTCAGCCCGAAGGTGGTCGGTACGGCGTGCTGGGTGAGCGTGCGGCCCGGCATCGGAGTGTCCCGGTGGGCGGCGGCGAGCCGGGCCAGCGCCCGCTGGACGCGGTCGAGGTCGGCGAGGAGGAGGTCCAGTGTCCGCGCCGCCACCAGCATGGTCGCGGTGTCCATGATGTCCTGGCTGGTGGCGCCCCGGTGCACATACGGGCCGTACTCGCCGCCGACGGCCTTCGTGAGGTCGGCGACCAGCGGAATCACCGGGTTGCCGCCCGAGCGGGCGCGCTCGGCGAGGGAGCGCACGTCGAAGTCGGCTGCCGCCGCCTCGGTCACCGCCGCCCCCGCCCCTTCGGGGGCCACGCCCACGGCCTCCTGGGCGCGGGTCAGCGCCGCCTCCGCGTCCAGCAGGGCCCGCAGATACGCGCCGTCACCGGTCGCCGAGGCGGCGGGGGAGCCGGTCCACCCCGGGGAGAGCAGACCGGCGCCCGGCTGTGCAGAAGTCACTGGAACTCCAGGAAGACCGTCTCGCCCTCGCCCTGAAGGCGGATGTCGAAACGGTAGGTGCCGAGCGGGCCGTCCTGGGCGATCAGCGTGTCGCGGCGCGCCGGGTCCACCTGCTTCAGCAGCGGGTCGGCGGCGAGCGCCGCGTCGTCGCCCGGCAGGTAGATCCGGGTGAACAGGTGCACCAGCAGCCCCCGCGCGAACACGCACACGCTGAGGTACGGGGCGCTGTTCCCGCGCGCTCCGGGCCGCAGCGTCCGCGCCGACCAGTGACCGTTCGCGTCCGTCTGGACCCGCCCCCAGCCGGTGAACTCCACCCCGTTGCGGCCCAGGAACCCGCCGCTCGCGGGGTCGCGCCGCATCGAGCCGTCGACCTGCGGCACATTGCCGTCCGGGTCGGCGCCCCACAGCTCCACGAACGCGTCCGGCAGCGGGGTCCCCTCGCCGTCGTACACATGTCCCTGCAGGGTGATGGTGTCGGGGTGGCCGAGCGGGGCGATGTCGCCGCCGCCGGGGAACGGCAGGGCGTGGCCGTAGAACGGGCCGACCGTGTGCGACGGGGTCGGGAGCACGGTCTCAGGACGGCTCGTGTCGATCTTCGTCATGGCAGGTCAGCGTCCTTCTTCGATCCAGGTGGCGTGCGGCCCGTCGAGCACGATGTCCCAGTGGTAGCCCATGGAGAACTCCGGCACGGACAGACTGTGGTCGTAGGTCGCGACCAGCCGCCCGCGGGCCGCGTCGTCCGTCACCGACTGGATGATGGGGTCGTAGGGGAACAGCGGGTCGCTCGGGAAGTACATCTGTGTCACGAGCCGCTGGGTGAACGCCGTGCCGAACAGCGAGAAGTGGATGTGGGCCGGCCGCCAGGCGTTGAGGTGCTGGCGCCACGGGTACGGGCCCGGCTGCACGGTGGTGAAGCGGTAGTGGCCGTCGGCGTCGGTCAGGGTGCGGCCGACGCCGGTGAAGTTCGGGTCCAGCGGGGCGTCGTGCTGCTCGCGCTGATGGGCGTAGCGGCCCGCCGAGTTGGCCTGCCAGATCTCCACCAGCTGGCCCCGGACCGGACGGCCGTCACGGTCCAGCAGCCGTCCGGAGACGGTGATGCGCTCGCCGATCGGCTCGCCGTCGTGCTGCCGGGTGAGGTCGTTGTCGATCTCGGTGATGTCGCGCTCGCCGAAGGCGGGGGAGTGTAGCTCCACCAGCTCCGGGTCCTTCGTCACGTCGATGGTGACCGGCGGCTGCTTCGGGTGGCGCAGGACCGAGGAACGGTACGGCGCGTAAGCGCGGCGCGGCTGGTGTTCGACGGGCGCGCCGTCCGCGATCCGCTTCTCGTACGCGGCGTGCTCGGCCGCGATCTCCTGGTCGATGTCGGCTTGCGTGAGAGTCATGGAAGTTCCTCGGGGTTTCCTAGCGTTCGAGGACGAGGGCGAGGCCCTGGCCGACGCCGATACAGAGGGTGGCGACGCCTACGCCGCCGCCCCGGCGGGCGAGCTGGTGGGCGACGGTGCCGGCGAGCCGGGCGCCGGAGGCGCCGAGCGGGTGGCCGAGGGCGACGGCGCCGCCCTGCGGGTTGAGGACCGCCGGGTCGAACTCGGGCCACTCGGCGACGCAGCCCAGCACCTGGGCGGCGAACGCCTCGTTGAGTTCGAGGACGGAGAGGTCGTCGAAGCCCCTGCCCGCCTTGGCGAGGGCGCGGTTCACCGCCTCGACGGGGGCGAGTCCGAAGTAGTGCGGGTCGATCGCCGAGACCCCGGTGGCCGAGACCCGGGCGAGCGGCTCGCGGCCGGTGGCGGCGAGGCCCTCCTCGTCCACCAGCAGCAGGGCCGCGGCGCCGTCGTTCAGCGGCGAGGCGTTGCCCGCCGTCACGGTGCCTCCCTCCTTGCGGAACGACGGCTTCAGCTTGGCCATGGCCTCGAGCGAGGCATCGGGCCGTACGCATTCGTCGGCGCCGAAGACCACCGGGTCGCCCTTGCGCTGCGGCAGCGGCACGGGGGCGAGCTCGGCGTCGAACAGGCCCTGTCGCTGTGCCGCGGCCGCCTTGCGGTGACTGTGCAGCGCGAACTCGTCCTGCTGCTCGCGGCTGATCTTGTGCTTGTCGGCGATCAGTTCGGCCGACTCGCCCAGCGGGACGGTCCACTGCGGGTCCATCCTCGGGTTGACCATCCGCCAGCCCAGCGTGGTCGAGTACAGCTCGGTGTGTCCGGCGGGGAACGGCCGGTCCGACTTCGGCAGCACGTACGGCGCCCGGGTCATCGACTCCACCCCGCCGGCCACGGCGATGGAGGCGTCGCCGACCGCGATCGCGCGGGCCGCCTGGATCACCGCCTCCAGGCCGGAGGCGCAGAGCCGGTTGACCGTGACGCCGGGCACGGAGGTGGGCAGGCCCGCGAGCAGCGCTGCCATCCTGCCGACGTTGCGGTTCTCCTCACCGGCGCCGTTGGCGTTGCCGAAGTACACGTCCTCGATCCGGGCCGGGTCCAGGTCCGGGGTGCGGGCGAGGAGCGCGCGGAGCGCGTGCGCGGCGAGGTCGTCGGGGCGCACCGGCGCGAGAGAGCCGTTGTAGCGGCCGATCGGGGTGCGGACGGCGTCGACGACGTAGACGGTGTTCACCGCGGGTCCTCCGCGACGGTCAGCCCGGCGCCGGTCCTGGCGATGATCTCCTCGGCCGTGACGCCCGGTGCCGTCTCGACCAGCACCAGCCCGTCGTCGGCGACATCGAGGACGCCCAGGTCGGTGATGATCCGGTTCACGCACGCCTTCCCGGTGAGCGGCAGCGCGCACTCCCGGAGGATCTTCGGGGAGCCGTCCTTCGCGGTGTGGGTCATCACCACGATGACCGTGCGGGCCCCGTGCACGAGGTCCATCGCGCCGCCGATGCCGGTGATCAGCTTGCCGGGGATCGCCCAGTTCGCCAGGTCGCCGCGCTCGGAGACCTGCATGGCGCCCAGCACGGCGACGTCGATGTGACCGCCGCGGATCATGCCGAAGGAGAGCGCCGAGTCGAAGAAGGCGGCGCCCGGCAGGACGGTCACGGTCTCCTTTCCGGCGTTGATCAGATCCGGGTCGACCTGGTCCTCCGTGGGGTAGGGGCCGGTGCCGAGGATGCCGTTCTCGCTCTCCAGGACCACCTCCACGCCCGGCGGGAGGTGGTTGGGAATCAGGGTCGGCAGCCCGATGCCGAGGTTGACGTACTGTCCGTCCTCGAGTTCGCGCGCGGCGCGGGCGGCCATCTGCTCGCGTGTCCAGGCCATCAGCCGCTCACCGCTTCCTCTGCCGCGGGCGCGGAGACCGTCCGCTGCTCGATCTTCTTGTCCGCCGCCTGTCCGGGCGTCAGGGCCACCACCCGCTGCACGAAGATCCCCGGCAGGTGCACCGCGTCCGGGTCGATCTCGCCCGGCTCGACGAGTTCCTCCACCTCGGCGACCGTGATCTTCCCGGCCATCGCCGCGAGGGGGTTGAAGTTGCGGGAGGACTTGTTGAAGACCAGGTTGCCGTACCGGTCGCCCTTCCACGCGCGGACCAGCGCGAAGTCGGTGCGGATGCCGCGCTCCATGACGTACTCGACGCCGTCGAACTCCCGCACCTCCTTCGGCGGGGACGCGAGCGCCACGCCGCCCTCACCGTCGTAGCGCCACGGCAGTCCGCCCTCGGCGACCTGGGTACCCACCCCGGCCGGGGTGAAGAAGGCCGGGATGCCGGCGCCGCCGGCCCGCAGCCGCTCGGCGAGCGTGCCCTGCGGGATCAGCTCCACCTCGAGCTCCCCGGCCAGGTACTGGCGGGCGAACTCCTTGTTCGCGCCGATGTAGGACCCGGTCACCCGGGAGATCCGCCCGGCGGCGAGCAGGACCGCGAGGCCCGACTCCATCGCCCCGCAGTTGTTGGAGACGACCGACAGACCGGTGACTCCCCGCTCGTACAAGGCCTGGATGACGACGTTCGGCACGCCGCTCAGTCCGAAACCGCCCACTGCCAGCGACGCGCCGTCGGGCACGTCGGCCACCGCCTCCAGGGCCGTGGCGACCACCTTGTCCATCCGTGAAGCCCCATCTCCGCCGAGCGTCCGGAGCCTCCCAGTACCGGAAATTAATCAGGGCACTGAGTATCTCTCCGAGGTTTCCCACACGCTGCCACTGGAGGGTGGAGTCGTCAAGACCCCAGGCGGGAGGAGGTGAGCGGGTCGCCGAGACGCGAGACGTGCCCGGTCTTGCGCGCTATTGTTCAGTGCACCGATGAAATCACTCACACGGGAGCGCACATGGCCGCGGTGGATCTCACCAGCCACCCCGGGCACCTCGCCCGGCGGCTGCAGCAGGCGCACCACCTGCTGTGGAACACGATGGTCTCGGAGGAGATCACCTCCCCCCAGTTCGCGGTCCTCAACGCGCTCGTCGCCGAGCCGGGCCTCGACCAGCGCACCGTGGGGGAGAGGGTGGGGCTCGACCGCTCCACCATCGCCGAGGTGATCAGCAGGCTGAGCCGGCGCGGGCTGCTGGACAAGGTGCGCGACCCCGGGGACGGCCGCCGTTTCCTGCTGCGGCTCACCGAGGAGGGGACGCGCACCCACCGCAGGCTGACCGTGCGCACGGCCCGGATGAACCAGGTCTTCCTGGCGCCGCTCTCCGCGGCGGAGCAGACCCTGTTCTTCGAGCTGATCCGGCGGGTCTCGGACACGGCGGAGGGGCTGCGCAACCCGGCGGAACCCCTCGTGGGCCAGGGCTGATCACGGCGCTTTCGCCAGCACCACCCACACCTGCCCCTCGGCGAAGCCGACCTCCTCGCCGTCGTCGGTGGTGAAGTCCGTGCCGTCGGCGGCCTTCGCGCGCTTCCAGTTCACCTCGTAGGCCCGCCCGTCGCGCAGCACCTCCGCCTTCCCCGAGCCCACCGTCTCGGTGTACGGCGTGTTGTTGCCCAGGAAGTCGTGGAACCGCGACGGGCGCACCTTCACGTACTGCACGACCACCGTGGCCGGGGCCAGCTGCCGCCCGCCCGCCGGTGCCGCCCGGGTGCCGTCCATGGCGACCAGCCAGCCCGCCCGGTCCGCCGACCAGGTGAAGGTGAACCGGGCCGCCGGATAGCGCACCGTGCGTGAGGCCGTCGCCCGGCCGCCCGAGGGAGCGGGGCCGTAGTGGAAGCCGGTGGTCAGCGCGGCCGCGCCCGGCGCGGCGGGCAGCAGACGGTGCGGGTGCAGATAGAGATTGTGCGGGGCGGCCCGGCCCGCGCCCCGGAAGTAGGCCCCGGACACGTCGCCGGGCGTCACGGGGTCCAGGGGCGCCCGGTCGATCAGCGGCAGCAGCTTGCCCTGCGCGCCGGAGAAGGCCAGCACCGGCCGGTCGAACTGGCCGAGCAGTTCGAGATCGGACTCCCGGGCGCTGCGCACCGGCCCCACGGCCTGCGGCAGCCTGGTCGCGTACACCGCCATCAGCCGGCTCAGGCCGCCCTCGACCTGTTCGGCGTACACGAGGTCCGCGGCGTCCAGCCCGGTCTGCGGCCGGGCGGCCCCCGCGTTGTCGATCTTCACGGCGAGGACCGGAGGGCCGACGGCGGTGGCACTCGGCTGCCGGGACGTGCCCCGGCTGTCGTCCGGTGCGGGGGCGCGGGACGTCGTACAGGCCGCCGCGAGCGAGACCGCCACCGCGGCGGACAGCAGCGCCGCGGCCGCCCTCGCCCTGGTCGCCCTGCCGGCCCGTCTCGCGCGTTCCGTCTCCACCATGGCCACCCCGTTCCGTGTCTTGATTGTGCGCTCGCCCGTTCGACCGCGCTCGCGCACGAAGGGTTGCGTCATGGTTCGGGGTGATCTGCCCGGGTACCCGGGCCGCAGCCAGGACCCCGGTACCCCCGGACCCGCCGGGACGGACCGGACACGGCGGTAGGGAGCGCGGCACGATGAAGGCAGTGACCTGGCAGGGGAAGCGCGACGTCCGGGTGGAGACCGTGCCCGACCCGGCGATCCAGGAACCGACGGACGCCGTCATCCGCGTCACGTCCACCGGACTGTGCGGCTCCGACCTGCACCTGTACGAGGTGCTCACCTCGTTCATGACCCCGGGCGACATCCTCGGCCACGAGCCGATGGGCATCGTCCAGGAGGTCGGGCCGGGAGTGCCCGACCTCAGGGCGGGGGACCGGGTGGTGGTGCCGTTCCAGATCGCCTGCGGCACCTGCTGGATGTGTCTGAACGCCCTTCCCACCCAGTGCGAGACCACCCAGGTCACCGGCGAGGGCATGGGCGCCGCCCTGTTCGGCTACACCCGCCTCTACGGCTCGGTGCCCGGTGCCCAGGCCGAGTACCTGCGGGTCCCGCAGGCCCAGTTCGGCCCGATCAAGGTGCCCGAGGGCCCGCCCGACGACCGGTTCGTCTATCTCTCCGACGTGCTGCCCACCGCCTGGCAGGCCGTCGCCTACGCCGACATCCCCGAGGGCGGCAGCGTCGCCGTGCTCGGTCTCGGCCCCATCGGCGACATGGCCTGCCGTATCGCCCGGGTGCGCGGCGCCGGGCGGGTCTTCGGCGTGGACCTGGTCGGCGAGCGGCTGCGCCGGGCCCGGGCGCGCGGGGTGGAGACGTACGACCTGCGCGGCTTCGACAGCGAGAAGGAACTCGTCGAAGCCATCCGCGACGAGACCGACGGCCGAGGCCCCGACGCCGTGATCGACGCGGTCGGCACCGAGGCCCACGGCAGCGCCGCCGCCCGCCTCGTCCAGAACGCGTCCGCGCTGCTGCCCCGCAAACTCGGCGGCCCCCTCGCGGAACGCTTCAGCGTCGACCGGCTCGCCGCCCTGCACACCGCCATCGAGCTGGTGCGGCGCGGCGGCACGCTCTCCCTGGTCGGCGTCTACGGCGGGATGGCCGACCCGCTGCCCATGCTCACCCTGTTCGACAAGCAGCTCCAGATCCGCATGGGCCAGGCCAACGTGCGCCGCTGGAGCGACGACATCCTGCCCTACCTCACCGACGAGGACCCCCTCGGCGTCGACGACTTCGCCACCCACCGGCTGCCGCTGTCGGACGCGCCGCACGCGTACGAGATGTTCCAGCGCAAGCAGGACGGGGCGGTGAAGGTCCTGATGACCCCGTGAGTCACCCTTCTCGCGGGGGCGCCCCGAGGATCTCCGCCAGGTCGTAGCGGACCGGCTCCTCGAGTTGGGCGTACGTGCAGCTCTCCGGGGTGCGGTCCGGGCGCCAGCGGCGGAAGCGGGCCGTGTGCCGGAAGCGCGCCCCGTTCTCCATGTGGTCGTAGGCCACCTCGGCCACCCGCTCCGGGCGCAGCGCCACCCAGGACAGGTCCTTCCTGCCCGACCAGCGGCTCGGCGCCCCGGGCAGCCGGGCACTCTCGTGTGCCGCCTCGTCCCCCCAGGCCGCCCACGGATGCCCCGCCGCGTCCTCCAGCCGCAGGGGCTCCAGCTCCTCCACCAGCTCCGCCCGCCGCTTCATGGCGAACGCCGCGGACACCCCCACGTGCTGGAGGGCGCCCCGGTCGTCGTACAGCCCCAGCAGCAGCGAGCCCACCACGGGCCCGCTCTTGTGGAAGCGGTAGCCGGCCACCACCACGTCCGCCGTCCGCTCGTGCTTGACCTTGAACATGGCCCGCTGGTCCGGGAGGTAGCGCAGGGCGAGCGGCTTGGCGATCACCCCGTCCAGGCCCGCGCCCTCGTACTGTTCGAACCATCGCCGGGCCACCTCGACATCGGTCGTGGCCGGCGCCAGATGCACCGGCGGCGTCACCCCTCGCAGCGCCCTGTCCAGCAGCTCCCGCCGATCGGTCAGCGGAACCTCGAGCAGCGAGGTGTCCGCCAGCGCCAGCAGATCGAAGGCCACGAAGGACGCCGGGGTCCGCTCGGCCAGCGTGCGCACCCGCGACTGGGCCGGGTGGATGCGCTCGGTCAGCGCGTCGAAGTCCAGCCGCCCCTCGCGGGCGATCACGATCTCCCCGTCCAGCACGCACCGCTCGGGCACCCGCTCCCGCAGCGCCTCCACCAGTTCGGGAAAATACCTGGTCAACGGCTTTCCGGTGCGGCTGCCCAACTCGACCTCGGCCCCGTCGCGGAACACGATCGCCCGGAAGCCGTCCCACTTCGCCTCGTACTGCATACCCGGCGGAATCGCCGCCACCGACTTGGCGAGCATCGGCTTCACGGGTGGCATCACCGGCAGATCCATCCTCCGATTCTGCGCCGGTATCGCGGCGCCCGCCCGGTATGCGTGTTCTGCGTGGTACGCCTACCGTGTCTCGCATGGGCGATGCGGTGGAACTGGAGGCGGGCGGCCGGACCGTACGGCTGTCCAGCCCCGACAAGATCTTCTTCCCGGAGCGCGGCTTCACCAAGCTGGACCTCGCCCGCTACTACCAGGCGGTCGCCCCCGGCATCCTGCGCGCCCTGCGGGGCCGCCCGACCACGCTGGAGCGCTATCCCGACGGCGTGACCGGCGAGTCCTTCTTCCAGAAGCGGGCCCCGAAGAACATGCCCGACTGGATCCCGACCGCCCACATCACCTTCCCCAGCGGCCGCAGCGCCGACGAGATGTGCCCCACCGAGGAGGCGGCGGTGCTGTGGGCCGCCCAGTACGGCACGCTCACCTTCCACCCCTGGCCGGTCCGCCGGGACGACGTCGACCGCCCCGACGAACTGCGCATCGACCTCGACCCGCAGCCCGGCACCGACTACGACGACGCCGTCCGCGCCGCCCACG
This sequence comes from Streptomyces sp. NPDC002588, assembly GCF_040295925.1. NCBI lineage: Bacteria > Bacillati > Actinomycetota > Actinomycetes > Kitasatosporales > Streptomycetaceae > Streptomyces > Streptomyces sp. NPDC002588. Next base: position 61,589 of record NZ_JBEOWF010000053.1, read on the forward strand.
AACTGCGCGCCGTGCTCGACGAGTTCGGCGGTCTGCGCGGCTGGCCCAAGACCTCCGGCGGCCGCGGCCTGCACGTGTTCGTGCCCATCGAGCCCCGCTGGACCTTCACCCAGGTCCGGCGCGCCGCCATCGCCGTCGGCCGCGAGATGGAACGGCGGATGCCCGACCACGTGACGATCAAGTGGTGGAAGGAGGAGCGCGGTGAGCGCATCTTCATCGACTACAACCAGACCGCCCGCGACCGCACCATCGCCTCCGCCTACTCCGTACGTCCCCGCCCACACGCGCCCGTCTCGGCACCGCTGCGCTGGGAGGAGGTCGGCGAGGCCCGCCCCCGCGACTTCGACATCGCGTCCATGCCGGCCCGCTACGCCGAACTGGGCGACGTCCACGCCGGCATGGACGACCACGCCTACTCCCTCGACGCCCTGCTGGAGCTGGCCCGCCGCGACGAACACGACCACGGCCTCGGCGACCTCCCCTACCCCCCGGAGTACCCGAAGATGCCCGGCGAACCGAAGCGGGTCCAGCCGAGCAGGGCCCGGCCGGCGGGAGACGGCCCGGCCTGAGCACGAGGCCGCGGGGCCGCGCCGGGGCGGGGTCACCGTGCCTGCGTACGGCCCCTTCGTGCGCTCGCCGTCGCACCGGGTCCGAGAGCGCTCTCACCCTTCTCCCGGAGCTATCCTGAGCCGCACCCGGCGACGAGGAGCCCCGACGTGACCGAGACTGCGCAGCGCCCCACCCTGGAGGCCGTGGCCGCGCGGGCCGGGGTGTCCAGGGCGACCGTGTCGCGGGTCGTCAACGGCGGGGACGGCGTCCGGGAGCCCCTCGTGGAGCGGGTCCGACGGGCCGTGGAGGAACTCGGGTACGTGCCCAACCAGGCCGCGCGCAGTCTGGTGACCAAGCGGCACGACGCCGTGGCCGTCGTGATCGCCGAACCGGAGACCCGCGTCTTCGCCGACCCCTTCTTCGCGCTCCAGCTCCGTGGCATCAGCAAGGAACTGACGGCCCACGACAACCAGTTGGTGCTGCTGCTCACGGAGGGCCGGGACGATCACGCGCGGGTGGCCCGCTATCTCGCCGGCGGCCATGTCGACGGCGCGCTGGTCTTCTCCCTGCACCTCGACGACCCGCTGCCCGGCCTCATCCAGGGCGTCGGCCTCCCCACGGTGTTCGGCGGCCGCCCCGGCTGGAGCGGCGGCAGCGGCGCAGTCGTGTACGTCGACAGCGACAACCGCGGCGGCGCCCGCCAGGCCGTACGCCACCTGGTGGGGCTCGGCCGCAGCCGGGTCGCGCACATCACCGGTGCCCTCGACCAGACCTCGGCGGCGGACCGGCTCGACGGATACCGGGACGTCATGGGCGACGCCGACCCGCGGCTCGTCGTGGAGAGCGACTTCACGCCCGGCGGCGGCGAGCGCGCGATGCGGGAACTCCTGAACCGCCGCCCCGACGTGGACGCCGTCTTCGCCGCCAACGACCTCGCCGCCTCGGGCGCGTTGCGCGTCCTGCGGGAACAGGGCCGACGGGTGCCGGAGGACGTCGCCGTGGTCGGCTTCGACGACATGCTGCCGGTCGCCGAGGGCACCGACCCGCCGCTGACGACGGTCCGTCAGGACATCGAGGAGATGGGCCGGATCATGGCCCGCCGCCTGCTGCGCCGCCTCGACACCCGCACCGCCGACGACGCCCCGGCCGGTGTGGTCCTGCCGACCACCCTGATTCGCCGCGCCTCGGCCTGAACGGGGTCCGCCCGGCCCCAGCCCCCGGATCCAGGGACGCCGCCCCGGCCCTCAGTCCACCCGTGGGGCGCTCCTGATCACCGCGAAGCGCGCTCCATGGGGGTCGGCCAGTCGGGCGATGCGGCCGACGCCCTCGATGTCCGTCGCCGGCATCCTGACCGTGCCACCCCGGCCCGCGGCCTCGGCGGCCACCGCGTCCACGTCCGTGACCTCGAAGTACGGCAGCCAGTACGCCCCCGCCGGGGCCTCCACCGGGTCGTCGGCGAGCGGGACGAACCCGCCGAACATGGCGTCCTCGCCCGCCCCGGGCGGGTTCACGCATGTGTAGACGCCGCCCGGGAAGGGGACCGCGGAGGTCTCCAGGCCCAGCGTCCCGTAGTAGAAGGCCGCCGCCGCGGCGATGTCGGGCGTGTACAGCTCGACCCAGCACAGGGAGCCGGGGGCGCCCGCCAGGTCCACGCCCTTGGTCCGGCCCGGCTGCCAGAGGCCGAAGGGCACGCCCGCCTGGTCGGAGAGGATCGCCATCCTGCCCTCGCCCATCACGTCCATGGGGGAGAGGAGCACCCTGCCGTGAGCTTTTGACGCGGCCTTCGCCGTGGCGTCCGCGTCCGGCGTGCGGAAGTACACCGTCCAGGACGCGGGGCCCTGTTCGGGCGGGTTCTGCATGCCGCCCGCCACGGTCCTGCCGTCCAGCTGGAAGAAGCCGTAGCCGCCGGCCTCGGGCCCCGCCGACTCGAGGCGCCAGCCGAAGAGGGCGCCGTAGAACGAGGCGGCTGTGTCGATGTCGGACGTGCCGAGGTCGATCCAGTTCGGAGCGCCGTCGGTGAAACGGGTGGTGAGCATCTTCGCCCTCCTCGCAAGGGTCCCGTCGCCTGCACCCCCGAGTCTTGCACCGCCCACTGACAATCGCCTGCACCCGCCCCGCGCGCCGCCGTGCGCCGCACTGGGGCCCGGGGCCATCATCGGGTCGGCCGGAGGCCCTGGCGGGCCGCGTATATGCGGCGTTGATCGAACGTTTTTCGCCGCACGGCACGATCCTCGCCATGTTCACCGACAGCATTCCCACCTCCGACCTCGGCTGGCAGCGTGAGGCGCTGTGCGCGCAGACCGGAGCGGACTTCTTCTTCCCCGAGCCCGGCAGTTCGGTGCGCGAGGCCAAGCGCATCTGCGGTATGTGCGAGATGCGCACCGCCTGTCTGGAGTACGCCCTGGCCAACGACGAGCGCTTCGGCGTCTGGGGCGGCCTGTCCGAGAAGGAGCGCCTCCAGATCAGGCGCCACGCGCGCTGAACCGGCCGGCATGAACCGGCCGGTCCACCCGGGAAGATCCGGACGGCCGCGTCGCCGGGGTGCGGCCGGCATCCGGGAGCGCTTCCGGACGTGGCGCGGAGGCGGTCGCGCCGGCCCTGTCCGCCGACGATCCCGCGGTGACGGACGCGACCGGCGTCCCGGACCGGCGCGAGGACGCCCCGCAGGGGCGGGCCCGGCCACGGAGGCGTCTTCCGCGGGCCGCGCATCTGTCACGTCTGCGAGTCGCCCTGTCGACAGGTCGACACCTTCCAGGGCGGGGCCGCGGCGTCCGCCCCGGCCCCCAGGGAACGTCAGACCGGTCCGGCTCGGCGATCAGACCTTGCCGCGCGCCGCCATCCGCGCCTTGCGCGCGGCCAGCTTCTCGTCGAACTTCAGGGCCTCCGCGTCCAGGCCGCCCATGAACATGCCCAGCTCGTCCTGCGCCTGCTGTCCCTCGGCGCCGAGGCCGTCGATCTCCAGGACCTTCAGGTGGCGCAGCACCGGCTGGAGCACGTCGTCGTGGTGGATGCGCAGGTTGTAGACCTCGCCGATCGCCATCTGCGCGGCGAACCGCTCGAAGCCGGGCATGCCGTGGCCGGGCATGCGGAAGTTGACGACGACGTCGCGCACGGCCTGCATGGTGAGGTCGGGGGCGAGCTCGAAGGCGGCCTTCAGCAGGTTGCGGTAGAAGACCATGTGCAGGTTCTCGTCGGTCGCGATCCGGGCCAGCATGCGGTCGCAGACCGGGTCGCCGGACTGGTGGCCGGTGTTGCGGTGCGAGATGCGGGTCGCGAGCTCCTGGAAGGCGACGTAGGCCACCGAGTGCAGCATCGAGTGGCGGTTGTCCGACTCGAAGCCCTCGCTCATGTGGGCCATGCGGAACGATTCCAGCTTGTCCGGGTCCACCGCGCGCGAGGCGAGCAGGTAGTCGCGCATCACGATGCCGTGCCGGCCCTCCTCCGCGGTCCAGCGGTGCACCCAGGTGCCCCAGGCGCCGTCCCGGCCGAACAGGCTGGCGATCTCGTGGTGGTAGCTGGGAAGGTTGTCCTCGGTGAGGAGGTTGACCACGAGCGCGATCCGGCCGATCTCGGTGACCTTGGACTGCTCCTTGTCCCAGGCCTCGCCGTCCTCGAAGAAGCCGGGGAAGTTGCGGGCGTCGCTGAACGGCACGTACTCGTGCGGCATCCAGTCCTTGGCGACCTTCAGGTGGCGGTTGAGTTCTGTCTCGACCACTTCCTCCAGCGCGTACAGCAGCTTGGCGTCGGTCCAGACGGAAGGGCTGCCGAGGTGAGGGGTGGTGATCGTCACGAGTACTCCAGGGGGACAGGGAAACGGAGCGGAACAGTCCGGCGAGCGAAACCGGAACCTACGGAATCGTAGGCTACGAACCCGTAGGTTACGAAGCCGTAGGTTAAGGACGCTGTAAAGACCGCTGATCAACCGTGTTCCGCCGGGCATTTCGGACCATGCGAAACAGCCCCGGGAACCGCAGGTCCCAGGGCTGAAAAGGTGATCCGGTCACCTGGTCAGGCGTACAGCTCGCGCAGCCGCACCGAGAGGCAAGTCACACATCCCTCGAGCTTCTCGAACTCGCTGATGTCGACCGTCACGGGCTCCAGCCCGAGATCGGTGAAGAGTTCCGCCGTCTTCGGCGCGCTCGCCGCCATGAGCACCTTCGGGCCGCCCAGCAGCACCACGTGCGAACCGGCCTCCTCGGGCACCGACAGGAAACCCGGGAACAGCGACGGCCGGTCCACCAGCGGGATGTGCCCGATCACCGTGCCGTCGGGCAGCGCCGTGACCGCCGACTTCAGGTGCAGCACCTTGCTCACCGGCACGGCGACGACCCGAGCCCCCAGCGGCTCGAACACGGCGCGCACCTGCTGCAGCCCGGCCGCGTTGGTCCGCCCGCCCCGGCCGACGTAGACCGTGTCGCCGATCTTCAGCACGTCCCCGCCGTCCAGAGTGCCCGGCTCCCAGATCCAGTTCACCGAGCAGCCCAGGCGGGCCACGGCCTCCTCGACGCCGTCGGTCTCCGCGCGCCGGGACTCGGCGCCGGAGCGCGCGATCAGGGCGACGTTCTTGTACATGACCACCGTGTCCTCGACGAACACGGAGTCCGGACAGTCGTCGGCCGGGTCCACCTCGACCGTCTCCCAGCCGTGCGCGCGCAGCGCCTCCGCGTACGCCTCCCACTGCTCCAGAGCGAGCTCGAGGTCGACCTTCTCCCGCTCGATGTGCGTCACCAGACCTTCGGCGAGGAGCGGGCCGGGGCGGCGGATGAGGGCCTTCTTGCTGGGCACGGACAGGTCTCCGGGGTCGACGGTGGCCCGGGCCTGTCCGGCGGATCACACCACAGGCCCCGACCGGCGCCCCTGACACGGCGCCGGTCAGCCATCATGCAGCGCCGGTCCACCAGGGCAAAACCCCTGCCGCCGGCCTGTGCCTCTCCTGAGACCCGGCCCGCTACGCCGGGCCGGCCACCTCCTCGAGGCTGCTCTCCCGCAACTCCCCGTCCAGCAGCAGCCATCGGGTGATCCCGATCGACTCCAGGAACCGCAGATCGTGGCTCGCCACGATCAGGGCGCCCTCGTAGGACTCCAGGGCGGTGCCGAGCTGCCGGACGCTTCCCATGTCCAGGTTGTTCGTCGGCTCGTCCAGCATCAGCAGCTGCGGTGCGGGCTCTGCCAGCATCAGCGCGGCCAGCGCGGCCCGGAAACGCTCGCCGCCGGACAGCGTCCCCACCCGCTGGTCGGCGCGGGCGCCCCGGAACAGGAAGCGGGCGAGCCGCGCGCGGATCCGGTTGTTGGTGGCGGCCGGCGCGAACCGCGCCACGTTCTCGGCCACGCTCAGCCCGTCGTCGAGGACGTCCAGGCGCTGCGGCAGGAACCGCATCGGCACGTGTGCGTGCGCCTCGCCCGCCGCGGGCGGCAGCTCCCCGGCGATCGTGCGCAGCAGCGTCGTCTTTCCCGCGCCGTTGCGCCCGACCAGCGCCACCCGCTCCGGGCCGCGCAGATCGAGACCGCCCGCCACGCGCGCGCCGTGGGCGAGTTCCAGGTCCCGCAGCGTCAGGACGTCACGGCCCGGCGGCACGGCCGTGTACGGCAGGTCGACGCGGATCTCGTCGTCGTCCCGGACGCCCTCCACCGCCTCGTCGAGCCGCTCCCTGGCCTCGCTGAGCCGCTCCTCGTGCAGGATGCGGTGCTTTCCCGCGGACTCCTGCGCCGCGCGCCTGCGCGCCCCCATGACGATCTTCGGTTCGCGTTTCTGGTCGAACATCTTCTGCCCGTACCGCTTGCGGCGGGCCAGTTTGACCTGGGCGTCGGCCAGTTCGCGTTTCTGCCTGCGCAGGTCGGCCTCGGCGACCCGCACCATGCGCTCGGCGGCCTCCTGCTCACCGGCGAGGGCCTCCTCGTAGGCGGAGAGGTTGCCGCCGTACCAGGTGATCTCCCCGGCGCGCAGGTCGGCGATCTGGTCGACCAGGTCCAGCAGCTCCCGGTCGTGGCTGACCACGACCAGCACCCCGGGCCAGGACGCGACGGCGGCGTACAGCCGGCGCCGGGCGTACAGGTCGAGGTTGTTGGTCGGCTCGTCGAGCAGCAGGACGTCCGGGCGGCGCAGCAGCAGCGCCGCCAGCCGCAACAGCACGGACTCGCCGCCCGACAGCTCGCCGACGGTGCGGTCCAGGCCGACGTGGCCGAGGCCGAGTTCGCCGAGGGTGGCCAGGGCGCGTTCCTCCACGTCCCAGTCGTCGCCGACGGCCTCGAAGTGCTCATGGGAGGCGTCGCCCGCCTCGATCGCGTGCAGCGCGGCCCGCTGGGCGGCGATGCCGAGGGCTTCGTCGACCCGCAAGGCTGTGTCGAGCGTGACGTTCTGCGGGAGATGGCCGACCTCGCCGGAGACCCGGACGAGACCGTCGGCCGGGGTGAGCCGCCCGGCGATCAGCTTCAACAGGGTCGACTTGCCGGAGCCGTTGACTCCGACGAGTCCGGTGCGGCCGGGGCCGAAGGCGACGTCGAGGCCCTCGAAGACGGCGGTGCCGTCGGGCCAGGAGAAGGTGAGGGAGGAACAGGTGACGGATCGTGTCAAAGCGGGCCTCGCGGTGGCGTGTGCGGTCAGGGGCAGACGCGTGTCGAGACACCGGAGGGCGGCGACCACCGCGGGAGCGGGGAGCACGGAGGGCATGCACAGAGCCCTGTTGCGCAAGGACGGCTCGAACGCCGAGGTCGCACGCAGCGCGCACACGTCTCGCGTGTGGCGTGGTGTCTCAGGACCTCAGACGAGCAACGTCCTTCTCCAATCGGCGGCAACAGGACCGCTTCAGACGGTAGGAGAGACGGCGAGGACCGTCAACGGATTAAAAACCGCCTACGGGCGGGACCCGCGGCTTCCTCAGCACGCGTCCCGCATCAGCTCCGCCAGGTCGTGGTCGAGATCGAGCTGGAGGTGTTCCAGGCCCACGGGGACCAGGTCGCTCGTGGCCCGCAGGAAGCGGCGGACGTCCGCCGAGTGGACATGGACGACGGCGGTGCCCTCGGGGGCGTGGAACTCGAGGACCGTACGGTCGTAGCCGTACGGGCGGACGCGGACGTCGCCGTCGCCCACGGTCTCCTCGAGGCCCTCGGCGAGCAGCTCGCGGGCGAAGGTCCAGCACACGTCGACGCCCTCCAGCGTGGCCGGGGCCGGGAAGGTCATGCGGACGGCGAAGGGATCTTGCCGGTCGTAGTGCAGCGTGGCGGGGATGCTCGGCATCCGAGGCGCGGCGGCGACCAGACGGGCCTCTACGGGCTGCTCGATGACTGTGGACAACGCCTTGCTCCCTTGCTGTCGCCGGACGAATGCCGGGCGGGTGGGGCCGGATACTGGAAGAGACGCCGGAACCGGCCGATCCGTGCACGGATTGCGAGTGACCTCGGTCACCGCCTTCATGCACGGGAGTGACCCACCTCTCCTGGCGTGCACACAAAGGCGGTTGGGGCGATCGGGGTCCTCTGGACGCCACGAGGGCTGTGGGCTAGCTTCCCCCGCCATGAGGCGCTTGGGGAAGACGCGACGCACGAAACGGTTGACACGACGCAGGACATGGGGGGCGGCCGCGGCGGCCTGCGGGGCGGCGCTGGCCCTCCTGACCGCCGTGCCCGCCCAGGCGAACGGCTACCCGCAGGGCGCTCCGCACTGGGCGCTCAAGGACACCGCGGCCCCCTCCGTACGCTTTCGCGGGCTGTCCGCGGTCGACCGGCACACCGCGTGGGTGGCGGGCACCGCGGGCACGGTGCTGCGCACCACCGACGGCGGGGCGAGCTGGCGGAACGTCTCCCCGCCCGGCGCCGCCGACCTGCAGTTCCGGGACGTCGAGGCGTTCGACGCGCGCCGCGCGGTGGTGCTCGCGATCGGCGAGGGCGAGGCCTCCCGCGTGTACCGCACCGAGGACGGCGGAGCGACCTGGACGGAGTCCTTCCGCAACACCGACGCGCGGGCCTTCTACGACTGCCTGACCTTCTTCGACCACCGGCACGGCCTCGCGATGAGCGACCCGGTGGACGGGAAGTTCCGCATCCTGTCGACGAGTGACGGCGGCCGTTCCTGGCGGGTGCTGCCGGACAGGGGCATGCCGGCCGCCCTGGACGGCGAGGCGGGGTTCGCGGCGAGCGGCCAGTGCCTGGTCTCCGCCGGGTCCCGGGACGTCTGGCTGGCCACCGGAGGGGCCGCACGCGCGCGTGTCCTGCACTCCGCCGACCGCGGGCTGACCTGGACGGCCGCCGACACGCCCGTCCCGGCCGGCGACCCCGCGCGCGGGGTCTTCGCCCTCGCCTTCCGCGACCGCGCCCACGGGCTCGCCGTCGGCGGCGACTACCGCGCCGGCCAGCCCTCCCCGCTGTCGGCCGCCACCACCGGCGACGCGGGCCGCGCCTGGCGCCCCGCGGCCGCCCCGCCGCCCGCCTACCGCTCCGGCGTGACCTGGCTCCCGCACAGCCGCACCGCCGCCCTCGCCGTCGGCCCCACCGGCACCGACCTGACCACCGACGCGGGCCGCACCTGGCGCACCCTCGACACCGGCTCCTACGACACCGTGGACTGCGCCCCCGACCGCGGCTGCTGGGCCGCCGGCGAACAGGGCCGCGTGGCCCGCCTGGAGAAATGACCTGAACGCCGGCCGGCCGCGGCGCGCCCCGGGGAACCGCCAGGGCTGACGGGAGCCGTACGCTCGTCCCCACCATGACGATCGTGAACATCCCGGCGGGCTGGCCCGCGACCGAGGAAGCGGCCCGCGCCGTCCAGGACGAGCTGCGCGCCCGGGTGGTGCTCGACGAACCCGGACCACCACCCGGGACCGGCCGGGTGACGGGCGTCGACGTCGCCTACGACGACGAGCGGGACGTCGTCGCGGCCGCCGCCGTCGCCTTGGACGCGGCGAGCCTGGACGTCGTCGCCGAGGCCACCGCGGTCGGCCGGATCTCCTTCCCGTACGTGCCGGGCCTGCTCGCCTTCCGCGAACTCCCCACGGTGCTCGCCGCCCTCGACGCCCTGCCGTGCGAGCCGGGCCTCGTCGTCTGCGACGGCTACGGCCTCGCCCACCCGCGCCGCTTCGGCCTCGCCGCCCACCTCGGCGTCCTGACCGGCCTGCCCGCGATCGGCGTCGCGAAGAACCCCTTCACCTTCGCGTACGACGACCCGGACGCGCCGCGCGGATCCTCCTCGCCGCTGCTCGCGGACGGCGAGGAGGTCGGGCGTGCCCTGCGCACCCGCACGGGCGTGAAGCCGGTCTTCGTCTCAGTGGGGCACCGCGTGACCCTGGAGAACGCCTGTGCCCACACCCTGGCACTCACCCCGGAGTTCCGTCTGCCGGAGACGACCCGCAGGGCCGACTCACTGTGCAGGCGGGCGCTTCAGGAGGCGACGACCCGCCGCTGACCCACCTGGTGCTTCAGACTGCCGCCCCGGTACCGCAGGATCCGCCCCAGCCCGCCCACAGAGACGTTCGAGTACGAACTTCATGCCGTTCAGGGAAGGGAGAGAGGCGGCCGCGAGACCGAGCACCCCGTCTGAGTACGTCGTCTGAGCACCCTGTCTGAGTACGTCGTCTGAGTATCCGTACGGATGTGCGCCCCGCCCGCCGTTCGCGAGGCTGGGGCACATGACCACGCACCGTGCCCCGAAGCCCCTCGTCGACCCGAACCGCCCCGTCGAGCGCGCCGTCAACGCCGCGCTGATCCTCGCCGTCCTGGCGGGCGTCGGCTGGATCGTCGGGATGATCTACACGCTTGTCCAGTGGCCGGTCTAGGGCCTCTCTAGCGGGTCGCGGCCACCCGGAATCGGATGCCCGCGCGGATCAGCCGTTCGGTCAGGGCGTCGCCCATCGCCACCGCCGTGGTGACCTGCCCCGCCGTCGGCGGGAGGTCGTCGCAGGCCAGGGCGAGCGCCCCCTCGGCGAACATCTTCGCCGTCTCGTCGTAGCCCGGGTCACCGCCCGAGACCTCGGTGCGGACCCGGCGGCCGCCGCCCTCGCCGACGAACCGGACCGAGAACCAGCTGCGGGCCCGCTTCCCGGCGCTCGGCCCCTCCCCGGGCCTGAGCCGGTCCGACAGCCAGCGCCGGGCGGGCGGCACCTGCGCGGCGGCCATGAGCGTGCCGACGGCCGCGACCCCGCCCACGGCGACCGGCAGCCGCCGTACGGCCGCGTAGTGGCGGTAGCGGAAGTCGGGGCCGTAGCGCTCCAGCGCCTTCGCCGAACGGCACACGATCTGCGGGTCGATCGTCGGCAGCGGCAGGGCCCAGGCGCCGACCTCCGGCGCGAACCGGGGCGTGCCCGTCGGCGCCGAGGCGCGCCGGTCCATCAGCCGCGGCTCGTGCCGCCTGCGGTCCCGCGCGGCGGCCGCCATCTGCCGGCCGCGCGCGAACTGGCCCAGTGCCGAGGCGAACGTCCCGCCCGAGAAGGCGGCGTCGGCCGTCACGAAGCCGTCCACGGTCAGCGGCACGCCCTCCGGGAGCTGCCGGACCGTGAAGTACACGCCCAGGTCGTGCGGGACCGAGTCGAAGCCGACGGCGTGCACCAGGCGTGCCCCCGTCTCCCGCGCGCGTGCGTCGTGGCGGACGTAGGTCAGGTCCACGAACTCCGGCTCGCCGCAGAGGTCGAGGTAGTCGGTGCCGGCGTCGGCGCAGGCGGCCACCAGCTCCTCGCCGTGGCGCACATAGGGGCCGACGGTCGTGGCGAGCACGCGCGCGTGCCCGGCGAGTGCGCGCGGCGCGGCCGGGTCCGAGACGTCCGCCGTCAGGACCCCGACGTCCACGCCGAGCCGCTCGCGCAGGCGCTCCAGCTTCTCCCGGTGCCTTCCGGCGATCGCCCAGCGCAGCCCCTCGGGCGCATGGGCCGCGAGGTACTCCGCGGTGAGCGCCCCCACGAAGCCGGTCGCCCCGAAGAGCACGATGTCGTACGGACGGTCCGCCGGACCGTCCGCCGGCCGCCCGGCCCCTTTTGCCTTGCTCATGACACCCCTTGTCTGCTGGTGACGCCTTCGGTCCCACGGCCGACGCCTCCTGGTCCCGCAGCCCGCGCCGCTGTCGGTGGCTGAGGTTAGCGTGGGGAGTGCAAGGGCCGACGGGAGGTCCCCCAAACTGGCTAAGCGCTTGCTCTCCCAGGTCTTGTGCCCACTGGGACACGTTCCTAGCATCACGGGTGGTACATCGGTCGACTCTCGGCAAGGGGGCTGGATGACGACAGGACGGGCGTCCGGGCACGGTCCGCTGGCCGGCGTACGCGTCGTGGAACTCGCCGGGATCGGCCCCGGCCCCTTCGCCGCGATGCTCCTCGCCGACCTCGGCGCCGACGTCGTCCGCGTGGACCGCCCCGGCGGCACCTCCCTCGCCGTCGACCCGGCCTACGACGTCACCAACCGGGGCAAACGCTCCGTGGTCGTCGATCTGAAGGCACCGGACGGCCCCGCGCGCGTCCTGGACCTCGCCGCCCGCGCCGACGTGCTGATCGAGGGCAACCGCCCCGGTGTGGCCGAGCGCCTCGGCGTCGGCCCCGGGGACTGTCTGGCCGTGAACGCCCGGCTGGTCTACGGCCGGATGACCGGCTGGGGCCAGGAAGGCCCCCTCGCCCACCGCGCCGGCCACGACATCGCCTACATCGCCCTCACCGGCACCCTCGGCATGATCGGCGCCCCGGACACACCCCCGCCGGCCCCCGCCAACCTCCTCGGGGACTACGCGGGCGGCTCCCTCTACCTCGTCGTCGGCGTCCTCGCCGCGCTCCACCACGCGCGTGTGACGGGCACCGGCCAGGTCGTCGACGCGGCCATCGTCGACGGCACCGCCCACCTCTCGACGATGCTCCACGGCATGCTCGCCGCCGGCGGCTGGCGGGACCGGCGCGCCGCCAACCTCCTCGACGGGGGCTGCCCGTACTACGGCACCTACGAGACCGCGGACGGCGGGTACATGGCCGTCGGCGCCCTGGAACCGCAGTTCTACGACGAGTTCGTGGACCTCCTCGGACTGGGGGAGTTCCGCACGGCCCGCAAGGACTGGACGCGCTGGGGAGAGCTGCGCGAGGCGGTCGCCGCCCGCTTCAAGGCCCGCACCCGGGACGAGTGGACGGCCGTCTTCGAGGGCTCCGACGCGTGTGTGGCGCCCGTGCTGTCGCTGCGCGAGGCCCCGTACCACCCGCATCTGGCCGCCCGGGGCACCTTCACCGACCACGGCGGCATCACCCAGCCGGCCCCCGCGCCCCGCTTCTCCGTCACCCCCACCGCCGTACGCTCCGGCCCCGCGCAGCCCGGCGCCGACACCCGTGAGATCGCCCGCGACTGGGACATACCGGGCCTCGTGAAGAGCCTCCAGGACACCACCCGGGCCACGCCCGCGGCCCCCGTGGACGACTTCCCGCACCAGGGCGACTGACCCGTTCGGCCCACCCTCCCCGAAAGGCTTGACCAGTGAGCACCGAAGCGTACGTGTACGACGCGATCCGCACCCCGCGCGGGCGCGGCAAGGCGAACGGCGCCCTGCACGGCACGAAGCCCATCGACCTCGTCGTCGGCCTCATCCACGAACTGCGGGGCCGGTTCCCGGGCCTCGACCCGGCCGCGATCGACGACATCGTGCTCGGAGTCGTCGGCCCCGTCGGCGACCAGGGCTCCGACATCGCGCGGATCGCGGCCGTCGCGGCCGGTCTGCCGGACACGGTGGCCGGCGTACAGGAGAACCGCTTCTGCGCCTCGGGCCTGGAGGCCGTCAACCTGGCCGCCGCGAAGGTCCGCTCCGGCTGGGAGGACCTGATCCTCGCGGGCGGCGTGGAGTCGATGTCCCGGGTGCCGATGGCCTCCGACGGCGGTGCCTGGTTCAACGACCCGATGACGAACCTGGCCGTCAACTTCGTGCCCCAGGGCATCGGCGCCGACCTCATCGCCACCATAGAGGGCTTCTCCCGCCGCGACGTCGACGAGTACGCGGCCCTGTCCCAGGAGCGGGCGGCGACGGCCTGGAAGGAGGGCCGCTTCGACCGCTCCGTCGTCCCGGTGAAGGACCGCGGCGGCCTGGTCGTCCTCGACCACGACGAACACTTGCGCCCCGGCACCACCGCCGACTCCCTCGCCAAGCTGAAGCCCTCCTTCGCCGACATCGGAGAGCTGGGCGGGTTCGACGCGGTGGCGCTGCAGACGTACCACTGGGTCGAGAGGATCGACCACGTCCACCACGCGGGCAACTCCTCCGGCATCGTCGACGGCGCCTCCCTGGTCGCGATCGGCTCCCGGGAGGTCGGTGAGCGCTACGGCCTCACCCCGCGCGCGCGGATCGTCTCCGCCGCGGTCTCCGGCTCCGAGCCGACCATCATGCTCACCGGCCCCGCGCCCGCCACCCACAAGGCGCTGAAGAAGGCCGGCCTGACCATCGACGACATCGACCTCGTCGAGATCAACGAGGCGTTCGCCGCCGTCGTCCTGCGCTTCGTGAAGGACATGGGCCTGTCCCTGGACAAGGTCAACGTCAACGGCGGCGCCATCGCCCTCGGCCACCCGCTCGGCGCAACCGGCGCGATGATCCTCGGCTCCCTGGTCGACGAACTGGAGCGGCAGGACAAGCGCTACGGTCTCGCGACCCTCTGCGTCGGCGGCGGCATGGGCATTGCCACCGTCGTCGAACGCGTCTGACCACCCCAGCGGAACCTTCAGAGACTTCTACGGAGACCCCGTCATGACCGAGAGCACCACCATCCGCTGGGAACAGGACCGCACCGGCCTCGTCACCCTCGTCCTCGACGACCCGAACCAGTCCGCGAACACCATGAACGCCGCGTTCCGGGCCTCCCTCGCCGCGGTCACCGACCGGCTGGAGGCCGAGAAGGACACCGTCCGCGGCGTCATCGTCACCTCGGCCAAGAAGACCTTCTTCGCCGGTGGCGACCTGCGCGACCTGATCCGCGTCACCCCCGAGACCGCCCAGGAGCTGTTCGACGGCGGCCTGGAGATCAAGCGCCACCTCCGCCGCATCGAGACCCTCGGCAAGCCCGTCGTCGCCGCCCTGAACGGCGCGGCCCTCGGCGGCGGCTACGAACTCGCCCTCGCCTGCCACCACCGTGTCGCCCTCGACGCCCCCGGCTCGAAGATCGGCTGCCCCGAGGTGACCCTCGGCCTGCTCCCCGGAGGCGGCGGCGTCGTACGCACCGTGCGCCTGCTGGGCATCGCCGACGCCCTGCTGAAGGTCCTCCTCCAGGGCACCCAGTACAGCCCCGCGCGGGCCCTGGAGAACGGCCTGATCGACGACGTGGCCGCCACCCCCGACGAACTCCTCGCGAAGGCCCGCGCCTTCATCGACGCCAACCCCGAGTCGCAGCAGCCCTGGGACCGGCCGGGCTACCGCATCCCCGGCGGCACCCCCGCCCATCCGAAGTTCGCCGCCAACCTGCCCGCCTTCCCGGCCACCCTGCGCAAGCAGACCAACGGCGCCCCCTACCCGGCCCCCCGCAGCATCCTCGCCGCGGCCGTCGAGGGTGCCCAGGTCGACTTCGAGACCGCGCAGGTCATCGAGGCCCGCTACTTCGTCGAGCTGGCCGCCGGCCAGACCTCGAAGAACATGATCCAGGCGTTCTTCTTCGACCTCCAGGCCGTCAACTCCGGCGCCAGCCGCCCGAAGGGCGTCGAGCCCCGCCGGGTCCGCAGAGCGGCGGTCCTGGGCGCCGGGATGATGGGCGCCGGCATCGCCTACTCGTGCGCCCGCGCGGGCATCGACGTCGTCCTGAAGGACGTCACACCGGAAGCCGCCGCCAAGGGCAAGGGCTACTCCGAGAAGCTGTGCGCCAAGGCCGTCTCGCGGGGCCGTACGACCCGGGAGAAGGCGGACGCGCTGCTCGCCCGCATCACCCCCACCGCGGACCCCGCGGACCTGGCCGGCTGCGACGCGGTCATCGAGGCGGTCTTCGAGGACACCGCCCTCAAGCACAAGGTGTTCCAGGAGATCGAGCACGTCGTCGCCCCCGACGCCCTGCTGTGCTCGAACACCTCCACCCTCCCCATCACCGCCCTCGCCGAAGGCGTCGAGCGGCAGGGCGACTTCATCGGCCTGCACTTCTTCTCGCCCGTCGACAAGATGCCGCTCGTCGAGATCATCACGGGCGAGCGCACCGGCGACGAGGCACTCGCGCGCGCCTTCGACCTGGTCCGGCAGATCAGGAAGACCCCGATCGTCGTGGGCGACTCGCGCGGCTTCTTCACCTCCCGGGTGATCGGCCACTTCATCAACGAGGGCGTCGCCATGGTCGGCGAGGGCATCGAGCCCGCGTCCGTCGAGCAGGCCGCCGCGCAGGCCGGCTACCCGGCCAAGGTGCTCTCCCTGATGGACGAACTGACGCTCACCCTCGCGCAGAAGATCCGCCGCGAGTCGAGGAGGGCCGTCGAGGAGGCGGGCGGCACCTGGCCGGGCCACCCCGCCGAGGCCGTCGTCGACCGCATGGTCGACGAGTTCGGCCGCCCGGGCCGCAGCGGGGGAGCGGGCTTCTACGAGTACGGCGAGGGCGGCGAACGCGGCGCCCTCTGGCCGGGCCTGCGCGAGCACTTCACGCGCGCGGGCGCCGAGATCCCCTTCAGGGACATGCAGGAGCGCATGCTCTTCTCCGAGGCCCTCGACACCGTGCGGCTCCTCGAGGAGGGCGTCCTGACATCCGTCGCCGACGCCAACATCGGCTCCCTCTTCGGCATCGGCTTCCCCGGCTGGACCGGCGGAGTGCTCCAGTACATCAACGGCTACGACGGCGGCCTTCCCGGCTTCGTCGCCCGCGCGCGTGAACTCGCCGACCGTTACGGCGACCGGTTCACCCCGCCCGCGCTGCTGGCGGAGAAGGCGGAGCGCGGGGAGACCTTCACCGACGCCCGCTGACCCCCGCCCCGTGTACCGGACCCCGTAACCCGCCGAGGGCTCGCGGGGTTCGGTTCACGGGGCTCGCCGCGTAACGCGTCCCGCGCCTCGGTCCAAGCACAACCGGAGGACCTTCCGAGGAGAAAGAGACGCGAGTGGACGGCGCGAAACGGTTGGGCTGGCTGGACGTGCTGCGCGCGATCGCGGCACTCGTGGTGGTCTTCGACCACTCGTCGTACGCCTTCATGGCGGAACTGCGCCGGGAGCTGATGCCGCAGTTCAGCACCAGCCGCTACGGGATCATGGTGTTCTTCCTCGTGAGCGGCTACATCGTGCCCGCCTCACTGGAGCGCAGGGGCTGCGTCCGGACGTTCTGGATCGGACGGGTGTTCCGCCTCTGTCCCCTCTGGGCGCTCGCCGTCACCGCGGTCCTCGTCCTCGGCCTGGCGGGCCTCACCCCGATGCGCACCGGCGACGGCGGCCTGAGCCCGGCCACGGTGGCCGTCGCCCATGTCACCCTGCTCCAGGAGCTGCTGGGCACCCCCAACCTGCTGCTCGTGCTGTGGACGCTGTCCTACGAGATGGCTTTCTACCTGCTGGTCGTCGCCCTGTTCACGGTCCGGCTGCACCGGCGGTCCGCGGCGGCCGCCATGACCCTGGCCGTGCTCGCCGCCGTCGGCGGGGTGGCCGCGACCGCCCTGCCGCCCTCCGCGGCGGCCGACGCGATCGGCACCGGCCCGCTGGTCGCGATCGCGGCGCTCACCCTGGTGGCGGCCGTCGGCTGCGCGAGCGCGGGACCGCCCGCGCTCCGGGTGGCCGGGGGCGTGCTGGGCGGGGTGCAGGCACTCGCCCTGGCCGCCTTCGACAGTACGGTCCCGGTGTGGGAGAGCTTGGTGATCCTCGCCGTGATGTTCCTCGGCACCGCCGTCCACCGGGCCGAGCACGGGCAGAGCACCTGGCGGCTCGCGGCCGTGACCTGCGCCGTCGTGCTCGTCTGCGCCGTGGGCAGCGCCTACCGGTACGGCGACGGAGCCTTCTTCACCCGGCGCGGCTGGATCACCGCTTTCCTGCTGGCCGTGCTCACCTTCGCCGCCGGACTGGCACTGCGCCACCGGCGCGTCCCGCGCCTGCTCGCCGGGCTGGGCGCGATCAGCTACTCGGTGTACCTGCTGCATCCGGTGCTCCTGGCGGTGACCGACGGCACCATTGGCAGGGAGCGACGGAACAGTCCCCTGCTCGAGGTGGCGTTCTTCGCGGTGCTCCTGCCGCTGTGCGCGCTGACGTACCGGTACGTCGAGGCGCCGGGCCGGGCCTTGGGCCGCAGAGTGGCCGCCACCCGGAACAAGCAACGCTCGGTGACGTGACACACGTGTGAGCGCGGGCCTCTCCGGGAAGCCCGCTGCCCTGGTCCGTGCCCCTGGACCAACAGCTCGGGGCCACTGTCGGTGCCATCGCCTACGGTGGCGTCATGCCGGAGATCACATACGTCCGGGGCGACGCCACCGTTCCGTCGGTGAAGGGCACCAAGGTGATCGCCCATGTCTGCAACGACTCGGGAGGATGGGGAAAGGGCTTCGTCCTGGCGCTGTCGCGCCGCTGGCCGGAGCCGGAGGCGGCCTACCGTGCCTGGCACCGCGGGCGCGCGTCGAACGACTTCGGTCTGGGCGCCCTCCAACTCGTCCAGGTGAAGCCGGACGTCTGGGTCGCCAACCTGATCGGCCAGCGCGGCACCCGCACCGGGAGCAAGGGAGTCCCGGTGCGGTACGAGGCGATCGACACCGCCCTGGGCCGCCTGGCCGGGCGGGCGCTCGAACTCGGCGCGTCGGTGCACATGCCCCGCATCGGCTGCGGCCTGGCCGGCGGCACATGGTCCCGCGTCGAACCCCTGGTCACCGAGCGCCTGACACGGCGGGGGATCGCGGTGACCGTGTACGACCACGACTAGACGACTAGGTGTTCTGTCCCGGGAGGTTGTGGACGGGTGAGGCAGATCTCGGCTGAGGGATCTTGAAATAGGTGAGGGCCTTCTGGCCTGGTGTGGATT
>NZ_JBEOWF010000054.1:0-78830 GCF_040295925.1 Streptomyces sp. NPDC002588
AAAGTAGCGTCGTCTGCCCGAAGGGCAGGCCTGGCGGCGTCTGGTGCGTGCGATCGCAAGGCGGAGGGTCGCCCCGATACTGGATGTATCGGGGCGACCCGACAACGCGGCTGGGGGTCCCCCCTCTGGGGGAGCGCGTGCCAGACGCCGCCAGGCAGGCGGGACTTTCGAAACACGCCCTAGTGCCCCGGCAGGCAACCTTTGCCCGTCGAGGGGCGGCGTCCGGTGGTTGGGGCCTTGGAACCGGACGGTTGACGGCGTCCGGACGATCAGCCGGGCTCCGTCCCCAGCCGGCCGCGCTCATAGGCCGTCTGCGAGGCGGCCGGCAACCGTCCGGCTAGAACAGGCTCAGCAGTGCCTCTGCCGGGTCTGTGAGGCCTGTGTCTCCGTCGGGTAGGGGGAGTTCGAACCACACCGTCTTGCCGCGGGGTGTCCGGCGGGAGCCCCAGGCCGCGCTGAGGAGTCCGACCAGTTGCAGGCCTCGGCCGCCCTCGTCGGTGTCGCGGGCCCTGCGGCGGCGCGGCTGGACCAGGCCCGCGTCCCAGACCTCGCACACCAGGGTGCGGTCGAGGAGCAGCCGTAGCCTGATCTCGCCCTCGCCGTACCGCAGCGCGTTCGTCACCAGCTCGCTGACCAGCAACTCCGTGGTGTCGACGAGGGGTTCGAGGTCCCAGGAGAGGAGCTGGCCGCGCGCGTACTCGCGGGCCCGGCCCACGCTGCGGGGCTCGCGCGGCAGCGTCCAGTCGCCGACGGAGTCGGCGGGCAGGCCCTGTACACGTGCCATCAGCAACGCGATGTCGTCCTCGCCGTGGTGCGTGTCGAGGGTGTTGAGGACGTGGTCGCAGACGTCCTCGAGGGGGGCGGAGGGGTCCGTGAGCGTGCCCACGAAGGCCTGGAGGCCCTCGTCCAGGGGATGGTCCCGGGATTCGACGAGGCCGTCCGTGTAGAGCGCGAGCAGCGCGCCCTCGGGCAGGTCGACCTCCACCTCCTCGAACGGCTCCCCGCCCACGCCGAGCGGCATGCCCGGCGGGACGTCCAGCATCAGCGCCGGCTCGCCGGGTTCGACCAGTACGGGGGGCAGATGGCCCGCGTTGGCGAAGGTGCAGCGCCGGGTGACGGAGTCGTAGACGGCGTAGACGCAGGTCGCGAGGTACACCTCGGACAGGTCGGCCTCGCGGGGGCGGCGGGCGGCGCGGGTGGCCTGCTGGACGCCGCCGGGGGTGCCGAGTCCGCGCGCGATCTCGTCCAACGCGGAGAGGACCTCGGCGGGTTCGAGGTCGAGCAGGGCCAGGGTGCGGACAGCCGTACGGAGTTCACCCATCGCGACCGCGGCGCGCAGACCTCGGCCCATCACGTCGCCCACCACCAACGCCGTGCGGTGGCCCGGAAGTTCGATGACGTCGAACCAGTCGCCGCCGACCTCGCTGGGGCGGTCGGTGGAGGAGTTGCCGGGCAGGTAGCGGCAGGCGATGTCCAGGCCGGAGGCGACCGGGTCGCCGGGTGGCAGCAGCGACCGTTGCAGTATCAGCGCCCGCTCGTGCTCCCGCCGGTACAGCCGGGCGTTGTCGATACAGACGGCCGCCCGGGCGGCCAGCTCCCAGGCCAGATCCCGGTCCCGGTCCCCGAACGGCTCACTGCCCTTGGTCCGTGAGAACTGCGCCAGGCCTACGACGGTGTCGTGGGCGACCATCGGGACGGCGAGCGTGGACTGCACCAGGCCGCCCTCCTCGCCCGGGATGGACTGCGGGCGGGCTGTGCGCAGGGCGTCCGCGCAGGGCGAGTTGAAGGGGAAGTGGTGGACCGCGCCGACCGCGACGGGCGGTCCGCTGCCCGCGAAGGGGGCGTCGGAGACGGCGGAGGAGAAGGCGACCCGGCGCAGTTCGGCGCTGCCGTCGGCGAGGCCTGGCGGGGTCTCGTCGCCGGCCAGCAGTCCCTGGTAGAGGTCGACGGTGGCCAGGTCGCAGAATCCGGGTACGACGACGTCGAGCAGCTCGCGCGCGGTCGTCTCCAGGTCGAGGGAGTTCCCTATGCGGGCGCCCGCCTCGTTCAGCAGGGCGAGATTGCGCCGTGCGGCGGCGGCTTCGCGGGCTGCGGCGCGGCGGGCGGTGATGTCGGTGCCGAGCCAGGCGATGCCGATGGGGCGGCCGGAGCCGCTGTTCACGCGATAGAGGTTGATCGACCAGTGCCGGCGTTCGTCCGAGCCCGGCACGAAACCGGTCACGTGCATGTCGGTGATGGAGTCGCCGGTCTCCAGGACCCGGCGCAGGGTGGCGCTGACCCGGTCCGCCTCGGGCCGGGGCAGGTAGTCGTGCACGCCCTTGCCGCGGTGGTCGTCGGGGGTGCCGCCGAAGATGGAGGCGAACCGCTCGTTGGCGCGGCGGACCCGCAGGTCGGGGTCGATCAGCAGGAAGCCGAACGGGGATTGGCCGAAAATGGCCTGCGAGGCGGCGAGATCGGTCTCGATGCTGCGCAGGGTGCGGACGTCCACGACGATGCACACGGCGGCGTTCTCGCCCTCGAGACTGCGCGTCGGCATGACGTACACCTCGGCGAGGCCCTGCTCGCCGCGGCCGCCGCCGGGCACGGGGTCCGGCATCCTGAAGGGGACCACGCCGGTCCACTCCCGCCCGTCGAGGATCTCGGCCATCTTGCGCTGGCCGCGCTCGCGCAGATCGGGGTCGATGAACGCATCGATCGGGTCCATGCCGACCGCCCGGTCTGCGGGGATGCCGAAAATCTGTTCGGCGCGCAGACTCCACTGGTCGACGAGTCCGTCGGGCCCGATCGAGAACGAGGCGACCTTGATGTAGTCGTAGATCGAGCCGGGTGGGCTGCTCTGCCACATGGCGTCACCGGGCGCGGCCTCCTCGCCCGCCCCGTAGGCAAAGGCGCGCACGGCCTCGGCCCTCGCGCGGTCCGACGGGTCCTCGGACTCCGTGGCCTTCGCTGGTATCTCGCTCACGCGAACCGTCCCCTCCAGCTCACCGCGTCCGGCACCGGTCACCGGGAGCGGCTGCCCGCAGTATCCAGCACTACGGCGCCGCACGACACGGTGTTCACGATCACAGCACGGTCCAGGCGTTTTTTGGACCGTTCCGCGACAACACTTCCAGTCTTCTAACCAGCGGGCACGCCGTCGAACCTCACCTTCGGACACCGTTCGCGGACCGTGGCCGGGCGGGGAGCGCCGACGCACCCTCCCCGTGCACCGGGTCAACCCGGCACGGCCAGTTCGAACCAGACCGTTTTTCCGGTGTCCCCCGGGCGAGTGCCCCAGCGGCGGGAGGACGAAGCCACCAGTTGCAGTCCGCGGCCGCTCTCGTCCTCGGGCAGGGCCACCCGCTCGCGGGGCGGGTCGGGCAGCGGATCGGAGACCTCGACCAGGAGAACACCCGCCAGACCCGCGGGACGCACCAGCCGGACACCGATGGGGCCGGTGGCGTGCCGCAGCGCGTTGGTCACCAGCTCGCTGACCAGCAGCGCCGCCAGGTCCCCCAGACTGTCGAGGCCCCAGTCGTGCAGCTGACCGCGGACCGCACCCCGCGCGGTGCGCACCGCTCCGGGATCCGCGGGGAACGTCCACTCGGCGCGGTCGCCTTCGGTGTCGGTCACGCCGATCACTTCCCAGGCCAGCGAGTCCACCCCTGTCTGAATTCATGGGGTTAATGGGCCCATACCCGATATCCGGGAGCCAGTACCGCGCTGACGGGTCCGGAGGGTGCATCGCCGGGCACGACCGTCAGCGGGCGTCCGTGCCCAGCCGGTCGAGGGTCTCGCGTACGGCGGGGACGTCCTGGTCGAGCCAGTCCACGTCCCAGATCTCGTCGGGGGTGAGCCAGCGCAGCGCGTCGTGGTCCTGCAGGGGTGCGGGCGCGGGGGAGCCGGGGCGCAGGCGGGCGGTCCACACGTGCAGGACGTAGGGCGGTTTCAGGGGCCACTCCCCCGGGACACGCTCCACGGCCTCGGTCTCGACGCCGAGTTCCTCGCGCAGCTCGCGGACGAGGGCCGCCTCGGGTCGCTCGCCGTGCTCGACCTTGCCGCCGGGCAGCTCCCAGCGGCCGGCGAGGTCCGGGGGTGCGCTGCGGCGGGCGGCGAGCAGACGGACACCGCTCCCGTCGCCGCCGTGTGCGAGGAGGGCGGCTCCGACCACCACGATCCGTTCCGTCATGCGCCGGAGCCTACGGGACTTCGGGGTGCTCAGTTCCGGGTGGCGTCCCCTGTCTGGCCGACGCGCTCGACCCAGTAGAGCTGCTTGTGTCCGCGATCGTCGAGGCTGTCCGCGACCGTCTGGGCCTCCGCCCGGGTGGCGTACCGCCCCACGCGGTAGCGATTGCCGCTGTCGTCCTGCCGTATGACGAGCCAGGGCAGGGAGATGGCGCCGTCGTTCATCGCGCCCCTCCGCTTCCCC
Organism: Streptomyces sp. NPDC002588; assembly: GCF_040295925.1. NCBI lineage: Bacteria > Bacillati > Actinomycetota > Actinomycetes > Kitasatosporales > Streptomycetaceae > Streptomyces > Streptomyces sp. NPDC002588. Next base: position 4,409 of record NZ_JBEOWF010000054.1, read on the forward strand.
GGCGTGGCCCGCCTCGCGCCCCGCTCTCCAAGGAAACCGCAATCCGCATATGCCCGAGCGTACGCCTTACCTTTACACAGCGAACACGGCTTTGCACAAAGAGGTACGCAACCAGCCAAGACGCAGGGGGCGCACGAGGCCGAACGCGCCGTGCGCACGCTCTTCCGCGTCCGGTCGGCGGGGTGCCGGACATATATGGGACGACCTGCGAGAACAACCGGAAACGACCGGATTCCGACGGCGCGCGGACAACGGCACGCAGGGCGTTTTCCGGGGGCAACTGCCGGAAGGGTGTGCGCCGTAGACGACGGTTGCGCTACGGAACGGACGGACCGACGGCCCTCCCACCGCCACGACGCCCCTCCCACCGCCGTCGGCGCTATCTGACGGGCAGGTGGTAGGAGACCTGGTAGCGGTCGGCCGGGATGACCACGTCGGCCGTCTCGACCGGGCGGCCCGAGGCGTAGTACGTGCGCTGGACGACCAGGACGACATGACCGGGGACACCGCCCAGGGCAAGGAGTTCCTCGGCGAGGCCGGGGCGCGCGCCGACCTCCTCCGTGACGTTGTCCACGATGACGTCGATCGCCCGCATGCGCTCGACCACGCCCATGCCGCCGAGCGGCCCCTCCTCGGGCAGCATGACGGGCGTGCGGCCGGTGACGGCGAGCGGCTCCCAGGAGGTGGAGAGCATCATCGCCTCACCGGCCTCCCGGAAGACGTACCGGGTGCACATCACGCGGTCGCCGGCCTTGATGGCGAGCCGCTCCGCCACCGCGCCGCTCGCCTCGGTCTGCTCGCTGCTGGACTCCCACGTCCCGCGTACGTGCGCCTCGGCCTGTTCCTGCCTGAAGGGGGTGGCGCCGCTGGTCGGCCGGTAGCCGGAGCGGGCGATCCGGCGCGGCACCGGCCGCTCCCGCACATACGTCCCGGAACCGGAGCGGCCCTCGACGAGCCCCTCGGCCATCAGCACCTTGCGGGCCTCCAGGGCGACGGTGTCCGACACGCCGTACTCCTCGCGGATTCTGGCCTGGGAGGGGAGGCGGGCATGCGGTGGCAGCGAGCCGTCGACGATCTTCTTGCGGAGATCACCCGCGACACGCAGATACGCCGGCTGCTCACCGAATGTCACTGGCCACTCCCATCAGGTTGTACAGACAGCAACAGCCTGGCAACCGTGGGTTCCCGCGTGCAAGCAAAGGCCAGGGAATCACTCGATGTGATGACATCTGTCCGGGAAAGGCTTTACCCAGGCACTTTCTCCCCGGTATGGACACGATCACACCTGGGATCACACATCCTCGCTGACGCTCCCCCCGCCGCTCCCGTCGTCGTAGTCGTCCTCGTCGTACGAGGGCGGGGTGGTGGCCAGGCCCAGAGCCTTGCGCGCGGCGACGGTGGTGTCGCCGTCGACGTAGTCATAGCCGCTGTCGTAATGCAGGTAGAAGGTGTCGGCGTCGCCCGCCGTCGCCGCCTTCGCCCAGTCCGCGCGGGCGTCCTCCATGTCCTTCGCCAGAGCGTCCACGGCGGTCCCGGTCCCGGCGGCCCAGGGGTGGTCGCGCAACACCTTCGACTGCTCGCCGAGCACGTCCCGGACGTCCGCCGCCCAGTCCTTGTTGCTGTCCAGGTCCTCCTCGGCGTATTCCCCGGGTTCGTCGTAGAAGACCTCGTCCACGGCGTTCATCGCCTTCAGGAAGGCCAGTTGGTCGGCGTCGAGGGTCGTCTCGTCGGCGCGCAGCGAGCCGGTGAGGGTGCCGGACTCGTCGGTGTCGGCGAAGACGCAGTTGATCTCGTGGTCACCCCACTCCCAGCTCTCACTGGTGGGGGTGAGGTAGTAGACGTCGACGTCGTCGGTCAGCGCCCAGGTGTCCATGGCGTAACCGTCCTGGAGCGTCCAGCACTTGTCCTCGGCCTTGCCCTCGACGTAGTCGTCGCCCGGGTAACTGCCGTCGGCGAGCGGGATCGTGGCGAACACCTCGCCGTCGTGCTCCCCGGAGCAGGGCACCTTGTCGGCGTCGTAGACGTCCTGGTCGAAGGTCGAGCCCGGCACGTCGAAGCAGTCGCCCTCGGCGAGCGAGAAGCTGCCGTTGCCGCGCGCCCCCTCCTTCACTCCCGCCCAGACCTCGGAGGCGACGTTCGTGGACAGCGACACCGCCCACAGCGCGAGTCCGAGAGCCGACACGACCGCTCCCGCGATCGCCATCCCCTTGCCGCGCTCGCCGCGCCTCCTGATCTGCACCAGGGCGACGATCCCGAGGACCAGTCCCACGGCCGGCAGGAAGCAGAGCAGACCGAGCACGAGGGCGGCGATGGCGACCCCGTTGACCGGCGCGGGACGCGTGAAGGGGGTGTAGCCCTGCCCCCAGACCTGGTAGGGCACGGGGCCGTAAGGGGCCTGCGGCCCCTGCGGGTACGGCCCTTGGGGGTACGGCGGCTGCGGATACGCACCCTGACCGCCCTGGTTGCCTTGGGCGCTCCGATCGCTCTGCGGGTCCTGCGGGGGCCGGTACGGGTCCTGGGGCTGCTGGGGCCCGGAGGGCGGGGGTATGGACACGGGTACCGTGCTCCTGGTTCGGGCGGCCGAGTGCCGGGGCGGCGGCCGGTCGGGAAAGTCGGTGCAGTCGACAGGCCGCATGTTGACGTGCTCCCTGGCCTAAAGTCCAGGGATTCCGGCCTGGAGATCGGCGGTTTCCCGTTCCTCACCCAACTCGCCGACAAGCGAATGGACTCGGTGCGGGTGACCGTGCCGGACGTGGCGGCCGACCGGGTGTCGCTGGCGAAGGTGTCGGCCACGGCCCATGACATACGACTGGACGCCGACGGTCTCACCTCCGTGCACGGTGCCCGCGTCCCCCGGCTCGACGGCGACGTCCTGCTGTCCTTCGCCGACCTCAACCGCGAACTCGGCGCGTCCCAGGTGACGTTCACCGGTGACGGCCGTGACCGGGTCCGGGCCGGCGGCACCCTGCCGGTCGCCGGGTACGACCTGCGACTGCGCGCCGAGGCCACGGTCCGGCGGCATGCCGAGCGGGGCATCGCCACGGAGATAGGCGGCATGCGCCTGGACATCGGGAACCTGGCCACCTACCGCCCCGGCACACGTGCCTCGGACGGCCTGCACCTGACGCCGAAGGCGGCCGCCGGCCTCGCCCGGGAGACCCGTAAGGCGAAGGCGCTGCTGTCGGCCCCGGCAGTCGTGCGGCAGTTGGGGCTGCCCGAGGCGACCGTGCGCGAGGCCCTGAGCGACGACGGCAAGCTCACCGGGCTGACCGGCTCCCCGCGCTTCGCCCGCCAGGCCCGGAGCCTCGACCTCATCGACCTGGCCCTGGACGACCCCGAGGCGCTCCGCGGCCTGGGCCTCGACCCCGACCTCCTCGACGCCCTGTCCCGGCTCACCCGCCCGGTCCTCGCCGACCGGCTGTCTCTGGCCTTCGAACTGCCGGAACCGAAGCTCGGGGACCTGCGCCTCCGGGACGTCCGCGTCGAGAAGGACGGCGTCCGCGTACGACTGACGGGCTCCGGCCTGACCGTGGGCAACTAGGGCGTGTTTCGAAAGTAGCGTCGTCCGCCCGTAGGGCGGGCCCGGCGGCGTCTGGTGCGTGCGATCCCGACAACGCGGCTGGGGGTCCCCCCTCTGGGGGAGTGCGTGCCAGGCGCCGCCGGGCAGGCGGGACTTTCGAAACACGCCCCAGCAGCCGGCAGCGAGTCAGCGCCGTCGGAAGGGGTCGGTCGTCGGCGCATGCAGGCATCTTGACTTGTTCACGCCATTCCTGCTTGTCTAGACCAAACCTCAGTGCGGTCCGCGCCACCCACCACTCCCTCATTGAATCGATTCACTCTCCTCCCTTCGCCGTCCCAGCCAGGAGCCGAGAGGCGAACACGTCTGCCCTGACCTCGTCGGAACCAACGCCATGGTCCGGCATCGCCCTTCCCTGCAAGGAGAAAGAGATCATGCGCACGCGCTTACGAATCGCTTCCGCCCTGGCGGGTCTCGGACTGATCGCCGCCCTGCAAGCGGCCGGACTGGGTGCCGCGTCACCGGCGTCCGCCGCATCCGCACCCAACGCCTGGCCGGCCCACGTGTTCGCACCGTACGTGGACATAACGTCGGGGAACGTGACCCTCAGCGACGTGGCGAACAACTACGGCACCAAGTTCTTCACCCTCGCCTTCGTCAACGGACCGGGCTGCCAGTGGACGATCGGAGGGACGGCGGCAGCGCAGACTCAGATCGACAACCTCCGGGCCCTGGGCGGCGATGTCTCGGTGTCCTTCGGCGGCTGGACCGCCGACAGCTCCCTGACGGAGCTCGGTGACTCCTGCGGCAGCCCGGAGGCGGCGGCGACGCAGATCGAGTCGGTGATCACGACTTTCAACCTGTCCCACATCGACTTCGACGTCGAGTCGGCTTCGCTGACCAATGCGGCCGGCGTCGACCGCCGCAACAAGGCCCTGGCCCAGGTGCGCAACTGGGCCGCCGCCAACAACCGTTCGCTGTCCGTCTCCTACACCGTGCCGGCCACCACCGGCGGGCTGAGCGGCGACGACGTGAACCTGCTGAACAACGCGGTGTCCAACGGCTTCACCCCCGATGTCGTCAACCTGATGACGATGGACTACGGGCCCGCCGGCATCGACATGGGCGCGGCGGCCGACCAGGCCCTGGACGGCGCGGCCGGCCAGGTCGCGAGCATCTTCGGCATCTCCACGACCGCGGCGTACGCGAAGCTCGGCAACACACCGATGATCGGGCAGAACGACACGGCCGGCGAGACTTTCACCCTCGCCAACGCGAGCACTGTCGAGGCCTACGCCGCGTCCAAGGGCATCGCGATGCTGTCGTACTGGTCGCAGAACCGCGACAACGGCGGCTGCCCCGGCCAGACCACGGCATCGAGCGTCTGCAGCGGCATCAGCCAGAACGCGGGGGACTTCGCCAGGACGTTCCAGCCGTTCAGCAGCAACACGGTGCAGGCGCTGCCCGGGACCTGGACACCGTGCGCGAGCGAGGGCGGCACCTGCGCGATCAGCGGAGCGACGGTGGTGGCCTACGGCACGGGAGGCAGGTTCAACTACGCCACCGAGAGCAGCTCGACCGCGTGCACGAACGCCACCTTCGAGGACCCGGCACCCGACGTCGTCAAGGCCTGCTACGCGCAGACCGCGCCGCCCGCGACGAACGTGTGGGCCTCCTGCGCGAGCGAGGGCGGCACCTGCTCCTTCGCCGGGGTGATGACCGTGGCCTACGGCGCGAACGGCGCATTCAGCTACGCCACCGTGCCGGCCACCTCCTGCACCAACGCGGTCTTCCGCGATCCGGCCCCCGGCACCGTCAAGTCCTGCTACCTGATGGCCGCGCCGCCCTCGTTCACCACCTGGACGCAGTGTGCGTCCGAGGGCGGGACCTGCTCCTTCAGCGGGACGCACGAGGTCGCCTACGGCGCCGCCGGAAAGTACGCCTACCGAACCGTCAGCGGTTCGACCGGGTGCAGCAACGCCGTCTTCACCGACCCCGTCGACGGGACGGCGAAGAAGTGCTTCGTGCAGTAGCCCGGGGCCCGGCCGAGCCCTCCTTCGGGACGGGCTCGGCCGGGCCATGAATGAAGGCTGGAGAACGACACAGCGGCATCGCCAAGGCCTGCTACGTCCAGTAGCGCGCGCCCGCAATGTCGCCGAGAAGTGCGGGCCCGCGCACGCCGGGCCCGCCCCGCTTTCAGTGGAGGTGTCCGATGCCGGATCCGCGCTCAGGCGCAGTGACCGTTCCCCGACGCACCGTGCGGATGCTGTGCGCCGTCGCCGCGTCGTTACTGGCGGCGGCGGTGATGGTGCCGCCGCAGGCGGGGGCCGTCACGTACACCTCCGCCGCGAACACAGCGGCCGGTGACGGCTATGTCGCGATGGGCAGTTCGTTCGCCGCGGGCCCGGGCATCCTGCCCCAGCAGACCGGCAGCGGGGCCGCGGCGTGCTCGCGGTCGCTCAACAACTACGCGGGCATCGTGGCCCGCGACACCGGCGCGGACCTGACGGATGTGACGTGCAGCGGCGCCACGACCGCGAACATCCTGACCTCCGCCCAAGGCGCGCAGCCACCGCAGATCGACGCCGTGACCGGTACGACCCGGCGGGTCACGGTCACCATCGGCGGCAATGACGTCAACTACCTCGGCAGCCTCGGCACGTACTCCTGCCAGACCAGCGGCGGCACGAGCTGCGGCACCGTGGACCAGACCGCGATCAACCAGACCTTCGAGGAACTGGCCGACCGGCTGGTGAACGTCGTGACCGCCGTCCACGACACCGCCCCGCAGGCGCAGGTCTACCTGGTGAACTACTTCACCATCCTGCCGGACACCGGTACCTGCACCGATGTGCCGCTCACCGCCGACCAGCTGGCGTTCGAGCGCAGCGTCGCCACCCGCCTGGCGGACGCGACCGCCACCGCGGCGACCGCCACCGGAGCGACCCTGGTCGATCTCGCCACCGCCGGCCGCGGCCACGACGCGTGCTCGTCCGCCCCGTGGGTGGAGACGTACCGGCCCGCCTCGGGGCGGGTCGCGTACCACCCGAACGAGGCCGGCATGGAAGCCGCGGCCGCCCTGGTGGAGTCCGCGCTGGGTACGGGTCCCCTGCGTGCGGGTTTCACCCGGTGCGCGGGCGAGGGCGGCACCTGCTCCTTCAGCGGCACCCGCGCGGTGGCCTACGGCGCCGGGACCTACACCTACGAGACGGCGACCGGCAGCACCGTCTGCGCCAACGCCTCCTTCGGCGGCGACCCGGCCGTCAACGTCCTCAAGTCCTGCTACGTCGCCGGCGCCGACGGCCCACCCGGATACACCACCTGCGCCGCCGAGGGCGGCACCTGCACCGTCCCCGGCACCCGCCGCGATCTGGCCTACGGCGCGGGCGGCAACTTCGCCCACCAGGTGACGAGCGGCTCCGTCGCCTGTACCGACGCCCAGTTCGGCGACCCTGCGGGCGGTGTCGTCAAGTCCTGCTACGTCGCGGAGGCGGGCGGCCCGCCCGGATCCACCGTCTGCGCCACCGAAGGCGGCACCTGCCCGGCCGCCGCGGGACAGCCGGTGGCCTACGGCGCCTACGGCGCGTTCGCCACCATCACCGCCACCGGCGACACTCCCTGTACCAACCCCACCTTCGGCGATCCCATACCCGGCGTGTCCAAAGCCTGCTACACCTTCGCCGGCGGACCGAGCGGCTACACCACCGCCTGCTCCGACGAAAACAGCGCCTGCGCCTTCTCCGGACAGCAAACCGTCGCGTACGGCGCACGAGGCCGCTTCACCTACAGGACCTTCACCGGCGGCACCCCTTGCACCACGACGGCATTCGGCACCGACCCGCTCTACGGCGTGTCCAAAACCTGCTACCTCACCCCCTGACGGACCATCCCCGACCAGCCGTCGCCGAACTCGGGTCCCGCGCGGGCCGGCGTGCCTGCACTCCGAATCAGCCGGGAAGACCGAGTCGGCTCGGCGGCCTGCTCCTCAGGGCGACACCGGCGCACCTTGGTCAGACGATGCCCCGCGGACGCGGCACCGATGTCGGGACGGGGCTCCCGGGTCCGGCTTCCCGGGAGCCCCGTCAGGTCGTGCCCGTTCGGCCGGCCGTGGGCCGGTCGGCCGTCCGCGGTCAGTGCCTGCCGGTCACCTTCATGGTGGCGGACAGCGCCGGGACGGCGTACGGCGAGTCGGTGCCGACGGTCAGCCCGCTCGTGTAGGTGCCGGCCCGGCCGACCTTGCCCGCGTTCAGGGTGACCTGCACCTTCACCGCGGCGCCCGGGGCGACGGTGACGGTGTGTGGTGCCGACAGCCAGGCGGCGGCGCCCGAGCTGCCGCAGTCGCCGTACCCCGGCAGCTGCTCGACGCCACTGACCGGGCCATCGCTGCCCGCGGTGCCGCCGACGACGTACAGCCCGCAGGCGCCACTGCCGCGGTAGACCAGCGCGTCGGCCGCCGGCAGAGCCGACCAGGAGTCGGTTGCCGGGTCGTACTCCTCGGTCTGGTTGGTCAGTTGCCCGCCGGTGACGCCGCCGGTCAGCTGCAGCCGCCCGCCGGAGGACGCGGAGGCCATCGCCCAGTTCGGGTACGGCAGGTCGGCCCGCGCGGTCCACTTGCCGGTGACCGGGTCGAACGCGTACGTCGCCGTCGTCTCCTCGCCGCTGACCGGGTCGGTCCCGCCGGCGCAGACGACCTGGCCGTCGATGCCGGCGCAGGAGAGCCACGAGTCGCTGATCGGGTAGTCGGCCGCCTGGCTCCAGGTGTCGGCCTGGGGGTCGTAGACGTAGGTCGCCCGCGAGGCCGGGGCGCAGTCGCCGCCGCAGCCGGCCACCACGTAGAGCCGGCCGCCCAGGACCGCGGTACCGCCGGCGGTGACGCCCGCGGGGAGCGCCGCCGTCGAGGACCACGAGTCGTGTTCGGGGTCGTAGCGGTACGCCGCGGTCGAGGCGTTGCCGGTGCTGTCCCAGCCGCCGACGACGTAGATCTCGCCGTCGACCGCCTCCACGCCGGGCTTCTCCAGCGCCTCCGGCATGTTCGCCAGCCGCTGCCATCCGCCGGCGGCCGGATCGTGGACGTAGCCCTTGAACAGCACGTTCGCCCCGTCGGTCCCGCCGAAGGCGTAGACCTTCCCGTCGAGCGTCACCGTGCCGTCGTCCATCACCGGCGTCGGCAGGGCGTCGGCGGTCGTCCAGGCGGTGGCGCCCGCCACGGTGGTCGCGTCGGCCGGGCTCGTCGGTGTGGCGGCCCCGTGCGTCTCACCGGAGAGCAGCGGTCCGCGGGTGAAGTCGCCGCCGGCGTGCCGGAGCGGTGCGCCGGCGTTGGGCTTCCCCTGGCCGCCCGAGTGCGAGTCCGGCGTGTACGAGCCGTCCTGCGGGTTGAGGACGACGTGGACGGGTGCGGTGCCGGTGTTGCGGAGCGTCACGGTCCGGGTCGTCGGCCGGCCCAGCGGCTGGGTGACCCGCAGCGGGTCGCCGGAGACGCTGATCCGGCCGGCACCCAGGCGCCAGTCCGTCCGGGTGACCTGGTCGTGGGCGACGCGGACCTTCGCGGTCGAGCCCGTGTACGCGCCGTCGACGACCGCCAGCGGGGTCCGGCCGGAGCTGTCGGCGGCCGAGGCGGGCGCGAACAGCTCGTAGGCGCCGCCGGCCGTCGTGGCCGTCGGGGTGCCGCCCACACTGACGGTGGCGCCGGAGAGTGCCTTGCCGGTGTTGGCGTCATCGACGGTGCCGGCCACGAGCCCGCCGGCGACGGCGTCGCAGGAGCGGTCGCCGATGAAGACGTCGTCGATCTTCCAGAACCACGAGTGGACCGCGTCGTACCGGAACCGGACCCGCACGTCGCTCTTGCCCGCGGCCTGCGGGATCGCGACGACCTCGGGGCCGTAGGCGATCGTGCGGGACATGTGCCAGACCGAGGTCCAGGTCCGGCCGCCGTCGGTGCTGACCTCGACGTAGGCGTTGGAGTTGTAGATGGGCGACATGAAGGAGTTGTCGAAGGTGACGATCGGCGTGGCGTCGCCGCTCAGGTCGAGCACCGGCGAGACCAGGCTGGTCGTCTCGTGAGTGTCGTTGCCGCCGTCGTGGGAGTCGACCTCGGCGAACTGGCCGGTGCCGCCGGTGTCGTTGCCGAAGTGACCCGGGTCGTCGAAGCGCCAGGTGACCCCGGAGCCGCTGTCGTCGGTGACCGTCCAGCCGTCCTGCGGCGTGGCGCCGGTCCAGCCCTCGAAGCCGGTGGTGGCGCGGTCGTATCCGAAGCGGTAGCCGAGCGCGGTGCAGGCGCTGGCGTCCACGGACAGCGACACGTCGTGCCGTACGTCGCTGCCGCCGACGGTGACGGTTTCGTCCGCCGCCCGGTAACCCGGCAGGGTCGCCGAGACGTGCAGCTTGTAGTTCCCGTCGTCCGGCAGCCGGACGGAGTACCGGCCGGTGACCGGGTCGGTGTCGACCGTGCCGCCGGGGTAGCCGTCGACGGTGATCGTCGCGGCGAGCGGCCAGCCGTGGCCCGAGGCGTCGGTGACGGTCCCGGAGACGGCGTGGGTGGGCAGGGCGCGCAGCGTGAAGGACTTCTTCGCCGCGCTCCCCTCGGTGACCTTCAGCGTGGTGGTGGCCGTCGCGTAGCCGAACTGCGCGACGGTCAGGGTGTAGTCGCCCGGCGCGGGGGCGAGTGTGAAGCCGCCCGACGCGTCCGTCGTGGCGGAGTAGCTGTGGCCGTCCGCGTCCGTGGCGGTGACCGAGGCGCCCGGGACGGGCCCGCCGGCCGTTCCCGGGCCGGTGCCGCGCACGGTACCGGTGACGAGACCGTGCGGGCCCTGCCGGAACGCGCCGACGCCGACGGGCGTGCCGAGTCCGGTGGGGCCGTCCCAGCCCTCGCGGGCGTTGCAGAGCTGGTCGCCGCAGTGGCCGTCGGAGCCGGACGTGACGTCGGTGAGGTCGCCGGCGTTCGTGTCGTCGTACGGGTAGGTCACCGGGTAGGTGCCGGGTGTCGGGGTGCCCGCGAGGGCGTACATCGCGGCGACGAGCGGCGCCGAGAGCGAGGTGCCGCCGACCTGGAGCCAGCCGCCGACCGCGGGATTCGAGTCGTAGATGCCGAGGCCGGTGGCCGGGTCGGCGACCGCGGAGACGTCGGCGATGGCACGTTTGTCGCAGCCGGTGTCGATGCCCTGCTGATACGCCGGCTTCGGCTCGGTGGTCGAACAGCCGGAGCCGCCCGAGGCCCAGGCCGTCTCGGTCCAGCCGCGGGCGGTGGTGGTGTCCTCGGTCAGCGTCGTCCCGCCGACGGCGAGCACGTTTCCGTTCGACGCGGGCCAGTTGACGATGTTGCCGTAGTCGCCGGTGGATGCGGTGACGGCGATGCCGGGGTGGTCGTAGTAGTGGTCGTACGCCTCCGGGGCGCTTCCCTCGCCGGGGACGCCGTAGGAGTTGGAGATGGCCACGGGGTTGCGGGCGGCGGCGGTGTCCTCCGCCCTGCCGAGGTCGTCGACGGAGGCCGAGTCCGCCTCGACGAGCAGGATGTGGCACTGCGGGCATGCGGCGGAGACGGCGTCGAGGTCGAGCGCGGTCTCCATGGCCCAACTGGGGTCCTCAGGCGGGAGATTGTCGCCGCCGTTCTGGTCGACCTTCGTGAAGCAGCCGTTCGCCTCCGTGCACGCGGGAAGGCCGTAGGTGCTGCGGAAGACGGCCAGATCGGCTTCGGCGGCGGTGTAGCCGCCGGCGTCGACGATGGCGACCGTCCTGCCCGAGCCGCCCGTGGGCAGGTCGTAGGCCGCCCTGAGATCGTCCGGGGTGAGGGCGGCCACGGGAGGTGTGGACGAGCCTGCGGCCAGGGCGCCGTGACCGTCGGTCACTCCCATGAGGTGGCAGGTGGCATAGGGTGCGTCACCCTTCTGCTCGGAGGCGGGCAGGGGGACGGCACATCCAGCGGGCTTGTAGGCCGCTGTGTTCTGCGGGGTGCCGCTGGTCGGTGCGGGTGCCGCCTGCGCCGGGGCGACGGCCATCAGGCCGGAGGCCACGGTGCAGGCGACCGCAACCCCGGCGGCCCATACGCGTATTGGTCTGTGCATCGCTCTTCTCAGGGAGTCCGTCGGCCGGGCCGACTCGAGTGGGTCTGGTCAGACCGGCCGGTACTCCACACCGGCCTTCCGTCGGCAGCCGCGCGGCTGGTCCGCGCTCGCCGTCGGGGCCGGATCGGCGGCGGTCTCCTCACCGTCGGCGGAATCGTCGGTGGAACCCGTGAGGGAACCGTCGACGGGTCCGGCCACCGGCTCCTCGCCGGACCGTTCGGCGCCGTTGCCAGAGGTCATGGCGGTTGCTCCGTTCTGTCCCAGAGCCAGCAGTGAACGACGCGCGGCGATCGGGCGGCAATGCGCAGAACTACCCGGGAAACTCGGGGCGGTTGCCGTCGACTACTCCGCCGCCGACGGCCGCGGCATGCTCCCCGGCAGCGGTACGTCACTGGACTCCACCGCGGCGACGGCGAGCGCGGTGCGCGAGGGCACGCCCCGTTTGCGCATCGCGGAGTGGACGTGCTTCTCGACGGTGCGGGGCGAGAGTCCGAGGACGCGGGCGATCTGTGCGCTGGTCCGGCCCTCCACGAGCAGGCGCACCACCTCGAGTTCGCGCGGCGACAGCTGGTCACCGTAGCCGGGCCTGCCCACCCGTGCTCCGACCCGGACACCCTCGTCCGCGAGGGCACGCCGCACCCGGTCCGCGTCCCCGCTCGCGCCGAGGGCGGTGAGGGCGTCGAAGACCTCGCGGAGCATGCCGACGGCCCGGTCCCGCTCGCCGACGGCGAGGTGACAGCCGGCCGCCGCCTCGCGGGCCAGCTGGGCGTCGTACGGTCTCGGCAGGGCGGCCCAGACGGCGCCCGCCTCCTCGAAGTGCCCGGCAGCGCCGGTCAGGTCACCGCCGGCCCTGGCGAGCAGGGCCTCGGTCAGCCGGCAGGCGGCCGTCGCCACCGGCGCGTCCAGGCCGCGGGTACCCGCCATGAACGCCTCGGCCGCGCGGGCGGCCTCCCCGACGCGCCCGTCTTCGAGCAGGGCGCGGACCCGGAGCGGGGCGATCTCGGCGGCCCAGAGCCACAGCCCCTTGACCTCGACGAGCCGCCAGGCGGCGTCGGTCGCGGCCAGCGCCTCCTCGGGGCGGCCTGCGGCGATCGCCAGCCGCGCGAGCACGGCGGACGGGTCACGGGAACCGTCGGCGGGGCCGCGCGGAAGCCCGACCGCGATCGCGGCGCGGACCCGCTCCCGGGCCCGACGATGGTCGCCGCGAGCGGCGTCGAGCAGACCGGCCAACAACATTGCGTCGGCGCGCAGCACGGGTTCGTCGGCGTCGAGGGCCAGGGCCGACCACTCCGTTGGGCCCGTCCAGCCGCCGGTGAGCCAGTCGAGGTGGGCGAGGGTCGCCCCGACGAGGTCGCGCAGGCGCAGGTGCTGGTGCTGCTCGGCCAGGGCGGCGGCCGCGTCGAGCCGGCGCCGGGCGTCGTCGTAGCGGCCCCACAGCATCGCCGCCTCACCGAGGTTGGCGAACCCCCGGGCGCGCTGCAGCACCTCGCCGGGGGTCTCCCCGTCGGCCGGCAGGTCGCGTGCCGCCGTCCAGCCGACGGGGTCGCCGAGTACCAGGAGCGTGGCGGCGCGGTCCACGAGAAAGGAGAGCCGGTACTCGGGCGACGGACCCGGCCAGGCCTCGACGAGCCGCTCGGCGCGCTCCAGCCAGGCACGGTGGTGCGCCGCCGGGTGCCCGGTGCCGAGCGGGCGGGCGAGCATCATCATCGCGTGGACCGCGGCGGCCGGCCGGCCTTGGACCAGCCCGGGTACGACCCGCTCCATCTCGACCGAGGCGGCCTCCACGTCACCGACGTGGAACATCAGCCGGGCCAGCTGCCAGGTGGCCTCGGTCCGCTCCCCGGGCGTGAGTTCGCCGTCGACGGTCTCGCGCAGCACGGTGACGATCTGGCGCAGCGGCCCGTTGCCGGGCGCGGCGTACAGCGGCATGCGCTGCACCAGACGGGACACCGCCGCACCGCGGACGGCACCGCCGGTGAGGAGGTCGAGGAGCAGCCCGAACGCCGTACGCGGGTCGCCCGACAAGATCGCGTGGTCCGCTGCCTGCTCGGCGTACGCCGCCCAGCGGTCCGGGTCGCCCGCCTCCCGGAAGTGCCGGGCCAGCTCGGCGACACGGCGTACCGGCTCCCGCTCGAGTGCTTCCCCGGCGCGGCGGTGGAGGCGACCGCGCTCCATGGCGCCGAGGGCCTGGTAGACGCTGCGCGCGGCCAGCATGTGACGGAACCCCACCCTGGCGTCGTGGTCCTCGTGCAGCAGCCCGCCGACGAGCGCCTCGGCCAGAGCGGTCTCCGCCTCCGGCAGGGGTATGCCGGCGACCTCGGCGACCAACGCCGACGCCCGCTCCCCCTCGAGTACGGCGAGCGCGGCCAGCGCCGAGCAGGCCGCCGGCCCGAGGTGGGAGGTCCGCTCGAGCACGGCGTCACGGATGCTGGGCGGTACGTCCAGTTCCGCGACGTCGCGCCGCAGCCAGGCGCCGTCCTCGCAGACCAGGTCCGCGCGGTCGTGGAGCAGCCGCACGGACTCCTCGACGGCGAGCGGCAGTCCGTCGGTGTGACTGCGGAGGAACTCGGCGAACTCCACCGAGACCGGCTCCCCGCCGAGCATCGAGGACACCAGGTCCGCCGTCCCGGCGGTGTCCAGGGGCCCGGGTTCCAGGCGGGTGACGCCGGCCTGGGCGACCAGCCGGCGCAGCAGCGATTCCGGGCGGACGTCCTCGGGACGGTAGGTGAGGACGAGGTGCGGGATCCGCTCCCGCCGGGCCCGCAGGAACAGCAGGAGTTCGAGGGTGGTCTCGTCGGCCCAGTGGGCGTCCTCCACCACGAACAGGCCGACGCCGAGGGCGTCGATGAGTTCGATGAGCGCGCGGAGCAGACGGTGCCGGGCGGCTGCGGCGTCGGGCAGCGGCTCGGGCGCGGGCGGCAGTTGCTCGGCCCACTCCGGGAAGACCGGCCGCAGCGCTCCCGCCAGCCCGGTGAGCGGCAGACCGGCGACGCAGTCGGCCAGCCGGGGTATGGCGTCGACGACCGGGCCGAGCGTGTACGGCTCCCGGAAGGGCGGGCACACCGCGACCAGCGCCGTCTCCGCACGCCGCAGCAGGAGCTCGTGGAGCAGCCGGGTCTTCCCGATCCCCGCCTCACCCGCGACCACCACGAATCCCGGCCGCTCGTCGAGGGCCCGGTCGAGCAGCGAGAGGTCGCGGTCGCGGCCGACCAGGCGGGGTACGCTCAGGTCAGGTCGGCGTGTCGGCGCGCCGGCACTCTCCGCTGCAGTCATCTCCGCCTCCGCTCCGGCCCGTTGGACTCATTCTGCCGGGCGCCCGTGACGCGGCCGGTGGCCGATCATGTCGGCGGTGTCACGCCGCTCCCTCGACGGTGTACGCGCATTTCGACACGGCCATGACCATACGGAAGCCCTCTCTCGCGGCAGGCGGGCCGCGCGCGGCCCGGCAGGCGCTGGTCGACGCGCTCGCCCTGTGGACGGGCGAACCCGTCGACGACCGTGACCGTGCGCACGTCGGCGCATTCCGGGCCGCGGTGGCGGGCGCGTTGGCGGCCGCCCACGCTCCCTGACCAGACCCCCGCGATCCCGGATGTGCTGCGCCGGGCCGCGGCACGGGCCCGACTGTGGCGCGTGCACGCCGGAACGCTGCACGTCCAAGACCTCCCGGAAAGCTGAGGACCATCACCGTGACCGTGACATCCGCCGCCCGCGCCGAACACCCACGGGCCGCCCTCGTCGACCTGCCCCCCACGCCGAGGCGCTCTACCGGGACCCCTGCTCCGTACTCGCCGAACTCGCGCCGGCGCGCAGCCAGTTCTTGCTCAGTGTGGGCTCGTTGAGCGCGGCGAAAGCCTCGTCGTAGCCGACGATCAGCCATAGCTCGCTGCCGCTCGGCAGACGGACGAAATGCACCGGCCCCCGGTCCTGGCCCCGGCCGCCGACCGCACCTGGCGCAGCACCCTCATCACCCGCGGCCTCACCCGGCTCCCGGTCGTGTTGGCTCCGTGAGGTCCGGCGGGGCCGGCAGCGCGGGGAGGCGAGCGGATCACCGGGATTGCCGAGCCCGCGGGAAGCCTCGCGCCCGCCGGCCGGCCCCCCGCTGCTCTCCCCGCCGCTCGCTGCCCCGATCACGGGATCACGGGATCACCGAGGCCTTCGGCCGCCACCCCGCACCCCCTCGCCCCTTCCCTTCGACCGCGCTGGAGCCGTACAGCTGCGGGAGGCCGACTCCGCGATGGGCCGGGCGATGTGATGCGTCGCCCGGATGCCGTCAGCCCTCGTCCGTAGGTCCGGTCCGTCGCGCAGCCGCGTCGGCCGAACGCGCGACACCGCGTGGAGCAGCGGCCGCCATGGACGCTCCGTTCCTCTCCGGGACGTCCAGGGTCAGCGGCGGCCCCATGCGGATGAGCAGTTCACGCGTTTCCTCGGTCAGTCCGCCCCAGATGCCGTGCCGTTCACGGCTGCCCAGCGCGTACCGCCGGCAGGGGATCCGCACCGGGCAGGACTCGCAGATCGCCAGTGCCCGTTGGACGGTGGCCTGGTCGCCCGGAAGCGGGAAGAAGGTCTCGGTGTCGGCGCCCCGGCAACACGCGGCCTGCCACCAGCCCGCCGTCGAGCAGACGGCCCGGTCGTCGTCGGCCGCCGTCGGCCGCACGGCGTGTTCGTCCGGCCGGGGAGTGCACGGCGCTGTCATTGCATCTCCTCCAGCTTCTTGCCGTTGGTCTCGCGCACCCGGACGGCGACGAAGACGAAGGAGAGCACTGCGAAGCCCGCGTAGATCGCGTAGGTGGCCGACAGGCCCCAGTCCGACATGCGGGGGAAGCTCTCGGTGACGGCCCAGTTGGCGATCCAGTTGGCCGCGGTCGCCACCGACATCGCGGCGGCGCGGATCCGCAGCGGGAACATCTCGCCGACCATCACCCAGAGCACCACGCCCCAGGAGACCGCGAAGAAGAACACGAAGGCGTGGGCCGCGATCAGCGCCACGGCGCCCTGGGTGTCCGGGATGGACAGACTGCCGCCGCTTCCCGTCCGGTACGAGAACGCCCAGGCGGCGAGGGCCAGCGAGGCGGCCATGCCGGCCGATCCGGTCAGTGCGAGCGGTTTGCGGCCCACCCGGTCGATCAGGAGCATCGCCACGACGGTCCCGACGATGTTGATGATCGACGTGGAGAGGCTGATCAGCAGGGAGTCGGACTGGTCGATGCCCACCGACTGCCACAGGAGCGACGAGTAGTAGAAGATGACGTTGATGCCGACGAGTTGCTGGAAGACGGCCAGCCCGATTCCGGCCCACACGATCGGCAGCAGCCCGAACCGGCCGCCGAGCAGATCACGTACCCGTGGCTTGTGGTCGGTCCTGAGCGCGTGCTGGATCTCGGCGATCCGGACCTCGACACCGGTATACGTGCCCTGCAGGTCGCGCACTGCCTCGCGGGCCTGGACCAGGCGGCCGGCGCCGACGAGGAAGTGCGGCGACTCCGGGATGCGAAGGGTGAGGAGCAGGTAGGCGAGCGCCGGGACGACGGCGGCCATGAGCATCCACTGCCAGGCGTGCAGAGGCCCCAGCATGTTCTCGCTTCTGCCGTCTGCCCCTTGGGCGATACCCCAGTTGACGAGCTGGGAGGCCGTGATCCCCAGCACGATGGCCGCCTGCTGGAACGACGCCAGCCGGCCGCGATGGTCGGGCGGGGCGACCTCGGCGATGTAGGTGGGCCCGATCAGCGAGGCGAGGCCGATCGCCATGCCGCCGACGACCCGCCAGGCTCCCAGGTCCCAGGCGGAGAAGGGCACGGACGAGCCGAGTGCGCTGATCGCGAAGAGGGTGGCCGCGAGATGCATGACCCGCAGCCGGCCGATGCGGTCGGCGAGCCGCCCGGCGACGGCGGCGCCGACGGCGGAACCGAGCAGGGCGGAGGCGACGATGGTGCCCGTCTCGCTGGAGGAGACGTGGAACCGGTGCTGGATTCCGGTGACGGCGCCGTTGATGACCGCGCTGTCGTAGCCGAACAGGAAGCCGCCGATCGACGCGGCGGCGGAGATGTAGGTGATACGCCGGAGGTTGGTGGTGCGGGGCGCGGCCAGCGGTCGGGCCGGCCCCGCGGGAGTGGCGTTGGCGGTCATGGTCGAGGACTCCTTCACAGCACCCGGTTCGCGGGCGGGGCTCGCGGCCCGGGTGGGTACGCCGGTCGTAAGGGGAGGGCGCGGACGGGAGGTCGGGGCTGCGTTGCGGGCACGGTCGGCAACCAGGGCCGTCGGTGCGTGATGTCGCCGGCGCGCTGTCAGAGGACGGCCGCCGGGGACCAGAGCAGTTCGTGCAGACGGGCCAGGTTCGCCGCGCCGACGAGACCGGCGTCCTGCCCGACGGTCGCGGTGCGGACCTGTGCGTAGATCCGGTGTTCGCCGCCGCCGAGGGCCCTCCGGTAGGCGACCTCGGCCGGACGCCGGATCAGTTCGCCGGTGTCGCCGAGTCCGCCGCCGATGACGAGGACGGCCGGGTCGAGGACGGAGGCGAGGTCGGCGAGGGCCTGGCCCAGCCAGCGGCCGGATCGGGCGAACACGTCGAGGGCGAAGGGGTCGCCGCCCACGGCGGCCTCGGTCACATGCCGCCCCTGCAGGCCGGCCGGGGTGCCGTCGCCCAGCGCGAGCACCGCGGCGGCCCGCCCCGGATCGGCGATCGCCATCTCGCGGGCGCGGCGCGTGTGGGCCGCTCCGCTCGCGTACTGCTCCATGCAGCCGCGCTGACCACAGGGGCACGGGAGCCCGTCGGGGACCGCCCGGTAGTGGCCGATCTCGCCCGCCATGCCGAAGCGGCCGCGGAAGAGCCGGCCCCTGCTGATGATGCCCCCGCCGAGGCCGGTGCCCGCGGTGACCATCACCATGTCCTCGTGTCCCGCACCGGCGCCGTGGACGAACTCGCCCCATGCGGCGGCGTTCGCGTCGTTCTCGACGACGACCGGAAGCCCGGTGGCCTTCTGGACGATGTCCCGGATCGCCTTGTCGTGCCAGCCCAGGTTGGGCGCGAAACGCACCGTGGAGCGGTCCGCGTCCACGTATCCGGCGGCTCCGACGCCGACCGCCCGGACATCGTCCCAGCCGTCGCGGACCCGCTGGACCGCTTCGGCGATCGTCTCCGCGATCCGGTCCGGGTCGTGCGGGGTGGGGACTCGTACGCGGGAGACGATCTCACCGGCGGGGTCGACCGTTCCGGCGGCGATCTTCGTGCCGCCGAGATCGACGCCGACGGTCAGACCGCCGGTCTCCTCGCTCATCGGGCATCGCTCGTGCCGTGACCTGTGCTTTCGTGCATCATGTCGTGATTCCTTCGCGTTGTGCGCTGGTGTGGGGTGTGGCCGGGAGCCACGGGCGTGGCGGACGGGAACAGGCCGCTGGGGCGGTGATCGTCACGGCGTCGCCTCTTGGTGCCGGCGCGCCTCCGAGGGCCGTGGTCCGCGACCGGTCCAGGGCTTCAGCTTCCGTATCCGGGCGGTGAGTTGCTTCAGTCATTTGACTGCGTTCCGCGGTGGCGCCGGCCGTCGGCTCCCGGCCCACCTGTCACAGATGCACGCCTTGTCCTGTCATCACTGCCAAGCAGGTTCTGTACGTCCGGACACGGTCGTGTGTCCGGGCCCGCTTACGGAGGTGGCACAGTGCTGGAGAAGGATTCGATCGGCGGAACCGACACGCACGAGCACGGACACGGGCATGGGCCCGCCGGCCCGGACGGGACCGGGCCCAGGATGCTGGCGGACATCAAGCCGCCCTTCATTCCCGAGGGCGCTTCGGGAATGACCATCTTCGTCGAGTGGCCGCCCGGGCACCCCGGGACTCCTCCGCACCGGCACTCGGGGCCGTGTTTCGGCTACGTCACCGAGGGCGCGGTCCGGTGGGAGCTGGAGGGCGAGCCGGAGCACGTGATCAAGGCCGGTGAGACGTTCTGGGAGCCGGGCGGTGATCTGATCCATTACCAGAACGGCAACGCCTCGTCGGACGCGCCGGCCAAGTACGTCGTGTTCATGCTGTGCGCGCCGGGCCGGCCGATGCTGACGCTGGTCGAGGAGGAGGAGCTGGAGAAGCGGGCGCATCTGCGTGCCCCGCGGCCTTCCGCCGGCTGAGTCGCCGAGGGGAGGGTGGCCTGCTGTGTGGCCGGTTGCCTCGCGCGGGACCGCGGCCCGTAGGCCTCCTCCGTTCCCCGGCCCCTCCGGGTCCGTCACGTCAGTTCTCGAAGGAGGCCACTTGTGGCCACTGAAGGCTCGTTGTCGCGGAACATGTCCGAGCAACTGGTAGGACGCGACCAGGAGTTGGAACTGCTTCGGTCGTTCGTCGACGAGACGGTCGGCGGGGTCGGCGGGGTTCTGCTGTTGTCGGGCGACCCCGGTATCGGCAAGTCCGTTCTCCTGGACACCGCGGCGCGGACCGCGGCGTCGGCCGGTGTGCTGGTGCTGCGTCTGGACGGGGTCGAGTTCCTGGCGGACCTGAGCTTCGCCGGCCTCCACCACGTGCTCGAACCGGTGCTGCACGAACGCGACGGACTCGACCCGGTCCACCGTGACGCCCTGATGGTGGCGTTGGGCACGGACGAGGGCGCCGCGGCGGACCGCCTGGTCGTCTACGGGGCGGTGCTGGCGCTGCTGGGCCGGGCCGCGCGTATCCGTCCGGTTCTGCTGGTCGTCGACGACCTTCAGTGGGTCGACCGTGCCAGCGCGGCGGCGCTCGCCTTCGTCGCCCGGCGGCTCACCGGAAGCCGAGTGGGCCTTATCGCCGCGTCACGGCCGGGGTTCGAGAGCTTCTTCGAACGAGCGGGGCTTCCTGAGCTCACCCTCTCGCCTCTGGACGACGGCGCCGCGGCCGGCCTGGTCGGCACCCGGTTCCCGCTGCTCGGTGCGCGGGACTTGCAGCGTGTCCTCGCGCAGGCCGGCGGCAATCCCCTGGCTCTGCTGGAACTGCCCGCGATGCTCGGCGACTCGCGCGGCGGCGCGGGAGTCGCGCTGTCCGAGGTGCTCCCGCTCAGCCGTCGTCTGCAGGAGCTGTACGCGTCCCGGGTCGCGGAGCTGCCCGAGCCGACCCGCCGACTGCTGCTCGTCGCGGCGCTGGAGGGCAGCGGCGACCTGCCCGTTCTGCGAGCCGTCGCGTCCGGCGAGGATGTGCTCTCGCTGCTGGCCCAGGCGGAGCGGGCCCAGTTGGTGCGGCTCGAGGACCGGGGCCTCGGGCGGCTGTCCTTCCGTCATCCTCTGATCCGCGCGACGATCGTGTCGGGTTCGACCGGCCGTCAGCGTCTGGACGCTCATAGGGCTCTGGCCGACGCGCTGTCCGACCGGCCCGACCGCCGGGCCTGGCACCTCGCCGAGGCCACGCCCGATCCGGACGAGCGGGTCGCGGCGCTCCTGGAGCGCACCGCCCACCGGGTCCGCCGGCGGGGCGACGCGGTCGGTGCCTTCAACGCGCTGGTACGGTCCGCCGACCTCACTCCCGACCCCACGGACCGCGGCCGGCGCCTGGCCGAAGCCTCCTACGTGGGCTCCGACGTCGCCGGGGAACTGCGTACGGCGGCGCAACTGCTCGTGGAAGCCCGGCGCGCCGACCCCGGACTCAGGGGATCGCTGCAGGCGGCGGCCGCGGCCTCCAACGTGCTGCTCAACCGCGACGGCGACGTCACCACCGCGCACCGGCTGCTGGTCGGCGCGATCATGACCCGTGAGGGCCGGTACGACGGCGGTGACGACGAGGCGGTCTTCGAGGCGTTGTGCACCCTGCGCAGAGTGTGCCTGTGCGCGGGCAGCGCCGAGCTCTGGAGCGGGTATCGCGACGCCATGTCGCAGCTGACGGTGGAGCTGCCACCCCTTCAGGGGCTGCTCGGCGACGTCTATGCCGACCCGGCGCGTTCCAGCGCTCAAGCCCTCGCGCTGCTCGACGCGGTGATCCACGACCTGCACGGGGAGACCGACCCGAGCCGGATCGAGCGGGTCGCGATGGCAGCGCTCTTCGTGGACCGGGCGACGGGGTGCCGTGCGGCTCTGTGGCGCGTCGTGGACGACGGACGCGAAGGGGGCGCGGTGGCCTCGGCGCTGATCGCGATGGTGGTGCTGTGCCTGGACGATTTCATGACGGGCCGGTGGGACGAGTGCGCTCGTCTCGCCGCGGAGGGTCTCGCGTTGTGCGAGGAGCACGGCTATCAGCTGCTGGCCCGGCAGTTCCACCGGGCCGAGGGCCTGCTCGCCGCGGCGCGGGGAGACGACGGCACGGTGCGGAGACTGGCGGGGCGGATCACGAGGTGGGCAGTCCCCCGCGGCGCCCGCACCGTCGAGCACTTCGCCCGGCACATGACGGCTCTCGCCGCCCTGGGACGCGCCGACTACGAGGAGGGCTACCTCAACGCGTCGGCGATCAGTCCGCCGGGAGTGCTGGCCCCGCATACCCCACTGGCGCTGTGGGTTCCCATGGACCTCGTGGAAGCCGCGGTACGCAGCGGACGCCGAGCCGACGCACTCGCTCATGTCGCCGTGCTGCGGCAGACGGGTCTGCCCGGCATCTCCGGCCGCCTGGCGCTGGTCACCGCCGGTTCGGCCGCCATTGCCGCCCCTGAGGACCGGGCCGCCGGCCTCTTCGAGGAGGCCCTCGCCGTGCCCGATGCCGAGCGCTGGCCCTTCGACCTCGCCCGCGTCCGTCTCGCCTACGGCGAGCACCTGCGACGCGGCCGGGCCGCCAAGGACTCCCGCGCGCATCTCGCCGCCGCCCTCCACACGTTCCGCCGTCTCGGAGCCGCCCCCTGGGCCGCTCGGGCGGCAGAGGAACTACGGGCCACCGGCCGTACCACCGGCCTGGTGCGTCAGGACCTGCGGGCGAATCCGCTCCGACCGCAGGAACACCAGATCGCCGTACTCGCCGCCTCGGGACTGACCAACCGCCAGATCGGCGAGAAGCTCTTCCTGTCCCACCGGACCGTGGCGGCCCACCTCCACCGGATCTACGCGAAGCTCGGCATCAACTCCCGGGTCACCCTCGGCGAGGTCCTCGCCGCGCTCCCGCCCCGGCAGGAGTCCCAGTGATCACGGGTGTTTGACATCGCCGCCGGACATCCATCATGCTTCCATTAATTCATTAGCACAAGCATGGTGGAACCGAGGAAGGCGACGTGATCGACTACCGGATCGACCGTGGCAGCGGCGTACCGGCGTATGTGCAGATCGTCGAGCAGACCGAACGGGCGCTCCGGATGGGCCTGTTGAGGGTCGGGGACAAACTGCCGACGGCCAAGGAGGTGGTGACGGCGACCGCCGTCAACCCCAACACCGTGCTCCGCGCCTACCGCGACATGGAGCAGGCCGGCCTGGTCGAACTGCGCCGTGGCCTCGGGACGTTCGTGACGCGGTCGCTCGCCAGGCCCGGCGCGGAGGACGACTCGCCGCTGCGCGGGGAGCTCGCCGACTGGATGGCCCGTGCGCGGGCCGCCGGCCTGGAGCGGGCCGATGTCCTCGCCCTCGTCACAACCGCCCTGGACACCTACGACAACGAGCACGACAGCCCACCCCGGGCGACCGGGAGCGGAAGAAGGAGGACGCATGACCGGGCCTGAAGGGCCGGCCGCACTGCGCGCCACGGGACTCGGATTCCGGTACCGGAAGCGGGGCGGCTGGGCCCTGCGGGACTGCGGGTTCACCGTGCCCGACGGCCGTGTCACCGCCCTCGTCGGCCGCAACGGGGCGGGCAAGAGCACCCTGCTGCACCTGGCCGGCGGCCTCCTGCGGGCCGGCTCCGGGGAGCTGTGCGTGCTGGGCGCGGTACCCGGCACGTCCGAGGCCCGCGCCCGGGTCGCCCTGCTCACCCAGGACAAGCCGCTCTACCCCCGTTTCACGGTGGCGGACACCCTGCTGATGGGCGAGAAGCTGAACTCCTCGTGGGACCCGACGGCTGCCGAGCGGATCGTCCGCGAGGGCGGCATCCCGCTCCACACCCGCGTGGGCGAACTCTCGCCCGGGCGGCGCACTCGCGTCGCGCTCGCCCTGGCCCTGGGCAAGCGGCCCGAACTCCTGCTGCTCGACGAGCCGTTGGCCGACCTCGACCCGGTGGCCCGAGGCGAGATCATGGCGGAGCTCATGGCCGAGGCCGCCGAGCGCGGCACGAGCATCGTGCTCTCCTCACACGTCCTGCCCGAGCTGGAGGAGACCTGCGACTGGGTGCTGTTGCTGCGCGACGGCCGCGTCGAGCTGAGCGAGGACGCCGAGACGCTGCGCGAGAGCCACGCCGTACTGACCGGACCCGCCGACCGGGCCGACGCCCTGACCGGACACCACACCGTCGTACACCGCCGTACCGCCGGCAGACAGCTCACCGCCCTGATACGGCGGCACGGACCGCTGCCCGGCGACTGGCACGTGGAGCGGCCCAGGCTGGAGGACATCCTGATCGGCCATCTCCAGCCCGGTGAGCCGGGGCACCCCGTCCCGGGCGAGTTGACGGAGGCTGCGGCGTGAAGGGCTCCCTCTGGCTCGCCTGGCGCCAGCAGCGCGTCCCGGCCGGCTTGGGCGCGGTCGCCCTGGTCGTCACCGCGGCGATCGCCGCGTACTTCCGCTCGGGCATGCTGGACGCCCTGCACACCGGGCTGTTCGACCACTGCGCCACCGGGCCGCTGTACTGCACCCGGTCCGACACCGGCCTGCCCCTGCTGCTGGACGTCGAGCCGCTGAAGTACCTCGGGGCGCTGAACATCGCCCTGCCCGTCGTCGTCGGCGTCTTCTGGGGAGCCCCGCTGCTGGGCCGCGACCGGGAGCTGGGCACGCACCGCGTGGTCCTCGCCCAGGGTGTGAGCCGCGGCCAGTGGTTCGCCTCCCGGTTCGCCCTGGCCGCGGCGACCACGACCGTCCTCTCCGGCCTGCTGGCGGGAGTGTTCGCATGGTGGTGGCGACCGGCCGCCGACCGTAGCTACGGCCTGTTCTGGTACGACGTCACGGCCCTCAGCGGCTCCGGCCCCCGCGTCGTCGCGGCCGCCCTGTTCGGCCTGACGGCCGGCACCCTGCTCGGCCTGCTGGCCCGCAGGGTCCTGGAGGCGATGGGTCTGGCCCTGCTGGTGACGGGGGTGACGACGCTCCTGCTGGAGTGGACGCACCGGACCCGGCTGCTGGTCCCGCCGCACACCTACGTCAGCGCGGGCAGCACCCCCAAACCGCCGATGGGCGAGAAGTGGTCGACCGGCAACTACGGCCTGGTCACCGCCTCCGGCCGCCATGACGACGTGCTGAACTGCCCCTTCCCGTCAGGCTCCCGGCTCAAGGAATGCATGACGGCGCACGGGTACGTCGCCCGCTTCTACGAGGCCAACCCGGCCGGTGACTACTGGACCTTCCAGTGGACCGAGACCGCGGTCCTCGGCGGCCTCGCCCTGCTGCTCACGGTCGTCACCGTGCTGCTCCTGCGCCGCCGCGTCTGACCGCGGCGACCGGATCGCGCCGCATCCGACTCACCACTTCCTCTCCTTCGCCTTCACCCCTCACCGGGTTTTCCCCTTTCTGCACGGAGGTCGCTTCGCCATGCCCGCCGACGCCAAGTCGCCGAAGAAGCCGCGCAACAACCGCGCCGCCCTCACCCACATGACCGGTCACACCCTGCGCCACCCCGACCACGTCGGCCTCGACACCGGCAACCGCATTCGTGCCGGCCGCCCACCCCTGCCCACCGCGTGAGACGGCCCCGCTTCCGACATGCCGTCCTCTGAACGTCACAGCGGGCAGAAGCGCCTGGCCGCGATCGACGGACTCCGCCTGCTGGCAGCGATGATGGTGGCCGCGTACCACTTCCTCGGGACACCCACCCCGCACTTCTGGGGAAAGACCGAGCTCCGGGATTTCGCCCCGGGACTGCACGAGATCAGCCGCTACGGCTGGCTCGGCGTCGAGTTCTTCTTCCTCATCAGCGGATTCGTCATCTGCATGAGCTGCTGGGGGCGGACTCCCGCACAGTTCACGGTCTCCCGGATCTCACGGCTCTTCCCGGCCTACTGGTGCGCGGTGCTCCTGGTCGTCCTGCTCGTCCTGGTCTCGCGACTGGGCCATCGGCCCGCCGCCACCCGCGTCGACCCCCGTACCGTCCTGGGGAACCTGACGATGGCTCCGGGGCCGCTGGGGCTCGATCCGGTCGACGGAGTCAGCTGGACCCTCTGGGTGGAGGCGCGCTTCTACCTGCTGATGGCCGCGCTGCTCGTCCTCGGACTGACCTACCGGCGCGTGGTCGCCTTCTGCGGAGCCTGGCTCCTCGCCTCCGTCATCGCCCTCGAACTCCACTCACCGCTCCTCGACGAATTCGTACTGACCCGGTACACCGGCCTCTTCGTCGCCGGTATCGTGCTCCACCTCATGCACAGGTTCGGACAGAACATCCTGCTCTGGCTGCTGCTCGGTTTCGCCTGGTGCTACCAACTCACCGTGCTCGAACTGCGGGTGGCCGACCACGCCGCCGTACCGCCCGGCGAGGGCCGGCCCTCCTGGGCCGTCTGCGCGGCCGTGCTCACCCTCTGCCTCGGGCTGCTGGCCCTCGCCGGGATCGGCCCGCTCGCCGGACTGCGACGGCATTGGCTGGTCACGGCCGGGGCACTCACCTACCCCTTCTACCTCGTCCACCAGAGCCTCGGAATTCCCCTGGCCAAGGGCCTGATCCGGGCATTCCCGGGGCTGGGGCCACTGCCCTCGACGGCGGTGTCCGTCATCTGCATGCTGGGGCTGTCCCTGCTTGTCCACACCCTGGTGGAGCGTCGGCTCGGACGCCTTCTGAGGCATCGGCTGACGCTGGACGTGCCCCTGCGGGACCTCGCCGCGAAACCCGCTCTCACCCGTGCTCGATAGCGCGGGGCCAACCCACTCGGAATCACCGACAACCCTGTCCAGGGATGGATCTCGCATGCCCTTCAACAGAAGAACCAACGCACGAACCACCACACGAATACGACGCTCTCGCATCCTCATCGGCGTCATCACGGCCGTGGCCGCCGTCGTGACCGTCGCACTGACGCTGGCCCTGACCGTCACGACCTACG
Organism: Streptomyces sp. NPDC002588; assembly: GCF_040295925.1. Classification (NCBI taxonomy): domain Bacteria; kingdom Bacillati; phylum Actinomycetota; class Actinomycetes; order Kitasatosporales; family Streptomycetaceae; genus Streptomyces; species Streptomyces sp. NPDC002588. The sequence continues at coordinate 31,005 of NZ_JBEOWF010000054.1, forward strand.
ATCACACCTCGCCGCGCGCCGCCCGCGCCCGGGCATCAGGATCGGTGGCCGGAAACGTCGACTGCCGCAAGGCGAAGTGCGTCGCCCTCACCTTCGACGGCGGCCCCAGCCCGACGACCCCCAGGCTGCTGGACATCCTGAAACAGCACGGTCTGCACGTCACGTTCTTCGTACAGGGCGAAGGGCATATCGCGAAGTACCCCGAGATCCTGCGCCGTATGTCGGACGAGGGGCACGAGATCGGCAATCACACCTGGACCCACGAGCGGTTGACGGATCTCGGCACCGAGGACGCCCGCGAGGAGCTGACCCGGACGCAGAACGCCGTCGAGCGGATCACCGGCACCAAGCCCTTACTGATGCGTCCGCCGGAGGGCCGCACCAACCGCAAAGTCGCCGGGATCTGCCGGGACTTGGGGCTGGCGCAGGTGCTGTGGAGCGTCACGGCCAAGGACTACGAGACGACCGACTCGGCCCTGATCACCAAGCGGGTGCTCGACCAGACCCACCGCGACGGCATCATCCTGCTGCACGACCTGCACAAGGGAACCGTGCCCGCCGTTCCGGGGATCCTCGAGGCACTCGAACAGCGCGGATACACCATCGTCACGGTGTCCCAGCTGCTCGCCCCCGCCAAGCCACAGCCGGGGATGGTCTACCGGCCCTGAGGAAGCGCCGCGAGCGCGTCCCTGAGTGCCGCGCGTGAGGCGACCCCGAGTTTCGGGAACAGCTGATAGAGGTGCGACCCCACGGTACGCGGGGACAGGTGGAGGCGTTCCCCGATCTGCTTGTTGGTCAGCCCGGACGCGGCCAGGTGAGCGATCCCCAGTTCCTGCGCGGTGAGCGTCACCGAGTCGCGCGTCGCCCTGGTCCGGGACCGGCCGGTGGCGCGGAGTTCGCCCGCGGCCCGGTCGGCCCACGGCCGGGCGCCCAGGCGTTCGAACGCCTGGGCCGCCGCGTCCAGTTGCGTCCGGGCTTCCGTGATCGAGCGCATGCGCCGGAGATGCTCACCGTAGGCCAGTCGTATCCGCGCCAGATCGAACGGCCAGTCCTCCGCCCCCGGGACGGCCAGGGCCTGCTCGAATCGTTCGGGCGCGCCGCCGTCGGGCGGGAGGAGCGCGGCCGAACCCTCCACGAGCAGGGCCAGCCGGGGAGAGAAGGACGCGAGCCCCGACTCCCGTATCGCGCGGACGTGCAGCTCCGCCTCGGCGGTGCGCCCGGTGTGGACGGCCGCCTCCACCAGATCCATGAAGGCCCACATGACATGGGGAACATGGGACGCGAGACGGCCTGCGGGACTGATCGCCACAGCGTGGTACCAGGCGGACTCGTAGTCTCCCTCGCCGAGTGAGGCGAGGACTCTGGCATGGCGGGCGCAGGCCACCGCTCCCAGAACGCCGCGGGGCACGGCCCACTGCTCGATGCGGTCGGCCAGCGCGCGGCTCTCCTCGAAGCGCCCGTGGACGGCGGCGAGCAGCGCCTGGATGTAGTGGAAGTACCAGGACAGGAACCGGTACCGGTGTTCCGCGCAGATCTTCAGACCTTCGCCGGCCAGTCTTCCGGCCTCCTCCCACCGGCCGGTCAGGAAGTCGTCCAGGCACAGGTCCATGAGTGCGCGGAGATACTGGCGGACGGAGCCGCCCCGGCGTCCGTGGCGGACCACGCGCCAGGAGATGTGGCGCACTTGGGCGAGCCGGTCCGGGGTGACCGCGGCCATGGTGGCATGGACGATGCGCCCGGGGTCCTCCCCGTCGGGGAGTCCGGCGAGGAGCGAATCGAGCTCCCTCAGTCCGGCCGCTCCGGTGCGTGCCGGATCGGCGAGCGTCTCGCTGCACGCGGTGAGCGACCGGGGAAGAACCGGCCTGAGGCGCCGCAGCACCGCCCCGAAGCGATCCCACAGGTCGGCGCGGCCTCCGCACCAGCACACCAGGAACAGGGTGTACATCGCCTCGATGAGGGTGTCGTCCCCGGCGGCATGGCCATGGGTGCCGGTCTCGACGGCGTCCACGAGGAGGCGGTGCGCCGTCTCGACGTCGCCGTTGCCGCTGTTGAGCAGGACGAGCGCTGCCGTGATGGCGGTGAGCAGAGAGCCGGTGAGGTCCGGGGCGGCGTTCCGGGCGCCGCCCAGAAGTTCGGCGGCCGCGCGCAGCTCACCGGTCACGTCGGCCTCGAGGTAGGCGGCCTCCGTCAGCCGGCGTCCCCGGTCCGCGGGACGGGGGCTCAGTTCGGCGGCTCTGGTCAGGGCGGCGACCGCTCCCGGGGCGTCGCCTCGCCGGGCGAGGCCGTGCCCGGCCGCCGCCAGCAGGGCCGCGACCTGCTCGTCGGGAACGAGGGTCGCCTCTCCGAGATGCCAGGCCCGTCGCTCGGGTTCCTCCGCGCGGATCTCGGCGAGTGAGAGATGTGCCCGGCAGCGCTCGGTCAGCGTACTGGTCTCGATGACCGCGGCCCTGATCAGCGGATGCCGGAAGGCGACACGGCGGTTCGTGTCGTCAACGGTGATCAGGCGGTCCGATTCCGCCGCCGCCAGGGCCTTCGGCGTCCCCGAGTCCGCCGATCCCGTCCCCAGCACGCCCAGATCTCCGGTGCCGTCGAGCGCGAGGAGCAGCAGGAGCCGTCGTGCTGCGGCCGGAAGGCTGGACACCTGCGGCGTGTAGAGGGTCCGCAGGCGCGGGGAGAGGGGCAGTACGGCGGGCAGACGGGCCGGCGCGCCGCGTTGCGGGCCGCTCAGCGCGGTGGGGAGTTCCAGCAGCGCCAGGGGATTGCCCTGCGCCTGAGCCAGGACACGGTCCCGTACCCGCACGGAGAGTTCCGGGAAGTGCGCTCCGACCAGTTCCGTGGCGGCGCCGCCGTCGAGTGGTGGCAGCTCGTACTCGGGAAGTCCGGCCCGCTCGAAGAAGGTCCCGGCTCCGGTCCTGGAGGCGGCGAGGAAGCCGATACGGTCGTCCGCCTGCCGTCGGGCGACGAAGTCCAGGACCGTCGAACTGGCCCGGTCGAGCCAGGCGAGATCGTCCACGACGATGAGCACGGGGCGTTCGGCGGCCACTCGGCGCAGCAGGAAGAGCACCGAGTCCGCGACGAGAGTCCTGTCGGGCACCGGATCGCCGCCGAAACCCAGGGCACCGCGCAGAGCCTCCCGATACGCGTCCGGCAGGTGCTGGAACCGGTCGTTCAGCGGAAAGAGGAGCTGGTGGAGGCCGGCGTACGGGAGCTCCGCCTCGGACCGGACACCGGCGGCCGACAGCACCCTGGCCCCTGCCGCGGACATGACCTCGGCTACCTCGCCGAGCATTGCGCTCTTGCCCACGCCCGGTTCCCCGGACAGCAGCACAGCACGGCCGGCGACCGTTCCCGGCCCGAGGTGAGCCGTGATCAGCCGGAGCTGCTGTGTACGTCCCACCAGCCCGGACAGCGCACCACTGTTCGCGTCCGCCGGTCGTTCGGCGCGAGAGCGGAGTGACATGGATACTCCGTACGTCGTGGGGGCCGCCAACCCAGTCCGGTCGGCACGCCGGCAACGGCCGCCACCGTCCACACCTGCGGACCGCGGTTCGCCTCCGCGGCTCCGCGCACAGCCCGTGGCCGCGGACGGCAAGTCCGGGCAGGGCTTCCCGCCTGACCGGAGAGCCCCGTCTCCTGTGCGGGTCACCCGTGCCATCCGTACCACTCGCGTGCCTGTGCGACCGTCTCCGCGTGGACCGCGCCGACACCCGCCAGCCGGTCCAGCGCGGCGACGACGATGGACTCGGTGTCCACCCGGAAGTACCGGCGTACGGCGTCACGTGTGTCGGACAGGCCGAAGCCGTCCGTGCCCAGCGACGAGTAGTCGTGCCCGACCCACTGGCTGATCTGGTCGGGCACCTGGCGCATCCAGTCGCTGACCGCGAGCACGGGGCCCGGGGCACCCGCCAGTGCCTCCGTCACGTACGGCACGCGCTCCTCGCCCCGCAGCCGCGCCCGGTCGGCGTCCAGGGCGTCGCGGCGCAGCTCTGTCCAGGACGTCACCGACCAGACGTCGGCGTGCACTCCCCAGTGGGACAGCAGGAGTTCCTGGGCCGCCAGGGCCCAGTGGACGGCCGTGCCGGACGCCAGCAGCTGGATCCACGGTCGTGTGTCGTCCGACTCCGCCCGCCGGAAACGGTAGATGCCCCGCAGGATTCCTTCCTCGACCGAGGGCCCGGCGGGCATCGGCGGCTGCGGTTTGGGTTCGTTGTAGACCGTCAGGTAGTAGAAGACGTCCTCGGGCCGGTCGCCGTACATGCGGCGCAACCCGTCCCTGACGATCACCGCGATCTCGTACGCGAAGGCCGGATCGTAGCACACGGCGGCCGGATTCGTGGACGCCAGCAGGTGGGAGTGCCCGTCGGCGTGCTGCAACCCCTCCCCCGTCATCGTCGTACGGCCCGCCGTCGCCCCGATGACGAACCCGCGCCCCATCTGGTCGGCCAGGGCCCAGAACTGGTCACCGGTGCGCTGAAAACCGAACATGGCGTAGAAGATGTAGAAGGGGATCATGGGTTCGCCGTGCGTGGCGTACGACGTCCCCGCGGCCGTGAACTCGGCCAGGGAACCGGCCTCGGTGATGCCCTCGTCGATGAGCTGGCCGTTCCTGGCCTCCCGGTAGTACAGCAGCTGGTCGGCGTCGACCGGCTCGTAGGTCTGGCCGTCCGGTGAGTAGATTCCCGCCGTCGGGAACAGGGACTCCATGCCGAACGTGCGGGCCTCGTCGGGGATGATCGGCACCCAGCGCGGTCCCGTGTCCTGGTCCCGCATCAAGTCCTTGACGAGGCGGACCAGGGCCATGGTGGTGGCCACCTCCTGGTTGCCGAAGCCCTTCTCCAGGGTCTCGAAGGGGCCGGCCGGCGGCTGCTTCAGCGGCTTGGCCACCACCCTGCGCACCGGGGCGGGGCCGCCCAGCGCGGCACGCCGCTCGCGCAGGTACCGCACCTCCTCCGAGTTCTCGCCAGGGTGCCAGTACGGCACCAGGTCCCCGCTCAACGCGCTGTCCGGGATGGGGAGTTCGAGCCGGTCCCGCATCTCGCGGAACTGCGCCATCGTCAGCTTCTTCATCTGGTGGTTGGCGTTGCGCGACTCGAAGGCCCGGCCCAGCGTGTGGCCCTTCACCGTCTGGGCGAGGACGACGGTCGGCGCGCCCCGGTGGTCGACGGCGGCCCGGTAGGCGGCATGGACCTTGAGCGGCTCGTGCCCGCCCCGCGAGTTCTCGAACAGATCGTTCAGCCGGCCGTCGCTCAGCCCGGCGGCGATGCCGGAGAGCGCGTCGCCGGTGAAGAAGTGCTTGCGGATGTAGGCGCCGTCCCGGGTGACGTACGTCTGCATCTGGGCGTCGGGCACCTCGCCGAGGCGGCGGACCAGGGCACCGGTGGTGTCCTGCCGCAGGACAGGGTCCCAGGCCTCGCCCCACAGGCACTTCACCACGTTCCAGCCCGCACCGCGGAACCTGGCTTCGAGCTCCTGCACGATCTTGGAGTTCGGCCGTACGGGACCGTCCAGGCGTTGGAGGTTGCAGTTGACGACGAAGGTGAGGTTGTCGAGCCGCTCGCGGGCGGCGAGCGCCAGCGCGGCCGTCGCCTCGGGCTCGTCCGTCTCCCCGTCCCCGAGGAAGGCCCAGATCCGGGACCCGGACGTGTCCTTGATGCCTCTGGCGTGCAGGTAGCGGTTGAACCGGGCCTGGTAGACGGCGGCGAGTGGGCCGAGCCCCATGGAGACGGTCGGGAACTCCCACAGCCACGGCAGCCGTCGGGGATGCGGGTACGACGGCAGCCCGTGGCCGCCCGCCTCCCGCCGGAAGCCGTCCAACTGCTGCTCGCTCAGGCGCCCTTCGAGAAACACACGCGCGTAGATGCCCGGCGAGGCATGCCCCTGGAAAAACAGCTGGTCGCCCGACCCTTCCCCACCGTCCTTGCCCCGGAAGAAGTGGTTGAACCCGATCTCGTAGAGCCAGGCCGCCGAGGCATACGTGGATATGTGGCCGCCGAGCCCGAAGCGGGCGCCGCGGGTCACCATCGCCGCCGCGTTCCACCGGTTCAGGGCGGTGATCCTGTCCTCCATGGCGATGTCACCGGGAAAGGCCGGCTGCGCCGACGCCGGGACGGTGTTGATGTAGTCGGTGGACAGCAGCCCGGGCAGGGCCATGCCCGACCTGGCCGCATGCTCGTACACCCGCCGCAACAGGTACACAGCCCGTTCCGGGCCCGCGCTGCGCACGACGGCGTCGAGCGACGCCTGCCATTCGGCCGTCTCCTCGGCGTCACGGTCGGGCAGTTGGTCCAGTTCGCTGGTGGCGGTGGCCTCGGCGGGCCCGGTCGGATCGATCATGGCAGCCTTCCTGCGGGTGGGGGTCGAGGAGAGGGCGCCGGCCGCGACCCGGATGCGACCGGTGCCGGCCGGTGGCACGAGGCCGGTCGCCCGCTACAGCTAGGACCGGGCTCGAGCCGATGTTGTGACGCCGGTTCCGCCCCGGTGTCACAGATCGACCGCGCACCCGGTCATTCCCGGCAACGAACCGGACCGGACGCATGGAGGTGCGACCCGATGTCGAACAAGGACTCAGTGCACGGGACCGTCGAGCAGCCACGGTCGGAGGGGTGGAGGACGGCGGCGACGATGCTGCAGGACGCCGCACCGTTCTCCGTCCCCGAAGGCGCCTCGGCGATGACCATCCAGGTGGAGTGGGAGCCCGGAGACCCGGGAACTCCGCCCCATCGCCACTCGGGGCCGGCGTTCGGGTACGTCCTCGAGGGCGCGGTCCGTTTCGAGCTGGAGGGAGAGCCCGAACGCGTGATCGGGGCCGGTGGGACGTTCTGGGAGCCGGGCGGCGACATGATCCATTACCAGGACGGCAACGCCCTCACCGATGCGCGGACCCGGTTCGTCGTGACCATGATGTGCGCGCCGGGTCAGCCGATGCTCACCCTGGTCGACCAGGAGGAACTGGAGAAGCGGGCCCACCTGCGTGCCCCGCGGCCCACCGGCTGAGCGACTCACCCGTCCGCTCCGTGGGAGAGGGCGACGAGGCATGAGCATCGTTGACGTCGTGCCCTGGATGCTGACCGCGCTCTGCGCGGCCGCGGCCGTCCACGCGGTGCGTCAGGGCGTCCTGACCCGGAGTTCCGGGTGGCGCGGCCGGGTCGACCGCTTCCTGCACACCGCCATGGCACTGGCCATGGCGACGATGCCGTGGGCCTGGGGACACCTGCTGCCGGCGGTGCCGCAGACGGCCTTCTTCGCAGCCGGCGCACTGTGGTTCCCGGCGAGCGCGTTCGGGCGCTCGCCGGCATCCCGACTGGCCGACCTCGCACGGAGGCTGCCCCATGCCGCCGACATGGCCGCGATGGCCTGGATGCACCTCGGTCACTCCATACAGACGAAGGGCGGCGCCCTGGTCACCGGAGTGCTGACGCTGTACCTCCTCGCGTGCGCTCTTCGCTCGCTCACCCGGGACATGCCCGCACTGCGCGGGGCTTCGGGCACCGTCGGCGTCTCCACGGGCACGCCCGCTCCCTATGAGCACTTCTGGCACGGATCCATGGCTCTGGGGGCGGGCATCATGCTGCTCATGCACTGCTGACCGTCTGACCGCCGGTCGCGGACCCCCGCCACATCACACCGCACTCGGTGCCACACCTTGTGGAGCTGCCCGGCCGACAGCACGCAACGGCGACCTGGGCCGGCCCCCAGGTGGGCCGCTTCGGCCGAGCCGGGGGCCCGGCCCGGTGGTCAACGGTTCTGGTTGCCGCCGGACGACCCGGCATTCCGTCAGCGCGAGCGTAGGTCGAGCAGCTCGGTGACCGAGCGCCGGGCGATCAGCCGACCGTCCGCTCCCGATGCGGAGGCGACGGTGCCGCCGGTGCCTCCAGGGCCGGCCTGATCCCGGTCACGCGGCACGTATCACCTCGGCGGATCAGAGGCCGATGTGGCCGACGCCTTCCCTGATGGCGATCTCCGTACCGAACGGCTTGGAGAGCCGTCGCAGCCGTCGCAGGATCCGCTCCGCGGTGCGCGCGTCGGCGAGCCGGGGGATGCCGCGGTCGGCGTCACGCGGGCCGTCCCAGTGCAGTTCGATCGGATGCAGTTCCACGGCCCGGAGGGTGCCGCGGCCGTCGAAGCAGCTGACCGCGACCACCGACTCGTACCAGATCTGCTCGCCGAAGACGCCCTGGACCCGTTTGCGTTCCAGGAACTCGGCCTCGGTCTCGTGCTCGCGGCCGCCGTCCTTGTCGTAGGCGCCCCGGGTGAGCGGCTGTTGGGTGTTCTCCATGAAGAAGAAGTTGCCGAGGGAGTAGAAGATCGGGCGGCCCCGGTACACCTCGATGCCGCGGAGCTGGTGGGGGCCGTGGCCGAGGAACGCGTCGGCGCCGTTGTCGATGGCCTCGCGGGCGATGAGCGGGAGGAAGTCGGGCGGCTCCTGGCTGTAGTTGCCCGGCTCGTGGGTGTGCATCGTGGCGATCGTGAAGTCGGAGGTCTGTTTGGCCTGGCGTACGGTGTGCAGCACCTCCCGGCGGTCCGATTCGTGCACGGAGAAGCGGAACTCGACGGCGTCGGTGTGGGGCTCAGGGCCGGGCTTCGCAGCGTAGCGGGTGCCGAAGAGGGTGACGGTGTCGTCCCTGCGGTCGGCCTCGAGGATGGAGGAGCGGACCGATCCGGCCGGCAACGCGTCGCGGATCAGAACGAGTTCACGAAGGCGTTGGGCCGGGACGAGCACATGCCGTGTGGTGCGCAGGGCGTTGACGCCTGGCCGGCCGGGGACGCGGCCGAGGGGGTCGGCGGCGCGGGACATGGGCTCGAAACGGGAGGCGACGGAGACCAGGGAGACCCGGCCGGCGGGGGTGGTGAGGAAGCGCGGGGAACGGGCGTCGGCGAGGGTGTCCCCGGTGCCGGCGTGGACGATGCCCGCCTCGGTGAGCAGTCGGTCGGTGGAGCGCATGCCGGCCACGCCCCAGTCGGTGGTGTGGTTGTTGGCCCTGGCCATCAGGTCGAACCCGATCCGGCGAAGGTCCTCCGCCACCCGTGGGGTGCTGATCAGCCACGATCCGCCGGACTCGGCTTCGGGCCAGCCGTCGAAGCCCGTCAGGTCGACGGCGGTGCTCTCGAAGTTGCCGAAGGTCACGTCGGCCGAGCGCAGCAGCTCCAGCAACCCTGGCGAGCGGGCTTCGAGGAGCGGGGCGAGCGCGTCGTCGATGACCAGGTCGCCGACCGAGGCGAGGGTGAAACCGTCGCGCACATTGGCGTGCCGCCAGGTGGGGGACAGCTCTCCGTCAGTCATTCTGGGTGCCCTCCGGTCGGAGCACGGACAGGGTCAGCCAGGAACGGCCGCCCGTGTGGACGCGGTTGGTGGCCACAACCTTGCGCCGGTCGCCGACCTGCGCCCCGCCGGTGTTGGAATTGACGTCGAAGCGGGGGAAATTGCTCGAGCTGACGTCGAGCCGCAGCCGGTGTCCGGCCAGGAACAGGTTCGCCGTGTCCGGCGCCTCCACCGTGATCTCGTACGTCTCCCCCGGCGTCATCAGCTCCGGGTCGCTGAAGGAGTCGCGGTAACGGCAGCGCAGGATGCCGTCGGTGAGGTTCATCGCGAAACCCTGCGGATAGTCCTCGCTCGGCGGGTGGACGTCGACGAGTTTGACGGTGAAGTCGGTGTCCAGGGCGGTGGACGACACGGTGAGGTGCACACGGACCGGCCCGGCGACCGCCAGGTCCTCGGTGAGCGGCGGTGTCCGGAACACCAGCACGTCGGGCCTGCTCTCCAGCGGCAGACAGGGCTCGACCGCGCCGAAGAACCTGTCGTCGGGGTGCTGGTGGAAGGCGCCACCGCTCATCACCGGTTCGCCGGAGGTGACCTGGCCGCCGAGGGTCGGCACGGGGTCGCGGGGGTCGAAGTCGTACTCCAGGAAGGATCCTTGGGCGTCGCACGTGTCGGAGGCCGTCGCGAGCGTCCCCGCGCTGCCGAGGACGAGGGTGAGGTTCGTGCTCTCCTCGGGTGGCCAGGAGGTCGCGGTGTACCAGCGGCCGCCGTGGTCGAGCCGTCCGTCGGCGGTGCGCCGGCCGGAACCGCCCCCCATGAGGAAGTACCGCACGGGAGGGGGCGGGTCCGCCATGCCCTCCGGGCCGAGATGCGCGTCGAACCAGCTCAGCCGCATCGCCGCGTAGTGCTCGGCGAGGCTGCCGTCCAGCCGGGCCTCCCGGCCGAAGTCGACGTCACCGGCGAAGGAGTCGCTGCGCCTGCCGTGCGTCCACGGGCCGAGCACGAGGTAGGAGGGGCTGTGCTTCTTCCGCCCGAGCTCGCGGAAATTCTCCGTGGCGGTACGGATGTAGGGGTCGTACCAGCTCGACATGTGCAGGCTCGGAACGTCCGGGAAGTCGTCGTAGAAGCCGCGGGCGTAGATGCCCGGCTGCTGCCAGTACGGGCCGAAGGCGCCGTTCTCCCACTGTTCGAGCAGGTAGTCCTCGTACTCCGGCACGAACCGCAGGGGGCTCGCCCCGCGCCGCCACGGCATGCGGGTGAACCAGGCGCTCAGGTCCTCCGACTCCAGCGAGGCGCGCAGGGTGGGATCGGTCCGCACGGTCTCGCTCACCTTGGCGCGGTGGAACGCCCAGGTGGCCTGCTTGAGTTCGAACGCCCCGCCCATCCGGGTGCCCGTCTCGTAGGCGCTGGCGAAGCCGCCGGAGTCGAGGAACATCGCGGCGAGGTGCGGTGCGCCGAGCGAGGCGAGGGCGGCCTGGGCGTGCGCGGAGTAGGAGACGCCCATCGTCGCGACCCGGCCGTCGCACCAGGGCTGTTCGGCGATCCACTCGACGGTGTCGTAGCCGTCGGTGGCCTCGTTCAGGTACTTGACGAAGGTGCCCTCGGAGTCCCCCCGGCCTCGGCAGTCCTGCCGGACGATGCGGTAGCCGCCCCGGGTGAACACCTCGGCCGCGGTCTCGGGCGCGGGCGGGTTCTCGCTCCCGAGGGCTCCGTCGGAGGTGCGCGCGTCCCGCCGGCCGTACGGTGTGCGCTCCAGGATGACCGGTCCGGGGCCCGGGTCGGGGCGGTCGGCGTAGACGTCCGAGACGAGCTGTACGCCGTCCCTTACCGTCGTGCGCAGCACCCGTCGCCAGCACGCCCGGCCGCCGGGCAGCGGGACCCGCTGCCACTCGTCCTCGGCCGCCGCCATCACTTGACTCCCGGGAACTGGGACTTCAACGCGGGCCAGGCGTCGATGAGTTCGGGCTCCGGCTGGGTGGTGAAGTACTTGCGGTACAGCTTGGCGTAGCTGCCGTCCGCGACCATGGCGGCGATCTGCTTGTTCAGGGCGTCGAGGAAGGCGGTGTGGTTCTTGGGCACCGCCATCGAGGTCGGGTGGTCGATCGGCGCGGACACCGCCTGCCGCAGACCCTTGTACTGCTTCAGGAACTCCTTCGCGTCCGGGCCGCCCACCAGGAAGGCGTCGATGCTGCCGTTGAGCAGCTGGCTCACCGCCGCGTTCTGGTTCTGGAAGCGGACCGGCTGCGCCTTCGGTATCCGCGTCGGCAGCTGGGCCTCCTGCGAGGATCCGGTCACGACTCCGACGCGCTTGCCGTTGAAGCCGTCGAAGGTGGAGATCTTGCTCTTCGAGGTGGTCAGGACGGCGACGGTGCTCCAGAAGAGCGGCTTGGTGAAGTCGACGCTCTTCTCCCGCTCCTCGGTGACCCCGAGCCCGGACGAGGCCAGGTCGTACTGGCCGGCGGTCAGTCCGGTCAAGGAGCCGGTGACCGACGTCGACTTGTAGTCGACCTTGAGCCCGAGGCGCTTCGCCGCCTCGTCGGTCACGTCGACGATGAATCCGGTCGGCTTGCCCGAGTCCTCGGCGTAGGCGAAGGGGGGCTGGCCCGTCTGGGTGGCGGATCTGATGGTTCCGGCCTCGATCAGGCCGTACGGGTTGGACTTCGCCGCGGTGGCGGTGTCAGCGCTGCCGCTGCCACCGCAGGCGGTGAGGGGGAGCACGAGGCCGGAGAGGGTGAGGAGCGTCAGCAGGGAGCGACGACCAGGGATGTTTCTGGATGTTACGGACATGACGGGTCCTCCTTGAGGGACACGGGGTGGGAGAGCGGTGCGGAGGGAGAGCCCTTCAGCGGGGCCTTCAGCGGGGCCCTTCAGGGGAGCCCTTCAGGGGAGCCCTTCAGCGGGGTCCTTCAGAGAACGCGGGCGAGGAACTCGCGCAGGCGGGCCGTCTCGGGATGTTCCAGCGTGCGGCGAGCCGGGCCCGACTCGGCGATGCGGCCTTCGTCCATGAAGATCACCCGGTCCGCGACCTCACGGGCGAAGCCGATCTCGTGCGTGACGGCGATCATCGTCATGCCGGATTCCGCGAGCAGCCGCATGACGTCGAGCACGTCCTTGACGAGCTCGGGGTCCAGCGCCGACGTGGCCTCGTCGAACAGCATGACCTCGGGCTCCATGGCCAGCGCACGGGCGATCGCCACCCGCTGCTGCTGGCCGCCCGACAGCTGACTCGGCCGGGAGTGGGCCAGCCTCGCGAGGCCGAGCCGTTCCAGCTGGGCCATGGCGGCGGTCTCGGCCGCCTCCCGGCCCATCCCGCGGACCTTGCGCAGGGCCACGGTCACGTTGTGCAGGACGTTCAGGTGCGGGAACAGGTTGAAGTGCTGGAAGACCATGCCCACCCGGGTGCGGACCGCGTCGACGTCCACACCGGGGCCGGTGATCAGGTCGCCGCCCAGGCGGATCTCGCCCGCCGTCGGCGGTTCCAGCAGGTTCGTACATTTCAGGAGGGTGGACTTCCCCGAACCCGACCGGCCGATCACACAGACGGTCTCACCCTGCTCGACGTCGAGGTTCACACCCCGCAGGACCTCCACCTCGCCATACCGTTTGTGCAGGTCGCGTACGGCGACCGCCACCGCGGCGGACTTCCTGGACGTACCGGCGGCGCGGGGGTCCTTCTCTGACAGCGGCGTTCCGGTCATGGCTCAGACCTCCAGCACGGACGGAGTGGTCGGGACGGCGGTCGGCGCGGGCGCCGCCCTTTTCGACTTGCGCCCGCCGTTGCGCAGACGCAGGTCGAGCCGGTTGACCAGGAAGGTGAGCGGGATCGTGAGCAGCAGGTAGCAGGCGCCTGCGGCCACGAGTGCCGAGGAGTTGTACGTCGCCGCCTGCCGTTCCTGGGCGATGAAGTAGAGCTCTCGCTGCCCGAGGCCCAGCCCGAGCAGATACACCAGCGCGCTCTCCTTGATGTCGATGATGAACTGGCCGGCCAACGCGGGCAGCACGTTCCGTACGCCCTGCGGGACGACGATCACCCGCATCGCGGTCAGATAGGACATGCCGAGACTGCGGGCCGCGCTCAGCTGCCCGGCAGGAACCGCCTGGATGCCCGAGCGGAAGATCTCCGCGAGATAGGCCGCCGATATGAGGCCGATGGCGAGGACCGCGTACCCGAGCGGATCCCGGCCGAACGGCCGGATCCCGGCCGACGGCAGCCCCAGGCCGACCAGGCTGACGGTCACGATCGCGGGCAGGCCGCGGAACACATCTACGTAGATCCGCGCGGGGAGCCGCACCCACCGGCGGTGCGACAGCAGCAGCATCGCGAGCAGCACACCGAGCACGACACCGAAGACGATCGCCAGCCCGGCGATCAGCAGGGTGTTGCGCAGGCCCTCGGTCAGCAGAACGGGGAACGCCTTGAGTAGTTCGTCGGGGTTGAAGAACGTCTGCAGAAACAGGTGCATCGGCCGGAGCCTCTCGCTGCGCGGACTGCTCGGAGCGGAATCGGCGACTGCTCGGAGCGGCGGGAATTGGACGCAGCCTAGGTCGGCCGGCCGGCGGTGGCGGTGATGCTTACCGCGCACGAGGTAAGCATCAGCAGTAACCTGCGCCGCATGGCCGTTGTCATCAGCTTGCAAGGTGCTGTTCCGGCGGACGTGGCCGTCGGCCTCTCGCCGCTGGCCGAGCTGATGGCGTGCCTGCACTCGATCGCCGAGCCCGAGCACCACCTCGCCGTACGCCCCTGGCTGGAACGCGTACGCGCCGACCTGTCGCCGGAGTCCCGGAGCCTGATCGCGGTGTACGCGCCCTTGTGGGCCCGGCGGCGCTGCCGCCTGCTGATGCCGCTGGAGCGGCCCCTGGGGCGGACCCTGGAGCAGGAACTCGCCCGCCTTGAGGCGCTGCCTCTGGACGACTTCGTGCTGGGCGTCGCGCCGAGCGTGCACGGCGGTGTCTTCGACACGGGCGGCCTGCTCACCGACCAGGCGGTCCGCGACGCCTACACACTGTCCAGCGAGCGGCGCTCCTTCAGCCGGGGCGAGCTGGCCCGTAGCCTGCTCCAGGCCCCGGAGCGGACCCGGACCGGGCTGCTGGAGCTGCTGCGGCGCTGCGCCGCCGAGTTCTTCGACACCGAATGGACGCGAGTGCGGCACCGGCTGGAGATCGAGTGCACCCGTGTACGGGCCCGCGTACAGGCACTGCCACTCCCTGAGGCACTGGCCTCTCTCAGCCCGAACGCCGTCGTCCGGCACAACCCGCCATCGGTCGTCTTCGACAAGCTGCAGTCACTGAGAGTCGATCTGCGCGGTCGTCACTGTCTGCTTGTACCGTCCGTGCACGCCCGACCGCATCTGATCGTCAAGGACGACCCGCCCTACCCACTCGTCGTGCACTTTCCCGTCGAGAGCACCGCTCAGGTGGAACGGGCCACCCTCGCGCAGGTACGCCTCAGGCTGTCGATCCTGTCCGATCCCGTACGGCTTTCGCTCTGCCGGCACCTGGTGAACGAACCGATCACCACCTCCGACCTGGCCGTACGGACGGGCATGACCATGCCCCAGGTTTCCCGCCACCTCGGACGGCTGCGTGAAGCCGGCCTGCTGACCTCCCGCAGGAACGGTCGGCAGATCTACCACCGGCTGGACACGGACTGCCTCATGCACCTGGGCGCGGACGTGCTGACCTCGATCATCCGCTGACGGTCGGCGCGCCTCCGACCGCTACGTCGCTTTGCGTGCGGACACCCGCGAGCCGCGGCCGGATCGTCGACGTGCGGCCCGAGGATCTCCATGGCGGGAGCCCCGCGTAGGTGGTGAGGGCGCCGACTCCGCTCGATGTGTTCGGCGTCGGCGCCCCCCTTCAGCTGCCTGCCGCTCATTCCCCCGGCTCGAAGCACCCGATGGCGGCAGGACGAGATCCGGTCAGCAGTGCGGAATGGACCCGTTGGCCGCAGCGCTGTTGTCCACGTACGGCGCGTACGTCCATCCGGTGACGGTCGTCTCGAGTCCGCCCAGGTGGAGGTAGCGCTCGTCGAGGGTGTGGTACCAGATGTCTCCCCTGTTGTTGAGGTTCTGACCAGTGCTCCAGCAGTCGGCCAGGAGCAGGTCACCGCTCCAGAGGTCCGGGACTCCGACTGCGCCGGAGGCCAGGTTGGTGCTGTTGAACACGGCCGCGCCGGTCTGCACGGTGATCAAGGCGTTAGCGGACGCGCTCCCCGCCGTCGCCAGAACCAGCCCCCCGGCACTCAGCATGGCAACTGCCGCTATCGAGGCGCCACGGCGCCGGAACCTGTCTCTCATATGTCTGTCTCCCGATCAGTTGGGTGCGTTCTCGCGTAAAGCAGCGGGCTGCCGCTTCGCACACCAATGTGTCGGGTGGGTCGGGGACAAATGTTGGACACTCCTTGAATCGGAAGTGCTTCAACCATGCGTCCGTCCAGGTGGGAAAGGAGCTTGGTGCGCAGGGGAGCTGTGTCAGGGAGCCCGATCTCGTCGGTGATGGCCAGGGCCTGGGTCCAGGCGTGGTGCGCGGCAGTGGGGTCGGCTGCGGCGTGGTGGGTGTCTCCGAGGTCGGCGAGGCCGGTGGCTTCGTGGTAGCGGTCGTCGGTCTTGCGGACGAGATCGATGGCGTGCCCGTAGCAGTCGATGGCTTGCCCGTACTGGCCGAGGTGGTGGTGGATGTAGCCGAGGCTTCTCCAGGCCCTCGCCTGACCGTTGAGGTCCCCGATCTCCTCGACGAGGGCGAGGGCCCGCCGACTGCAGGAGAGGGCCCGGTGCCGATGATCGCCGAGTCTGACGAGGTTTCGGCCGATGTGGTTGAGGGCGTCGGCCTGTCCGAGCCGGTTGTGTGCGGCCTTGTAGTGGGCGAAGGCCTGGCGGGCATGACCGAGTGCCTTTCGGTACTCGTCCCGGTCCGAGGCCATCCTGCCGAAGTGTTTGTGGACGCGGGCCTGGCCGGTGTGGTCGCCGAGTTCCCTGAAGAGGTCCAGCGCGATCGCGTAGTGGGTGCGGGCGTCGTCGGCGTGGTTCAGCTGGGTCTGGGCAAGTGCGAGACCGCGATGGGCGTTGGCCAGGCCGGTCTTGTCGTTGTGGCGCCGCGCGGCCTTCAGGGCCGCCTCGTGGGCGGCGGCCAGCGCGGGCCAGCGTCCCTGCCGGTTGAGGAAGGTGGCGACGACCGTGGCGAGCTGCCAGGTGTGAGTCTCGAAACCGGCCGGGGTCTGCTCGATGGTGGCGAGGACGACGGGGTGCTCTGCGGTGAGCCAGGCCAGCGCCTCCCGGCGATCCGAGAGTTCCTCGGCGACGGCTCCCGGTTGGGCGGCGGCCAGGCTGATCGGGTCCCCTCTGCGGGTCAGCAGCGCGTCGGCGGCGTGGGCCGTGTGCAGGTAGTGGTCGAGCATGCGGTGCACGGCCGATCGCCGGGTGTCGTCGCTGTCCTGCGTGGTGACCAGTTCGGTGGCGTAGACGCGCAGCAGGTCGTGGAGGGCGTATCGGCCGGGAGTGTGTTCGGTGAGGAGGTTGCCACGGATCAGTTCGGTCAGCAGGGCGCCGGCGCGGACGGGTGGCAGGCCTCCCAGGGAGGCGGCCGCGGGAAGGGCGGTGTCTGGTCCGGGGTGGAGCCCGAGGAGCCGGAAGAGCCGGGCCGCGTCGGTGCTCAGCGCCTGGTACGACGTGGCGAACACCGCTCGCACCTGGCCGGCCGCGTCTCCGGCGTCCAGGACGTCCAGGCGGCTGTCGGCCTCGTCCAGTTCGCGGGCCAGCGCGGTGAGCGGAAGACGGGGCTGGGAGGCGGCCCGGGCGGCCATGATCGCCAGGGCCAGCGGGAGCCCGGCGCACCGGGTCACGATCGCGTCGACGGCGGCGGGCTCGGCGGCCGTCCGGTCGGCGCCGAGGCGGCCGCTCAGCAGGGCCCGGGCCTGGGTGGTGGTGAGCAGGTCGACGGTCAGCAGCTGGGCGCCCTCGGTCGCGGCCAGGCTGGTGAGCCGGTTGCGGCTGGTGACCAGGGCCAGACAGCCCGGTGCGCCGGGCAGGAGCGGACGGACCTGTTCGGCGTCGCGGGCATTGTCGAGCAGCACGAGCAGCCGTCGGCCGGCCAGCAGACTGCGGTACAGGCCCGCTTGTGCTTCCAGGCCGTTCGGGATGCGGGCGGGGGGCACCCCGAGGGCGTCCAGGAACCCACGGACCGCGTCGGCCGGGGCCACCACTGAACCGCCGGGGTCGAATCCGCGCAGGTTCACATACAACTGCCCGTCGGGGAAGTCCTCCCGGATCCGGTGGGCCCAGTGCACGGCCAGCGCGGTCTTGCCCACTCCGGCAGTGCCCGACACCGCCGAGATGACCACCGCGGGCGACGGCACCGGTCCGGCGTCGGTGGGGGCGGGCAGGAGGGCGTCGAGCTGGGCGAGTTCACTGTCACGCCCGGTGAAGGCCGCCACCCCCAGGGGCAGTTGGGCGGGCACCTCGCGCGGCACCGCGAGTGTCGCAGGCAGGGGGGCAGGAGCGCTGTCCTGACGCAGGACAGCCGCCTGGACGTCCCGCAGCGCCGGGCTGGGGTCGATGCCCAGGTCGCGGGCCAGTCGGCCGCGAGTGTGATGGAAGTGGTCCAGCGCTTCGGCGGAACGGCCGCAGCGGTGCAGTGCGAGCATCAACTGGCCGGCCAGACGTTCGTCCAGTGGGTGCGCCTCCGCGCGGGCCGACAGCTCGGGCAGCAGCGTGGCGTGCTGCCCCAGGCGTAATCGCACGTCGCCGAGGTCCAGTTGGGCCGCGACCTGTTCCTGGACCAGGGTGTCACGCAAGGCGTTGATCCACGGAGTGTCCAGGGTGGCGAAAGGCTCCGCGCGCCAGAGCTGCAGGGCCTGCTCGTACAGGACCGAGGCCTGGGCGTCGTCGTCAGTGGCGCGGGCCTGTGCGACCAGGCGGCGGAAGGAGTGCAGGTCCACGGTCACGGTGCTGTCGGTGCTCAGGACATAGCCGCCCGGCTGCCGCGCGATGACCGCCCCTTTGGTGGCGGCCAGGGCCTGTCTCAGCCGGGAGAGGTAGCTGTGCAGGGTGGTGCGAGCCCGGCGGGGAGGAGCATCCCCCCAGACCCGGTCCATGAGCTGATCGGTCGTCACCAGACGGTTGACGTCCACCAGTAGGACCGCCAGCACACCCCGCTGCCGGGTATGGCCCAACGCCACGGGCCGGCCGTCCATACCGGCCTCGACACTGCCCAGCACGCCGAATTCCACCGTCATCCTGACCCCACCCCCAAAACCGGCCGCCCCTCGCCTGCTCCTCCGCGTTCAAGGAACCCGATCCAATGATTGTCCAACTCCTGTCACTGGTCAGCCGGGCATTTTGGCACGAGGCGGCAACGCAACACCGCCACCGCTTGCCACACAGGGCTCGATCGAGACGTTGAAGGAGCTGTGGAAACCATGAACGCCACCATGCCAAAGAGACTGGGTGTGCTCATCGCGACGTCGGCGATGGCCTGCGCCGGTCTGATCGCCACATCGGCCGGGGCCAGCGCGCAGGCGAACCCGGGGACAGCGGCAACGGCCGCCACGTCCGTCGGACCGCTCAATATCGGCGCGGCTTTCACGGTCATCAACAAGGGCAGCGGCAAGTGCCTGGATGTGAAGGACCAGTCCCTGCTGCCGGCCGCGCAGGTGTGGCAGTGGACCTGCAACAGCACCGATCCCAACAAGAACTGGCTGCTGGAGCCGGTCGCCTCGGCACCCGGCTACTACGCGCTGCGCAACCTCCGCTCCAACCTGTGTCTGGACCTGCGCGCCGGCAGCGAGGCGGACGTCGTCAACGGCACACGGACCCAGCAGTGGGACTGTGTCCCCGACGCGATCAGCAGCGAGCGATGGCAGCTCAAGGTCTCCTCCGCGGTGCCGGGCTACTTCACGGTTGTCAGCGCGGTGAAGGGCATGTGCCTCGACCTCAGCGGCGGGTCGTCCGCCGACGGAGCCCAGGTCCAGGTGTGGGACTGCCTGGGCCCCGTCAACAACCAGCTCTGGCGCCAGGGGTGACCCGCCGCCGCTGAACCGTCCCGGGTCGGTGGAGAGCTCGGGCTGCCTGGAGTCGGGTTTCCTGGTTCGCGCAGGAAACCCGCACTCTTCTCGAAATGGGAGGGGCTCACCTTCGATCGTCCCCAGCATCAGAAGGGTGATTGCTCCGGCCACTTGATGGAACCGGCGAACAGCAGCTCCGTGGCGATGGGGGCGCGGTCCGCCCCGACGGTGTCGATCTCGATGTCGTTGGTGCGCGTCCGGTAGCCGCCCACCACGGGGCCGCGGGCAACTGCCCGGGAACGATCCGCTTGTGCGTGAGCAGCTCCAGCGCTCGCTGCAGCGGCGTGGCGCCGATCCCCGTCGGCCGCGTGGGCGATGTCGGTGAAGGTACGCTCGCCACTGCCGATCGCCGCCGGCACCGCACGGGCCTGGGCTGCCGGAGGGGCCGGGCGCCGAGTTCCAGCACCCGGTCATGACTTGCGTCCCAGAGGGACGGTTCAGATCACGGTGAACGCCTGGCGGTACTCGCTCGGTGTGGTCCCCGTGGCGCGGCGGAAGTGCTGCCGCAGGTTCGCCGGGGTGCCGAGGCCACAGAGCTGACCGATGCGGCCGATGGTGGCATCGGTGGTCTCCAGGAGTTCGCGGGCCCGGTCCACACGTGCCGCGTTGAGCCACCTGATCGGGGTGGTGCCGGTCTCGGCCGCGAAGGCGCGCACGAAAGTCCTGGTGGAGAGGCGGGCCTGGGCGGCCAGATCGGCGACCGTCAGCGGCTGGTCGAGGCGGGTCAGCGCCCATTCCAGGGTCGCGCCGAGGCCCGTTCTGCCGGGCGGCGTGGGAGGCCTCCGTTTGCGGTCTCTCTCGGCCGAGGGCACGGTCCTGGCGTCGGTCTGCAACGGCGCCCTGGTCCTCGCCGCGGCGGGCCTCCTCGACGGGCTCCCGGCGACCTCGCACTGGAGCGTCCTCGACGACCTCGCGTCGCGCTCCCCGGACATCCAGGTGCGTGCCGAGCAGCGCTGGGTCGACGCCGGACACATCGTGACCAGCGCGGGCGTCTCCGCCGGGATCGACATGGCACTCCACCTCGTCGACCGCCTGGAGGGGACCGAGATGGCCCGGACTGTGGCCCAGGTCCTGGAGTACCCGTGGCAGTCCGCAGGCTCGACCCCGGAGGACGACCAGGCTCTGCGCAAGGCACTGCTCGACGCACACCGCTGACGCCCGGTCTGTCCGTGAGCCGGCCTTCCCCTCCGGCAGCGCACGGTCGTTGTGGTCTCCGCAGCGCCGCTGATGCTGGGCGGCTTCGGCTCCGTCCTGCCCATGGTGAGCGACAGGCTCTCTTCCGACCCGGCGCGTTCAGCGTGGGAATCCCGTCTTCGTCCACCGCGCACGGGGCCGCCCGGGAGGCGTTTGTCAGCGACGGCCGCCTCCCGCATGGCGGCCGCCATCACCATCCGGTCATCGACCGTGGAGACCGCCGGCCCCGCACCGGCACGAGGTGCTTCCGGTAACTGGCGCACAGCGATGGAGTGGTCACACGTTGAAGCGGAACTCCACCACGTCGCCGTCCTGCATCACGTAGTCCTTGCCCTCCATGCGGGCCTTGCCCTTCGCGCGGGCCTCGGTGACCGAGCCGGTCTCGACCAGGTCGGCGAAGGAGATGACCTCCGCCTTGATGAAGCCCTTCTGGAAGTCGGTGTGGATGACACCGGCGGCCTCGGGGGCGGTGGCGCCCTTCTTGATCGTCCAGGCGCGGGACTCCTTCGGACCGGCCGTGAGGTAGGTCTGCAGGCCGAGGGTGTTGAAGCCGACGCGGGCGAGGGTGGCGAGGCCGGGCTCCTCCGCGCCGACCGACTCCAGGAGCTCCATGGCGTCCTCCTCGTCGAGCTCGGCGAGGTCCGCCTCCAGCTTGGCGTTGAGGAAGATCGCCTCGGCCGGGGCGACCAGGGCGCGCTGCTCGTTCTTGAAGCCGTCGTCGGTCAGCTCGTCCTCGTCGACGTTGAAGACGTAGAGGAAGGGCTTGGTGGTGAGGAGGTGCAGGTCGTGCAGGAGCTCGGCGCGCTCGCTGCCCTGGAGGATGCCCTGCGAGAAGAGCGTGTCGCCCCTGTCCAGGATCTCCTTGGCCTCCTCGACGGCCTTGACCTTCGGCGCGACGTCCTTCTTGATCCGCGACTCCTTCTGGAGCCGGGGAAGGACCTTCTCGATCGTCTGGAGGTCGGCGAGGATCAGCTCGGTGTTGATCGTCTCGATGTCGTCCTTGGGCGAGACCTTGCCGTCGACATGGACGACGTTCTCGTCCTTGAAGGCGCGGATGACCTGGCAGATCGCGTCGGATTCGCGGATGTTCGCCAGGAACTTGTTGCCCAGGCCCTCACCCTCGGAGGCGCCGCGCACGATGCCCGCGATGTCGACGAAGTCGACGGTCGCCGGGAGGATCCGCTGGGAGGAGAAGATCTCGGCCAGTTTGGTCAGGCGCGCGTCCGGGACGCCCACGACTCCGACGTTCGGCTCGATCGTGGCGAACGGGTAGTTGGCCGCCAGCACGTCGTTCTTGGTCAGGGCGTTGAACAGGGTCGACTTGCCGACATTCGGCAGACCGACGATTCCGATCGTGAGCGACACGTTGCGACTTCCCGTAGTCAGAGGGCCAGGGGGCCGGTTCCCGTGATGAGCGGGCCGGGTGGCCAGAGGGCCGGCCGATCCCCCAGTTTACGGCGTGCCCGGCACCGCTCCGGCGGACCTGTCGAACGCATGGCCAAGGTCCGTCCCCCGGCGTGTCCGACACCCGATTCAGCACATAAACCGACCTAAGTTGGTGCAGTGGAGCAACACAGGACGCGCCCCCCGCAGAACGGAACGCGACGCGACAGGCCCTCGCCGCCCCTCCCGCCCCAGGCGGACCGGGCACGCGCCGCGGCAGACCGGCGATCACCGGGACCGGGCCGGGAGCGGAGCCCCGAGGACCGGCGCGGCCGAAATCGCGAACAGGGCAGGGACCGGGGCAGGGGTCAGGAAGAGGCACAGGGCCGGGAGCGCAAGGGGCCGCGTGGCACCGCGCGGCCACCGGTACGCCAGGGTGCGGGACCGGGCGCCGCTTCCGGTTCCGGTTCACACGCCCGTGCGAGTTCCGGTTCGCGGGCTCGGGCGGGTTCCGGATCGGGAGGCCGGGCCGGTGTGGGGCCGGCCGTGGAGCGGGGGTCCGGGGAGCGGGTCGGTGTCCGCGGTGGGCGGGCTCCGGGGGCCGGCCGGGCCGTGGGAGGTGCGGGCCGGGCGACCGGGGCCGCTCGGTCCCTCTCCCTCGGGCATCGGCCGCCGCAGCTCGCGCGGGCCGGCCGGCGGATGCCGAACCCGCGGTTCACCGGGCTCGGCGGCGGGCTGTTCTGCGGCGCCCTGATGTTCGCGCTGGGGTACCTCGACCAGTGGCTGTTCGGGGCCTCACTGACGGTGTACAGCGTGCTGTTCCTGCCGGTGTGCGTGCTGACCGCCGTATGGGTGCGCCGGGGTGACCTGCTGACCGCGCCCGTCGTCGTGCCGATCGCCTTCGCCGTGGGGCTGGTGCCCGTGTCCGATGGGCGGGACGGGGTCGGCTCGCAGCTGATGGGACTGGTCACGGCGCTGGCCACCCAGGCCGGCTGGCTCTACGCCGGGACGCTCGCCGCGGCTGTGACGGTCCTCGCGCGCGGCGTACGGCGAGCGGCCCGGCGGAGGGCTGCCGCGAGCCGGGGTCCCCGCAACCTCCCCGGACAGAACACCTAGTGCCGCGGCACTAGGGCCCTTCTGATGGATCTCCGTGGGAGAAGGAGCGGCGTTCGGTGCGTGCTCTCGGCGTGCCGGGCGGAAGCCCTCGTAGCGGAGCTACTAGGGCTTTTGTCCGGTGCGGCGAGAGTGCGTGCCGGGCGTCGCGACGCCGCGGAGATCCATCAGAAGGGCCCTAGGCCCCGGACCCCGCTCAGCCCTCTTTCGCCGCCCGCATCGCCGCTCCGACGATTCCCGCGTTGTTCTGCAGCTGGGCCGGGACGATCTCCGCCTTGATGCCCTCGATGAAGTGCAGGAACTTCTCGGACTTGCGGCTGACCCCGCCGCCGATGATGAACAGCTCGGGCGAGAACAGCATCTCGACGTGCGCCAGGTACTTCTGGACGCGGTGTGCCCAGTGCTCCCAGGTCAGGTCCTCGTCTTCCTTGGCCTTGCTGCTGGCCCGCTTCTCCGCGTCGTGGCCGTGCAGTTCGAGGTGGCCGAGTTCGGTGTTGGGGACGAGCATCCCGTCGACGAAGAGCGCGCTGCCGATGCCGGTGCCGAAGGTCAGCAGGATGACCGTGCCGCTGCGGTCGCGGCCGGCGCCGAAGGCGATCTCGGCGACGCCGGCGGCGTCCGCGTCGTTGACCACGGTCACCGGCAGTCCGCCGAGGCGCTCGCCGAACAACGCGCGCGCGTCCGTGTCGATCCAGCTCTTGTCGACGTTGGCCGCCGTACGGATGTGGGATCCGCCGGTGACCACACCGGGGAAGGTGAGGCCCACCGGGCCGGTCCAGCCGAAGTGGTCGATGACCTGCTTGACGCCGTCGGCCACCCCCTCGGGTGTCGCGGGTTGCGGAGTGAGCACTTTGCAGCGCTCCTCCGCCAGGTCGCCCTTGTCCAGGTCCACAGGGGCGCCCTTGATCCCGGATCCACCGATGTCCACGCCGAAGATCTGCATGGCCCTACGTTACGACGACCGACTGACAGTCACTCGGCCGGCAGGGTGTCCACGGCGTCACCCGCGCCGCTCCCGCCGCGCTCCGCCGCCAGGGCCGCCGCCTCCTCGCGCAGGTCACGGCGGAGTTCCTTGGGCAGCGAGAAGGTGATGTGCTCGTCGGCGGCCTTGACCAGCTCCACGTCGCCGTAGCCCCGCTCGGCGAGCCAGCCGAGGACCTCCTCGACGAGCACCTCGGGGACGGAGGCGCCGGAGGTGACGCCGACCGTGGTCACGCCCTCCAGCCAGGCCTCGTCGATCTCGCTCGCGAAGTCCACCAGGTACGCCGCGCGCGAGCCGGCGATCTTGGCGACCTCGACGAGCCGCTTGGAGTTGGAGGAGTTGCGCGAGCCGACGACGATCACCAGCTCCGCCTCCGCGCCCATCTGCTTCACGGCGAGCTGCCGGTTCTGGGTGGCGTAGCAGATGTCGTCGCTGGGCGGCGAGATGAGCTGCGGGAACTTCTCCTTCAGCGCGTCGACCGTCTCCATCGTCTCGTCGACGGAGAGAGTGGTCTGGGACAGCCAGACGACCTTGGAGGGGTCGCGGACCTCGACCTTGGCGACGTCGGACGGCCCGTCGACGAGCTGGATGTGGTCGGGGGCCTCGCCGGAGGTGCCGATGACCTCCTCGTGCCCCTCGTGCCCGATCAGGAGGATGTCGTAGTCGTCGCTCGCGAAGCGGACGGCCTCCTTGTGGACCTTGGTGACGAGGGGGCAGGTCGCGTCGATGGTGGCGAGCTTCCCGCGCGCGGCCTCCTCGTGGACGACCGGCGCGACGCCGTGCGCCGAGAACATGACGATGTTGCCCGGCGGTACTTCCTCGGTCCGCTCGACGAAGATGGCGCCCTTGTTCTCCAGAGTCCGCACGACGTACTTGTTGTGGACGATCTCGTGCCGGACGTAGACCGGGGCCCCGTACTGCTCCAGGGCCTTTTCGACGGCGATCACGGCGCGGTCGACGCCCGCGCAGTAGCCCCGGGGAGCGGCGAGCAGGACACGGCGGCGGGCTGGCGAAGCAGTCATGCGTCCCATCGTAAGGCCGCGTCCCGGGGGGCGAAGATCCCCGCCGGGTGAGGGGTCCGCGTCCACTGCGTTGTCAGTCGTGGCCGTTACTCTCGGGCGCATGGCTGTGAACACGTCCGCGGACGCCCCGCTGCCCGTCGGCGAGGTGTCGCGGCTCATCGGGAGGTGGATCGACCGGCTCGGCGCGGTGTGGGTCGAGGGGCAGATCACCCAGTTGTCGCGGCGCCCGGGCGCGGGCGTCGTCTTTCTGACCCTGCGCGATCCGTCGCACGACATCTCGGTGGGCGTGACGTGCTACCGGCAGGTGTTCGACACGGTGGCGGACGTCGTCGGCGAGGGCGCCCGGGTCGTCGTCCACGCGAAGCCCGAGTGGTACGCCCCGCGGGGACAGCTGTCGCTGCGGGCCGTGGAGATACGGCCGGTGGGGGTCGGGGAGCTGCTGGCGCGGCTGGAGCAGCTGAAGAAGTCGCTGGCGGCGGAGGGGCTGTTCGCGCCCGGACGGAAGAAGCCGCTGCCGTTCCTGCCGCAGCTCATCGGGCTGGTGTGCGGGCGGGCGTCTGCGGCCGAGCGGGACGTCCTGGAGAACGCCCGGCACCGGTGGCCCGCCGTCCGCTTCGAGGTGCGCAATGTCGCGGTGCAGGGGGTGCACGCGGTGACGCAGGTCGTCCAGGCCGTGAAGGAGCTGGACGAGATCCCCGAGGTGGATGTGATCATCGTGGCGCGCGGTGGCGGCAGCGTGGAGGATCTGCTGCCGTTCTCCGACGAGCAGCTGGTCAGGGCGGTCGCGGCCTGCCGTGCACCGGTCGTCTCGGCGATCGGGCACGAACCGGACAACCCGCTGCTCGACCATGTGGCCGACCTGCGGGCGTCCACGCCCACCGACGCGGCGAAGAAGGTCGTGCCGGACGTCGGCGAGGAGCTGGAGCGGGTGCGGATGCTGCGCGGGCGGGCGCGGCGGTGTGTGGAGGGGTTCGTGGAGCGGGAGGAGCGCGGGCTCGCCCATGCGCTCGCGCGGCCCGCGATACAGGATCCGCACCGGATGATCGACGAGCGCGCGGATCAGGTCGCCTCGCTCACCGACCGGGCCCGGCGGTGTCTGGGGCATCTGCTGGATCGCGCCGACTCCGAGCTCACGCACACGCACGCGCGCGTGGTGGCCCTCTCCCCTGCCGCGACATTGAAGCGGGGGTACGCGGTGCTGCAGAAGGACGACGGGCATGTGGTCCGGGATCCGGGTGAGGTGACGGCGGACGAGGTGCTGCGCGCCCGGGTCGCCGAGGGCGAGTTCACGGTTCGAGTCGACTGAGTGTGCGAGTCGACGAGCAGACGAGTAGGGAACAGAGGGCCATGACGGGCAGGACCGAAGAGTCGCTCGGGTACGAGCAGGCGCGCGACGAGCTGATCGAGGTGGTACGCCGCCTGGAGGCGGGGGGTACGACGCTGGAGGAGTCCCTCGCCCTGTGGGAGCGAGGGGAGGAGCTGGCCAAGGTCTGCCGGCGCTGGCTGGAGGGCGCGCGGGCCCGGCTGGACGCGGCGCTGGCCGAGGAGGAGCCGTCGACGGGCGACGGGGCGGCCGAGGGCTCCGCGTAGCGGCCGGACAGGGGGCCCGTACGGCGTCGGCTCAGGAGGTCTCCAGCGCCCCGGCCATCTCCTTCAGGCGTTCGAAGGACGCCGTGCCCGTCACCACCGTCGTGGAACCCTCGGTGCCCTGCAGCACGAGTGCGTCGTAGCGGCCGCCGGTGTAGCGGGTCCAGGTGCGGCCGTCGATCTCCTCGGTGACCTTGGTCTCCCGGGCTCCCTGACTGGCGTCGTCGATGAACTCCGCGCGCCGCTGAGCGGACTGCTCGACAGCCACGTACTCCCCGTCGGGGGCACGGAAGCCGAGGTGCCAGGAGTCGTCGTCGGCGCCCTGGAAGCGCACGGAGGTCGCCTTCCAGCTGTCGGGCAGTCCCTCGGGCGCGGCCACCGGGTACGACGCCGCGCGCCGCGCCGTGAGCAGTTCGACGCGGTAGTCGACCCGTTTGATGTCGGGAGCGTGATCGTCGTGCGGGACGAAGAGGTAGATGACGTATGCCGCGATCACGATGAGGCCCAGGGAAAGGATCATGTCCCGGGCCGTCTTCTGCTTGCCGTTCGAACCTGCCACGCCCCCTATCGTCGCAGGTGCCCGGTGCGCTCATCCGTGGGGTCCCCTGCTCATTTTGTCGGACTGACGATAGAGTCGAGGGTCGAACCCTCATCCGGCCGTCGTCGTATCAGAAAGGTGCGCTCCGATGACCGAGCATCATCATTTGCCGTCCGAGCTTGACGTCCCCTCCGAAGCCCCCGACCGCAACCTCGCCCTGGAACTGGTCCGGGTGACCGAAGCCGCCGCGATGGCCGCGGGCCGCTGGGTGGGCCGCGGTGACAAGAACGGCGCCGACGGCGCCGCGGTGCGCGCGATGCGGACCCTCGTCTCGACCGTCTCGATGAACGGCGTGGTCGTCATCGGCGAAGGCGAGAAGGACGAGGCGCCGATGCTCTTCAACGGCGAGCGCGTCGGCGACGGCACCGGGCCGGAGGTCGACATCGCCGTCGACCCGATCGACGGAACCACACTGACGGCCAAGGGCATGACGAACGCGATCGCCGTCCTCGCGGCCACCGAGCGGGGCGCGATGTTCGACCCGTCCGCCGTCTTCTACATGGACAAGCTGGTCACCGGCCCCGAGGCCGCCGACTTCGTCGACATCAACGCGCCCATCGAGGTCAACATCCGCCGGGTCGCCAAGGCGAAGCGGGTCACACCGGAGGACGTCACCGTCGTCATCCTGGACCGGCCGCGGCACGAGGGCATCATCAAGGAGATCCGGGACACCGGCGCCCGCATCAAGCTGATCTCCGACGGTGATGTCGCCGGTTCCATCCTGGCGCTGCGCGAGGGCACGGGGATCGACCTGCTGCTCGGCATCGGCGGCACGCCCGAGGGCATCATCTCGGCCTGTGCGGTGAAATGCCTGGGCGGCACCATCCAGGGCAAGCTGTGGCCCAAGGACGACGAGGAGCGGCAGCGGGCGGTCGACGCGGGGCACGACCTGGACCGGGTGCTGACGACCGAGGACCTGGTCAAGGGCGAGAACGTGTTCTTCGTCGCCACCGGGATCACCGACGGTGAGCTGCTGCGGGGCGTCCGGTACCGGTCCGAGACGGCGACGACCGACTCCATCGTGATGCGGTCCAAGTCGGGGACGGTACGGCGGATCGATTCCGTGCACCGGCTCAGCAAACTGCGGGCCTACAGCGCGATCGACTTCGACCGGGCCAAGTAGTACCTGCCGTCAGTACCCGAAGGGGCGCCCCGGTGCGGAGGGGCGCCCCTTCGGCACGTGGCCGTGCGGGTGGCCGGTTCTCTGCGGCCGTCAGCCGGCCTGCGCTATGCGGCCCGCCGTCCTCGCCGCCTTCTTCAGTTCCATGTCCCGCCGGCGGCGCCGGGCCAGGACCACTCGGCGTTCGGCGGCGGTGAGGCCGCCCCAGACGCCGTACGGCTCCGGCTGGAGCAGGGCGTGCTCGCGGCACTCCACCATCACGGGACAGCGGGCACAGACGCGCTTCGCGGCCTCTTCGCGGGAGAGGCGGGCGGCGGTCGGCTCCTTGGAAGGGGCGAAGAACAAGCCTGCCTCGTCGCGCCGGCACACCGCCTCGGTGTGCCAGGGAGCGTCTTGGTCCCTGTCGCGCGCTGGCACCCGCTGGGCCGGAACGGCGGCGACCTGCAGGGACGAATGCGGCGGTTGCAGCACGGGTCTACTCCTGACGACGGCTTCGCGAGCGAGAGACGATGCGTCAAGGCCTACCCGCTGTGCGCGCGCCTATGCACTGAGTCCCGCACCGCTGAGTTCCGGGGAGTTCTGCGCGATCCCGAGGGGTGCGGGGTGCACGCGAGACCCGGCGGATTCGCAACCGCTAATGATCCAGGTGTTTACGCAAACCCTTGTCGACCTTGCGCGACACGCGGTCGAGAATGTCCGCGACGAGCTTGCCGCGCTTGGGCCGGCCTTCGATGTTGCTCAGCACCGCCCAGCCGTCGACGTAGACCACCGGAGCGTCCGGGTCGGGCGAATCGAGCGCGTCCACCTCGAAGTTGCCGAGGACGCCGCCGCCGGTGCCGCGCAGCGACACGTTCTCCGGGACGCGGACCTCGATGTTGCCGCAGAAGGCCCACGCCTTGATCATGACCTGCTGGTACTCGAAGAGCGCCTCGCTGAGGTCGATCTCTATGGTGCCGAAGACGGCGTACGCGTGGATACGGCGGCGCGCGCGCCAGCGGCCCCGGCGGGTGGCACTGCTGAAGACCGCGATCACGCTGTCGTCCGGGTCGACGGGGATGGCGCCGGCGACGGGCCCGTGCGAGGCCGCGGCGGGGGCCGCGCGGCGGGGGTGGGCGGCGGGCAGGTCCCGTATGAAGACCTCCAGTTCGCCCACGGTCTTGGCGGCCAGCACGCCCTCGACGCGCTCGGCGTGCTCGTCCGCGGTGAGCCGGCCCTCCGCCAGGGCCTCGCGCAGGATGTCGGCGATCCGGTCCCGGTCGGCGTCCGAGGCGCGCAGCTCGGCGGTCGGTGTGGGGGCGGCAGGGGTCTGCTTCTGAAGGTCCACGGCAGCAGCGTACCCAAACACGATAGATCGCGATAGCCCCCGCAGGAGGGAATGCGGGAGGGCGGCGCTCCCGGTCCGAGGGCGATGCTTCCCGGTCCGACTGAGCCTTACCTCACAAACTCGGCGCCGGAGACAGGTTCTACGCTGGTGAAGCCCGCCGACGTCGGCGGGCCGTCGTCCGCCGAGTGAGGAATGGGCTGAGATGCCTGAGTTCGCGTATACCGATCTGCTCCCCATGGGAGAGGACACCACCCCCTACCGGCTGGTGACCTCCGAGGGTGTCTCCACCTTCGAGGCCGACGGGCGGACGTTCCTCAAGGTGGAGCCGGAGGCGCTGCGCAAGCTCGCCGCGGAGGCCGTCCATGACATCCAGCACTACCTGCGGCCCGCGCACCTGGCCCAGCTGAGGCGCATCGTCGACGACCCTGAGGCGTCCGCCAACGACAAGTTCGTCGCGCTGGACCTCCTGAAGAACGCGAACATCGCGGCCGCGGGCGTGCTGCCGATGTGCCAGGACACCGGTACGGCGATCGTCATGGGCAAGCGCGGGCAGAACGTGCTGACCGGGGGGCGCGACGAGGAGGCCCTCTCCCGGGGCGTCTACGACGCCTACACCAAGCTGAACCTCCGCTACTCGCAGATGGCTCCGCTCACCATGTGGGAGGAGAAGAACACCGGGTCCAACCTGCCGGCGCAGATCGAGCTGTACGCCACCGACGGCGGCGCGTACAAGTTCCTGTTCATGGCGAAGGGCGGCGGCTCGGCCAACAAGTCGTTCCTGTACCAGGAGACGAAGGCCGTGCTGAACGAGGCCTCCATGATGAAGTTCCTGGAGGAGAAGATCCGCTCGCTGGGCACGGCCGCCTGCCCGCCGTACCACCTGGCGATCGTCGTCGGCGGCACCTCCGCCGAGTACGCGCTGAAGACCGCGAAGTACGCCTCCGCGCACTACCTGGACGAGATCCCGGCCGAGGGTTCCCCGCTCGGGCACGGCTTCCGGGACAAGGATCTGGAGGAGAAGGTCTTCGAGCTGACGCAGAAGATCGGGATCGGCGCGCAGTTCGGCGGGAAGTACTTCTGCCACGACGTGCGCGTGGTGCGCCTGCCGCGGCACGGCGCCTCCTGCCCGGTCGCCATCGCCGTGTCCTGCTCGGCCGACCGCCAGGCCGTCGCGAAGATCACCGCCGAGGGCGTGTTCCTGGAGCAGTTGGAGACGGACCCGGCCCGGTTCCTGCCGGAGACCACGGACGAGCACCTCGACGAGTCCGCAGACGTGGTCCGCATCGACCTGAACCAGCCGATGGACGACATCCTCGCCGAGCTGACCAAGTACCCGGTCAAGACCCGGCTGTCGCTGTCCGGTCCGCTGGTCGTGGCGCGGGACATCGCGCACGCCAAGATCAAGGAGCGGCTCGACGCGGGCGAGGAGATGCCGCAGTACCTGAAGGACCACCCGGTGTACTACGCGGGCCCGGCGAAGACCCCCGAGGGCTACGCCTCCGGCTCGTTCGGCCCGACGACGGCCGGCCGGATGGACTCGTACGTCGAGCAGTTCCAGGCGGCGGGCGGCTCCAAGGTGATGCTGGCGAAGGGCAACCGCTCGCAGCAGGTCACCGACGCCTGCGGCAGCCACGGCGGCTTCTACCTGGGCTCGATCGGCGGCCCCGCCGCACGTCTCGCCCAGGACTGCATCAAGAAGGTCGAGGTCGTCGAGTACGAGGAGCTCGGCATGGAGGCCGTCTGGAAGATCGAGGTCGAGGACTTCCCGGCGTTCGTCGTCGTCGACGACAAGGGCAACGACTTCTTCAAGGACCCGGCGCCCGCGCCCACGTTCACGACGATTCCGGTGCGGGGGCCGGGGCTGGTGTGATGCGTGCGATCCTGTGACGGACGCCCGCCCCTGATTGACGCAGGGGCGGGCGTCCTTTCAGGTCAGGACCTGATCAGGCGGTGCAGATGACGAAGTTGACCGCGTCGCCCTTCTTGACGGTCGCCGGGGCGTGCGGGGACACCTCGATGATCGAGCCCGGCTTGCAGCCCGTGACTGCCTTCTTGGTGACGGTGCCGAGCTTCGTCTGGGTCTTCTCGAGGAGCGGCTTGGCGAGCACCAGGTCCATGCCCGCGAAGTCGACCGGGATGGTCACGCTGCCGACGTACAGGATGGTGGTGGCGTCGCTGTCGGTGGCCGTGCCGGTCGCCGCCGGGGTCGAGCCGCCGTTGCTCGCGACCGAGGTGGCCAGGGCCGTCCCGCCGCCCGCCGCGATGAGGGCGGCGGCGACGGCGGCGATGCCGACGGTCCGGCGGCGACGGGTGCGGCGCAGGATCTGCGGCGCGTCGAAGTCGGGGGTCACGGCGGAGTTCGCGAAGCGGTTCATGGCGTTCGTCAGTTCCTCTTCGAAGGGTGTGCAGCCGGAAAGCCGCGCGTCGTCGTACGAGGTCATCGGATTCCTTCCGGGTGCCGCTGTGGTGAAGGGGCGGGGAGTGCGGGGAACTGACTTCTGAGCTTCTCGATCCCCCGGGCGAGCTGGGAGCGGACCGTGCTCGGCGTGATGCCGAGGTCGGCCGCGATCTCACCGTCCGAGAGATCGTGGAAGTAGCGCAGCACCACCACCGTCCGCATCCGCATGGGCAGTTGCTGCAGCGCGCGCACCAACTGGTCCCTGCTGTCGACCTGCCCGTACTCGTCACCCTGGGCCGGCGGGTCGCCGCCTTCCGGATGGGGTGCCGTGGTCAGGCGGCGGAACCTCCGCCAGCGGTCGTTGGCCAGGTTCACCATGATCCGCCGGACGTAGGCGTCCGGAGCGTCCTTCGCAGCGATGGTGCGCCACTTGCGGCAGGCCTTCTCCAGGGTCTCCTGGACCAGGTCCTCCGCGGCCTCACGGTTTCCCGTGAGGACGAGGGCACCTCTGAATAACGCGGTCGACCGAGCGGCCACGAATTCCTGGAAGTCCGTCTCCACACGCCCCTCCCTTCCTGTCACCCGTCCTCGACGTGAAGACGCCCTCCGCTGCTGCACGGCCGCACTGAGACCTGGGTCACACCCCTGCCCCCACGTTCGGGTGAATCGCGGAACAACCGTGCCGTCCCGATCGCTGTACCAGGCATGAGCGATTACCGGATCGAGCACGACTCCATGGGCGAGGTACGCGTCCCGGCGGGCGCCAAGTGGCGGGCCCAGACCCAGCGCGCCGTGGAGAACTTCCCCGTCTCGGGCCAGCACATCGAGCGCGCGCACATCGAGGCCCTGGCCCGGATCAAGGGGGCCGCGGCGGAGGTGAACGCCCGGCTCGGGGTGCTCGACAAGGACGTCGCCGAGGCGATCCGGGAGGCGGCCGCCGAGGTGGCCGAGGGGAAGTGGGACGAGCACTTCCCGGTCGACGTGTTCCAGACCGGCTCCGGCACGTCCTCCAACATGAACGCCAACGAGGTCATCGCCACCCTGGCGAGCGAGCGGCTCGGCAGGGCCGTCCACCCCAACGACCATGTCAACGCGTCCCAGTCGTCCAACGACGTCTTCCCGTCGTCCCTCCACATCGCCGCCACCGCCGCCGTCATCCGCGACCTCGTCCCCGCCCTGGAGCACCTCGCCGGCTCCCTCGGCCGCAAGGCGGAGGAGTTCGCGGACGTCGTGAAGTCGGGGCGGACCCATCTGATGGACGCAACGCCCGTCACCCTGGGACAGGAGTTCGGCGGGTACGCCGCCCAGGTGCGGTACGGCGTCGAGCGGCTCACCGCCTCCCTGCCGCGGCTGGCCGAACTGCCGCTGGGCGGTACCGCCGTCGGCACCGGGATCAACACCCCGCCCGGCTTCTCCGCCGCCGTCATCGAGGAGGTCGCCCGGACCACCGGGCTGCCGCTGACCGAGGCGCGCGACCACTTCGAGGCGCAGGGCGCGCGGGACGGCGTCGTCGAGACCAGCGGGCAGCTGCGGACCATCGCGGTCTCCCTCACGAAGATCGCCAACGATCTGCGGTGGATGGCCTCGGGCCCCCGCACCGGACTGGCCGAAATCAGCCTGCCCGACCTCCAGCCCGGGTCCTCGATCATGCCGGGCAAGGTCAACCCGGTGATCCCGGAGGCCGTGCTGATGGTCGCCGCCCAGGTCGTGGGGAACGACGCGACCGTCGCCACCGCCGGCGCCGCCGGCAACTTCGAGCTGAACGTGATGCTTCCGGTCATCGCGAAGAACGTGCTGGAGTCGATCCGGCTGCTGGCCAACGTGTCGCGGCTGCTCGCCGACCGCACCGTCGACGGGATCGTGGCGCACCGCGAGCGGGCCCGGGAGTACGCCGAGTCCTCGCCGTCCGTCGTCACCCCGCTGAACAAGTACATCGGGTACGAGGAGGCCGCCAAGGTGGCCAAGAAGGCGCTGGCGGAGCGGAGGACGATCCGGCAGGTCGTGCTCGAGAGCGGGTACGTGGAGCGCGGGGACCTGACAGTCGAACAACTCGACGAAGCCCTGGATGTCCTGCGGATGACGCACCCGTAACCTTTCACGCCCCGCGCACAGAACCGTGACGCGCGCCGCAGCGTCGTATGTCCATGGCACCTAATATCTGTGCATGGCAGACGGCGGAGCGGTGAGACGCGTGGGAACGGGTGGTGCGGCGGCCTTCTGGGAGCCCGGGGACCAGATCCTCTGGCGGTACCGGGAGAACGGCGGCGCACTGTTCCATATCGCCCGCCCGGTCACCGTGGTCCGCGACGACGAGGAACTGCTCGCGGTCTGGCTGGCCCCCGGGACCCAGGTCGCCAAGCCCGTGCTCGCGGACGGCACCCCGCTGCACCAGGAGCCGCTGCGCACCCGCTACACCAAGCCACGCGTCGTCCAGCTCGACCGCTGGTTCGGCACCGGAGTGCTGAAGCTGGCCCGGCCCGGGGAGCCCTGGTCGGTGTGGCTGTTCTGGGAGCCGGGCTGGCAGTTCAAGAACTGGTACGTCAATCTGGAGCAGCCGCTCACCCGTTGGGGCGGCGGAGTGGACTCCGAGGACCACTTTCTGGACATCTGCGTGTACCCCGATCGCAGTTGGGACTGGCGCGACGAGGACGAGTTCGCGCAGGCCCAGCAGGACGGCCTGATGAGGGCGGAGGTCGCCGAGCGGGTCCGGGAAGCGGGCCGCGGGGCGGTGGAGGTGATCCGCTCCTGGGGGACTCCGTTCGACCAGGGCTGGCAGCACTGGCGCCCGAATCCGTCCTGGGCCGTACCGTTGCTTCCGGAGGACTGGGACCGTACGCCGGCGCACGTGTCCACATGAGACCCTTGATACGCCCCGGGTCAGGAAACGTAGGATCGTCCTCCGCAAGAGCATCGAACAGCAACTCCCGGGGCCGACACCGGGTCTGACCGAACGTCACCGAGGGGCGGCAGGACGTGAGCGAGGGGTACGAGCGCAACACCGGTGGGGGCGGCGGGTGCGCCCGGGGCACCGGTGGCACAGGAACAGCCTCTGACCACGCGGGAATTCCGTTCCGGGGACACGTATTCCGGGTATCGGGTTTTCTGCGGGACCAACTGCGTGCGCGGCGCGCAGCCCCGGACGGACGGATTCGACACGCGTGACGGAGCAGCCCACCAGCTACGAACGCCCTCAGGGCGTCGACCCCACGGACCCTCGCGGGGCGCTCCTGCATACCCCGGCGCCCGGCGGTTCGGCCGCCTTACCCCCTTCAGCCCAGGGACGTACCGAGGACGGTCCGGGCAGCACCGCGTCGTGTGCCACCAGTGGGACGGGCAGCAAGGGAAACAAGAGTGTCCAGGGAAAGGATCCGGCCGTATCGCAGGCCGAGCACTCCCAGCCGGCGGCCGGCACCGAACCCGACACCCACCGGCCGCGTCCGGCGCCCGACTCGATCCCGGCCCAGCCGGGCGGTGACGCGCGTTCCGAGCGTCGTACGGGGCAAGGAGTGACCCCGGGGCGGCCCACACCCATGCGGCGGGACGGGGACCGGCTGCGCTTCGTGGGCGCCGCGACCCGGCGGATCGCGCGCGGTCTGGACCTCGACGAGATCGTGATGGGGCTGTGCCGGGCCACCGTGCCGACCTTCTCCGACGCGATCCTCGTCTATCTGCGTGATCCGCTGCCGGTCGGCGACGAACGGCCGGTGGCCGACCGCGTCATGCTGCGGCTGCGGCGCACCGACCGCATCCCGGAGGAGCGCGAGACCGAGCCCGGCTTCGCCGCGCTGGCCCTGCCGCCGCCGGAACCGGCCGAACTGAACGCCGAACTGTCCTCCGCGGTGGCGGAGCTGTGCGAGGTGCGGCCCGGCGGGGCGCTCGCCGAGGTGCTGCGCGGGGTGCGTCCGGTCTTCGCCGACAATCCCGCCGCCCGCGCCGCGCTGCCCGAACTCCTGGGCGAGGACAGCACCCTGGTGATCCCCGGCGGCGGACGGGCCATCCTGGCCCCGCTGCGCGGCCGGCGCCGGGTGATCGGCGCGGCCGTCTTCCTGCGCCGCCCGGACCGTTTCCCGTTCGAGAACGACGACCTGCTGGTGGCGGCGCAGCTCGCCACGCACAGCGCGCTCGGCATCGACAAGGCGGTGCTGTACGACCGTGAGGCGTACATCGCCGACGAGCTGCAGCGCACCATGCTCCCGGAGAACCTGCCGCGCTGCACGGGCGTCCGGCTGGCCTCCCGCTACCTGCCCGCCGCGGAGACCGCGCGGGTCGGCGGCGACTGGTACGACGCGATCCCGCTGCCGGGCAGCCGGGTGGCGCTGGTCGTGGGTGACGTCATGGGGCACTCCATGACGTCCGCCGCGATCATGGGGCAGCTGCGGACCACGGCCCAGACCCTCGCCGGGCTCGACCTGCCCCCGCAGGAGGTCCTGCACCACCTCGACGAGCAGGCCCAGCGGCTGGGCACCGACCGCATGGCGACCTGCCTCTACGCCGTCTACGACCCGGTCTCGCACCGCATCACCATCGCCAACGCCGGCCATCCCCCGCCCGTCCTGCTGCACCTGGGCGGCCGGGCCGAGGTGCTGCGGGTGCCGCCGGGGGCGCCGATCGGTGTGGGCGGCGTCGACTTCGAGGCCGTGGAGCTGGACGCGCCCGCCGGGGCGACCCTGCTGCTCTACACCGACGGCCTGGTCGAGTCCCGGCTGCGGGACGTGGCGACCGGGATAGAGCAGCTGCGCGAGAAGCTGGCCGCGACCGCCCAGCTGACGGGTCCCGACCACCCGCCGCCGCTCGAGGCCCTGTGCGACGAGGTGCTCGACATGCTCGGACCGGGTGACCGGGACGACGACATCGCGCTGCTCGCCGCCCGCTTCGACGGGATCGCGCCGAGCGATGTGGCGTACTGGTTCCTGGAGCCGGAGGACGCGGCACCGGGCCGCGCCCGGCGGCTGGCCCGGCGCGCACTGTCCCGGTGGGGTATGGAGGATCTGACCGACTCGGTGGAGCTGCTGGTCAGCGAGGTCGTCACCAACGCGGTGCGGTACGCCTCGCGGCCGGTCACCCTGCGGCTGCTGCGGACCGATGTGCTGCGGTGCGAGGTCGGTGACGACGTACCGCAGCTGCCCCGCCTGAGGCAGGCCCGGGCGACCGACGAGGGCGGCCGTGGGCTGTATCTCGTCAACCGGCTGGCCCGGCGCTGGGGCGCGACCCGGCTGAGCACCGGCAAGGTGGTCTGGTTCGAGCTGAACCGGAGCTGACGGGAAGGCCGTGAGAACGGCCGGGAGAGCGGAAAAGAGGGGGCGCCCGGGGGAAAACCCCGGGCGCCCCCTCTTCGTGTCCCTACTGGCCGTTCAACGGGTTCAGTGGGTCTCCCGTCGGGGTCGCCGGCGGGGACGTCGTCGCTGGCGGCGTCGTCGGGCTGGTCGGTGTGTTGGTGGCCGGCGGGGACGTCGTCGGAGCGGATGTGGTCGGAGCCGACGTCGTCGGGGCGGACGTCGTCGGAGCGGACGTCGTGGGCGTGTTCGACGGGGTCTCGCTCGGCGTCGAGGACTTGCTCGGGGACGGCGACGACGTCTGGACGGCCGCGCCCTGGTCGGTGTCCAGGTCGAACTTGGTCACCTTGGTGGAGACCCCGAAGGTGTACGCCGCCCAGATCTGGGCCGGGAAGCCACCACCGTTGATGCGGCCCGCGACCGTGGTCAGGCCCGTCGTCGCACCGGTCAGCGGGACCTGGGCGCCGGTTTTGGCCTCCTCGCCGAACAGGCCGACCGAGGTGACCAGGTCGGGGGTGTAGCCGGTGAACCAGGCCGACTTGTTGTTGTCGGAGGTGCCCGTCTTGCCCGCGACCTTCTGGCCCTTGCGCAGCGGGTTGTCCCGTACGGACTTCTTCGCCGTACCGTCGTCGACCACGCCGGTGAGCACCGAGGTGACCGAGTCGGCGGCCTCCCGGCTGATCACCTGGCCGCCGATGGGGTCGGTGTGCTCGAACGTCGGGTAGGCGCTGTTCGTCGCCGTCTTGATGAGGGCGGGGGTGACCTTCTTGCCGTGGTTGTCGAGGGTCGCGTAGACAGCGGCCATCTGCAGCGGGCTCGCGCCCATGGTGCCCAGGGTCTGGGCGGGCACGGCCTTCAGGTCCTTGGTGTCCATGCCGAGGTCGTCGGCGACCTTCAGCACCTTGTCCATGCCGACGTCGACACCCATCTGGGCGAAGACGGAGTTGATGGACTTGTTCAGCGCGGTCTGGACGGTGACGTTGCCGTAGTTCTGGTCGTCCTCGTTCTCCGGGGCGAAGGCGATGTCGCTGCCGACGACCGGGCGCTTGCTGGTGCCGTCGTACTTCGTGTTGGCGGTGATGGCATCGCCGTCCTGCGTCTTGGCGTTCTCGTCGAAGGCGGCGGCGAGGATCACCGGCTTGAAGGTGGAGGCGGGCTGGTAGTCGTCGCGGGTGGCGTTGTTGACGTAGTGGTCGGTGTAGCCCAAACCGCCGTACATCGCCTCGACCGCGCCCGTCTTGGGGTTCACCGATGCCGCACCGGCCTGGACGTTGCCGTCGACCTTGCGCTTCTTCTTGTCGAGCTTGCTGGTCAACTGCTCCTTGACGGACGCCTCCAGCGCCTTCTGCTTCTTCGGGTCGATGTTGAGCTGGATGTTCCAGCCGCCGCGCTTCACCAGGGCCTGGGCGGACTCGAAGTCGTCGGCGACACCCCTGGCGACCAGTTGCCTGGCCAGCTCGTTGTTGGCCGCGAGCACCAGATAGCCGATCTGGCCCTCCTGCCCCGCGACGGCCTTGGGCGCCTTCGGAACCGGGAACTTCATGGCGTCGCGGTCGGACTTGTCGAGCCACTTCTGCTCGACCATGTTGTTCAGGACGTAGTTCCAGCGCTGCTGCACCAGCTTCTTGCCGGTGTCGGTGGCGACGGCCCAGTCGTACTGGCTGGGGGCCTGGAGCAGTGCGGCGAGGTAGGCGCCCTGCTGGACGGAGAGCTTGTTGGCGTCGACGCGGTAGTAGGCCTGGGCGGCGGCCTGGATGCCGTAGGCGCCGCGGCCGTAGTAGCTGGTGTTGATGTAGCCGGCCAGGATGTAGTCCTTGGACTTCTCCCGGTCCAGCTTCAGGGAGATGACCAGTTCCTTCAGCTTGCGCGTGACGGTCTGTTCCTGGGTCAGGTAGTAGTTCTTGACGTACTGCTGGGTGATCGTCGAACCGCCTTGCGCGCCCTTGCCCATGAGGGTGTTGAGGATGCCTCGGGTGGTGCCTCGGAGGTCGACGCCGTTGTCGTCGTAGAAGCCCTTGTTCTCGGCGGCGACGAAGGTGTGCTGGACTTCCTTGGGGACCTTCGACAGGTCGACGTTCTCCCGGTTGACGGTGCCGTCGCGGGTCATGGTCGAGCCGTTCGCCCACTCGTAGACGTTGCTCTGCAGCTTGGCGTCGGCATTGCCCTCGGGGATCGGAGTGCTGACGTAGAGCCAGACGACGGCGCCGATGACGGCCGTGGTCATGATCAGGAACGCGCCGAGGATCTTCTTCCAGGTGAAGATCCGGCGTATGAGGCTCTTGTCCTTCTTACCGCCCTTGCCGGCCTTGGCGCCCCGGCCCTTCTTGGCGGCCGCCCTGCGCGCCGCGGCGCGGCCGCCGGACGCCACGTCCTCGCGGCTCTCGGCCGTCGCGGTGGCCGTCGACGTCGACGTCGATGCCGACTCGCTCCGCGACTCTGCTGCCTCCGTCCGCGACGAACGGTCCTTGGGCGCCGCGCGGCGGCCACCACGCTGTCGCGCTCGTCTCTCGTCCGCTCGTCCCATGAGTCCGCTCGCTCCGCTTCCTACTCGGCAGTCACACCGGTGCCCTCGGGCAGGTCAGCTCAGAAAACTAACACCGTCGGCTGTGACGAAGGGCTCCCGATCCGGCCCTCGGAGGGGGTGAGAATCAGCACCCCGCCCAGCAGACCCGGCACACCACTCCACCATCACCGACGTACGGGAGGCGCAGAGGGTTGCCATCCAGCGGTTAAGTGTTATCACTTAGATAGATCGATGCTTACGCAAGGGCCGTACGAACCGGCCCACGCGACCACGAAACGGGGGAACCACCCATGCCCACAGAGAACACACCGATCGACGCACCCGAGATGCCCGCTCCGCGCGTGAAGGAATTCCCCGCGC
This sequence comes from Streptomyces sp. NPDC002588, assembly GCF_040295925.1. Lineage (NCBI taxonomy): Bacteria > Bacillati > Actinomycetota > Actinomycetes > Kitasatosporales > Streptomycetaceae > Streptomyces > Streptomyces sp. NPDC002588. The sequence continues at coordinate 71,196 of NZ_JBEOWF010000054.1, forward strand.
ACAGCGTGGGCGGCGGCCTGGCCCTGTCCCTCGGACTGGTCGGACTGCTCGCCGGAGCCGGACTGATCGCCCTCGCCGCGGTGGTGACCGCGGGCGGCGTCAAGGCCGCGCTGATAGTCGTCGGCATCCTCGTCGGACTCGCCGCGTTCCTGTCGATGTGCGGGCTGAACACGGTGGCGCCGGGCGAGGCGCGCGTGGTGCAGCTCTTCGGCCGTTACCGGGGCACCATCCGCGAGGACGGGCTGCGCTGGGTGAATCCCTTCACCTCCCGCGAGAAGATCTCCACCCGGGTCCGCAACCACGAGACGGCCGTCCTGAAGGTCAACGACGCCTACGGCAACCCGATCGAGCTCGCCGCGGTGGTGGTGTGGAAGGTGCAGGACACCGCGCAGGCCACCTTCGAGGTGGACGACTTCCTGGAGTTCGTCGCCACCCAGACCGAGGCGGCCGTACGGCACATCGCCATCGAGTACCCCTATGACTCCCACGACGAGGACGGACTCTCGCTGCGCGGCAACGCCGAGGAGATCACCGAGAAGCTCGCGGCCGAGCTGCACGCGCGTGTGGACGCGGCCGGTGTGCGGATCATCGAGTCACGCTTCACGCATCTCGCCTACGCTCCGGAGATCGCCTCCGCGATGCTCCAGCGGCAGCAGGCGGGCGCGGTGGTCGCGGCGCGGCGGGAGATCGTGGACGGCGCGGTGGGGATGGTCGAGGCGGCACTGGGCCGGATCGCCGAGCAGGGCATCGTGGAACTGGACGAGGAGCGGAAGGCGGCGATGGTGTCCAACCTGATGGTGGTGCTGTGCGGGGACCGGGCGCCACAGCCCGTCCTGAACACGGGGACGCTCTACCAGTGACCACCCCCGAAGAGGGGGCGACTCCTCGGCGCCGGCCGCAGCAGCGCAAGCAGGTGCTGCTGCGGCTGGATCCCGCGGTGTACGACGCGCTGGCCCGATGGGCCGGGGACGAGCTGCGGTCCGCCAACGCACAGATCGAGTTCCTGCTGCGGCGCGCCCTCGCGGAGGCCGGGAGGTTGCCGCGGGACACCGGGCCCATTCCTCGCCGGGGACGGCCCCCTGGAGGCTCCGCCCCCAGGCCCCCGTCGGCCTGAACGGCCTCGTCCTCAGACGCCGGACGGGCTGGGAGTGCCAGAACGGCCTTCAGAACACGGTTCCGGCGCTGTGGCAGAACAGTGACAATCGCGTCCCACCTGCGGCCTCCCACCCCCCGCCACCACCTACACACTCCGCGTATACACACCGGGTATACACCGCATGTACAGTCCTCCCCATGTCCATCGGTCACACCCTCCTGGGACTCCTGGAGTCCGGGCCCCGTCATGGTTACGACCTGAAGCGGGCCTTCGACGAGAAGTTCGGTCACGACCGGCCGCTGCACTACGGCCAGGTCTACTCGACGATGTCGCGGCTGCTGAAGAACGGCCTCGTCGAGGTCGACGGCATCGAGGCCGGCGGCGGCCCCGAGCGCAAGCGGTACGCGATCACCGAAGCCGGGATCACCGACGTGGCGCGCTGGCTCGCCACGCCCGAGAAGCCCGAGCCGTACCTGCAGTCCACGCTCTACACGAAGGTCGTCCTCGCGCTGCTCACCGAGCGCGACGCGGCCGACGTCCTCGACACCCAGCGGTCGGAGCACCTGCGCAGCATGCGCATCCTGACCGACCGCAAGCGCAGGGGCGACCTCGCCGACCAGCTGATCTGCGACCACGCCCTGTTCCACCTCGAGGCCGACCTGCGCTGGCTGGAGCTCACCGCCGCGCGCCTCGACAAGCTGAAGGACACGGTGATCGCATGACCGCCCCCGGGGGATCCCTGATGGCCGCCGAGGCCCTGCGCAAGGCGTACGGGCCGACCATGGCGCTGGACGGCGCCGAGTTCTCCATCCACCCCGGCGAGGTCGTCGCGGTGATGGGGCCGTCCGGCTCCGGCAAGTCGACACTGCTGCACTGCCTGGCCGGCATCGTGACGCCCGACTCGGGCTCGATCCGGTACGACGGGCGGGACCTGGCCACGATGAGCGACGCGCAGCGCAGCGCCCTGCGGCGCTCGGAGTTCGGGTTCGTGTTCCAGTTCGGACAGCTGGTGCCGGAGCTGACCTGTGTGGAGAACGTGGCGCTGCCGCTCCGGCTCAACGGCACCCCGCGCAAGCAGGCCGAGAAGACCGCGCTGTCCTGGATGGAGCGCCTCGAGGTCGACGACCTCGCGAAGAAGCGGCCCGGCGAGGTGTCCGGCGGGCAGGGGCAGCGGGTGGCGGTGGCGCGCTCGCTGGTCACCGGCCCGCGGATGGTGTTCGCCGACGAGCCGACCGGCGCGCTGGACTCGCTCAACGGCGAGCGGGTCATGGAGCTGCTGACCGAGGCGGCCCGGTCGGCGGGCGCGGCCGTGGTGCTGGTGACGCACGAGGCACGGGTGGCCGCCTACTCCGACCGCGAGATCGTCGTACGGGACGGGAAGTCGCGGGACATGGAGCGGGCCGTATGAACCTGCGCCAGTGGTCCAGGGATCTGGGCCTGGGGGTCCGGTTCGCGTTCGCGGGCGGCCGGGAGGGCTGGGTCCGGGCCGGGCTGACGGCGGTCGGCGTCGGGCTCGGTGTGGCACTGCTGCTCCTGGCCGCCGCGCTGCCCGGGGTGATCGTCGAGCGGCACTCGCGCGAGCAGGCCCGCTCCGACTACACGTTCATGGCCGAGGAGCCGGCCCGCGCCGACAACACCCTGCTGGTCGCACAGACCGACACGACGTTCCGCTCGAAGAGCGTGCGCGGCCGGCTGCTGGAACCGGAGGGGCCGCGCGCCCCGCTGCCGCCCGGCGTCGACGCGTTCCCGGCGAAGGGCGAGATGGTCGTCTCCCCCGCGCTGAAGCGGCTGCTCACCTCGGACGGCGGGAAGCTGCTGCGGGAGCGCGTTCCGTACCGGATCGTGGGGACCATCACGGAACCCGGGCTTGTCGGCTCGCAGGAACTCGCCTACTTCGCCGGCGCCACCGGGCTGCACACCGACGACCCGGGCGTGAACCGGCTGACGAGGTTCGGGACGCCCAACCCGGAGCCCGAGAAGGCCGACCCCGTACTGGTGCTGCTGAGCGTCGTGATGATCACGGTGCTGCTGATGCCGGTCGCGGTGTTCATCGCGGCGGCCGTGCGGTTCGGCGGCGAGCGGCGCGACCGGCGGCTCGCGGCGCTGCGGCTGGTGGGCGCCGACGGAGGGATGACCCGGCGGGTCGCGGCGGGCGAGGCGATGGCCGGCGCGCTGCTCGGTCTGGTCCTCGGCACGGTGTTCTTCCTGTTCGGACGGCAGGTGGCGGGCTCCCTCGAGGTACTCGAGATCAGCATCTGGCCCAGCTATCTCAACCCCTCGCCCGCCCTCGCCGCGCTGGTCGCGGTCGCGGTGCCGGCCGCCGCCGTACTCGTCACCCTGCTCGCCCTGCGCGGCGTGGTGATCGAACCGCTCGGCGTGGTGCGCGCGGCGAAGCCCGCGCGGCGCCGGCTGTGGTGGCGGCTGCTGCTGCCGCTGGCCGGGCTCGCGATGCTCTACCCGATGATGGGCCAGGGCAACTCCGAAGGGAACTTCAACCAGTACCTGGTGGTCGGCGGCGTCCTGCTGCTCCTGGTCGGTGTGACCGCGCTGCTGCCGTGGCTGGTCGAGCGGGTCGTGGCCCGGCTCGGCTCGGGCGGGATCGCCTGGCAACTGGCCGTGCGGCGGCTGCAGTTGAGCAGCGGTACGGCGGCCCGCATGGTCAACGGCATCGCGGTGGCGGTGGCCGGGGCGATCGCGCTCCAGATGCTGTTCGCCGGGGTCGACGACCAGTACACCAAGCCCAGCAAGGAGGACCTCTCCCGGGCGCAGATCCAGGTGAGCGTGCCCAAGGGCACGCCACTGGCGGACACCGCCCGGCGGTTCGAGGACACCAAGGGCGTACGGCGGGTCATCGCGCTGTCGGAGGGCTATCTCAGCGACGCCCCCTCGACGACCGCCGACGATGCCACCCACGGCACCGAGGTGGCCGTCGGCGACTGCGCGGCCCTGCGCGAGGTGGCGAAGCTGCCCTCCTGCAAGGACGGCGACATCTTCCTGGCCGACGGCACCAGCTACTCCACCGACGGACCGCTGCTGAACAAGCCCGGCAAGAAGCTGTACATCGAGGACGCGGACACCGTGGTCACCTGGAAGGTGCCGGCCGGTATCCCGCAGGTGACGGCGGTGGAGGACCCGTCCGGCGGTCTGCGCGGCGGCTTCCTGATGACCCCGGGCGCGATGCCCCGGGACTTCGCGGGCGTGGTCTCCGGGCAGGTCTACCTCTCGATCGACCGGTCGGTGCCCGACGCCGACGAGTACGCCCTCAACACCGCGGCCGCCGTGGACCCGCTGGCGAGTCCGATGATGTGGTCGGGGACCGAGACGTCCCCGAGGTACGAGTCCATCCGCACCGGGCTGAGCGTCGGCGCGATCTGTGTGCTGGCGCTGATCGGGGCGAGCCTGCTGGTGTCGCAGCTGGAGCAACTGCGCGAGCGCCGCAAGCTGCTGTCGTCGCTGGTGGCCTTCGGCACCCGGCGCCGCACGCTGAGCATGTCGGTGCTGTGGCAGACGGCGATCCCGATCGGGCTCGGCCTGGTGCTGGCCTCGGTGGTGGGGGTGACGCTGGGCGCGGTACTGCTGCGGATGACCGACCAGCCGGTGGGGGTGAACTGGCAGGTGGTGCTGTCGATGACCGGCATCGGCGCGGTCGTCGTCCTGCTGGTGACGCTGCTGAGCCTGCCGCCGCTGATACGGCTGATGCGGCCGGACGGCCTGCGCACCGAGTGAGCACACGGTCCCTCCCCGGGCGGGGAGGGACCGTTCGCGTTCACAGCTGGTACTCCCGCACCACCCTCCGCACCTGTGCGAACAGCATGCCCACGTTGACGGACTTGCGGCAGACGACCACCGCGACGACGTCCTGCTGCTCCGTCATCCGCACGAACAGGTGGGTGAGGTTGTCACTGTTGACGAGGATCTCCTGGAAGAAGTGGTTGTCGCTCTGGATCCCGCGCCGCTCCTTGAAGACGTCCTCGATCATCACGACCGTGCGCCCCTGGAAGAGGTCGAGGGTCGCGCCTGCCAGCAGGTCCAGGACCTCGGGCGGGTGGTTGTCGACGGTCTCGTAGGAGAGCAGCATGCCGGTGGACATGTCGACCACGCCGGAGGCGACGCAGTCGGGGGCATCCGTACGCAGTGACTTGACCAGGCCCATCACCTGGTCGGAGAAACCTGGGGTCATACGCTTCGTCGCCATCCCTTCAGACTCCGGTGAGAATCGAATCGATCCGGCGCAGGGCCGGCTGTGTCGCCCGGTGCAGCCGCTCCACGTCCATGCCCTCGTCTCCGAGTACGACCATCAGCGCGGTGTCGCCGACGGCGTAGAACGCGGCGCAGCCGTGGCTGCCGTAGGTCACCGTGCGGTGCAGGGCGCCGCGGGCGGTCGCCTCGGAGGTGCGGCGGGCGAGGCCGAGGCCGGCCGCGGCGAGGGCGGCGAGGCCCTCCGGGTCGATCGAGTCGGCGGTGTCGGCGGCGATGAGCAGCCCGTCGGCCGCCGCGACCGCGGTGTCGGTGATGCCGCTCACCTGCTCGCGCAGGCCGCGCATCTCCCGTGCGAGGGCTTTGTGGTCCATGGGCGCAACTCCCCTATTTCTGATCGCATATGACCGTCTGGTTTCTGTGGAGGACTTCTGAGTGGGGGACATTTGTGGGGGACTTCCGGGCGGGGACTTCTCGGCGGGGTTTCTCGGGGACTTCCGGGCGGGGACTTCCGGGCGGGTTATTTCGTCGTCGGGTTGCGCAGCCGGAAGAAGTCCTTCCAGCCGGTGCCCCCGCCACCGTCCTCCGCGGGCTCCGGCGCGAGCGCCTCGTTGATGCCGCTCGCGCCGGGGCGGCGGCGGGGCAGGGCCGCGGGGCTCGGGGGCGGACCGGCCGGCGGCACGGGGACGGGCGGCGGGGGCGGGGCCGGTTCCCGGGGCCGTACGCCATGGGCGTCGGGCGGCAGCCGGACCGGGATCGGGGCAGGCGCGCTCGCGCACTCCAGGAGCCCCTCGCCGAGCATCCGGGCCACCTCGACGGTCACCGTGTAGACCCCGCGCCCGGTACGGAAGGCCAGGTCACGGGCGGTGCGCCGGCCGTCGGCGTGGGTGAGCAGCTCGCGTTGCAGGGGGCCGAGCCGGCCGGCGGCGTAGGAGAGGGAGGCGGGGACGGGACGCTCCCCCTCGGGGCGTACGGCGCGGGGCAGCGCAAGGAGCGCGCGCAGCTTGCGGGAGGCCTCCTGGAGCAGCCGGGTGGGCGGTTCGCCGACGGGGACCGAGGCGGGCGGCGGTCCGGCGGCCGGACCGCGTTCACAGTCGTCGACGCTGCCCGCGACCACCGCGAACGCGGCGTCCTGGAGGGCCATCGCGCACACCACCCGCAGCTGGGCGGCGCCCGCGTACCCCTGCGCGATCAGCCCGTCGGCCGGCCAGCGCACACCGCCGGACTCGCGCACCAGCGAGGCCCACTCCTCGCCGCCGATCCGCCCGGAGCGCAGCAGCAGGGCATCGGGTCCGGGCGCGCCCGGCGACTCCACGGCCACGACCAGTCCGCCGCGGAAGTGGAAGGTGCCGCCGGGCGCGCCGGCCACCCGCACTTCCCCGGTGAAGCCGTCACGCCCGCACGCGGCGAGGTCGCGTGCCAGCAGTTCGTAGCCCGACATCACACCCCTTGGCAGGTCACCCGATCGATCGCACATACGCGTGACGCGTAGCGCTCAGGGGGGAAGGTGTATCAGTCGGCGCGCATATTCCAGGGCGGTGTTCGCCACCTGTCCGCAGCTGACGGAAGTTGAGTTCTCCGGTGTCTCTCGGAGTCGCCCGGGAAACTCAAATCGTTTCGTTCAGAGCTGGTTTGACCGCTTGGGAAAAGGAGCACGAGATGTCGCTCGACGCGCTGAAGTCCGCGATCCCGGACCACGCGAGGGATCTGAGACGCAATCTGGACTCGGTCTTCGACGGCTCACGCCTGACGGCGCAGCAGCTGTGGGGCACACTCCTCGTCACCGCGATCGCCTCCCGCTCCCCCATCGTGCTGCGCGAGCTGGCGCTGGAGGCGCAGGCGAACCTCTCCCCCGAGGCGTACAGGGCGGCCCGGTCGACGGCGGCGACGATGGCGTTGAACAACGTCTTCTTCCGCACCCGGCATCTGCTGTCGGACCAGGAGTACGGCCGTCTGCGGTCCGGGCTCCGGATGAACCTCCTCGCCGATCCGGGCGTGGGACGAACCGACCACGAGCTGTGGTGCCTGGCGGTCTCCGCCGTCAACGCCTGCGGGGCGTGCCTCGACTCCCACGAACAGGCCCTCCGCGGGGCGGGCGTCGACCGCGAGACCGTCCAGGAGGCGTTCAGGATCGCCTCGCTGATCCAGGCGGTGGCGGTGACACTGGACGCGGAGGCGGTACTCGCCGAGCCCGCCGAATGACCGGCGCCCACCCTCCCGGCCGCCCACGGGACAAGCCCTGGGGCTGGGCCCTTCTGATGGATCTCCGTGGGAGAAGGAGCGGCGTTCGGTGCGTGCTCTCGGCGTGCCGGGCGGAAGCCCTCGTAGCGGAGCTACTAGGG
>NZ_JBEOWF010000055.1:0-77210 GCF_040295925.1 Streptomyces sp. NPDC002588
AGCGTCGGTCCGTCGCCCAGCGCGGCGAGCGCGGCCAGCGTCCTGGCGAGCTGCTCGGCCTGTTCCCGGGCCTCGGTGCGTCCTGCGCAGTCGTGACCCGGCTGTGATCTGGCGGTGATTGGGCCGGATTCCGTATGGCGTGTGGAGACCGGCTTCCCCTAGCCTTAACGCAGGGTAGCTCTTTGTAGTGTGGTGGGTACTGCGGGCGATTGTTCACCCTGTGGTTTTGGGTACTCGTCTGCGGGGGCGGACGGCCGTCCACTACCATCTAGGAGCGCCATCCGGGCAGCTCGGGGGGATACGGGGGGACTGCGGTGGTTCATGAGGGGAAACCCTTATGGCGTAGAAGCAGCGCTTGTGGCAATGAGACGGAGTGCGTGGAGATCGCGCTGCGGGCGGGGCATGTGCTCGCGCGCGACTCCAAGACACGTGTCACGGCCGTGGTGCACTTCACCGGTGTCGCCTGGACCGACTTCCTCCGCGCTCTACGGGGAGAGCTGAAGGACTCATGACTTTCTTACAGGTCGTCGGCAGGAGGTGCGGGGCCGTTATGGACATCGAAACGTCTTCAGCGCAGCATGCGAGTGGTCGGCCCTCGGGCGTGGGAGGCGCCGCGGCTTTCCTGCTCGTCGTCGGTGCCGTGGCCACGACCACGGCCGCTGCCGCGTCCCTGCTCGTGGAGAGTGTCGTGGTCAAGAGAGCGCTGTGGATGGCGGTACTCGTCGCCGTCTCGGTGAGTGCCGGCCTGTGGCGTGGCAGTCAGTCCGTCACTGCTTCTCCATCGAGTCCTGATCGTCTTGCCGCTCCGCGGGCGGGTGCTTCTCGGTAGAGCCGTCTTTCCGGTGCCGCCATGCGTTCGCCGCCCACCAGCTGAAGCCGGTCAGGCAGACGGCCAGCAGCAGGCCGAACACGATCGTGGCGACATGCCCCCAGGGCAGGTCCAGCGACCCCCGGTCGGCATGGATCGCCAGAAACACGACGCTCGCTATGAAGGGCAGTGCGACCACGACCAGGAAGCCGATGTACATCTCGTTGTCGGACTGGTCCGGCGCATGCGGGTCCGTGCCCTGAGCGTGGTCCTTCAGGGGCGGTGCGTCCAGGTCGGCCCGGTCCTTGGACTCGTCGTCGGTGAAGTCGGGCTTGTCCCCCTCGCGTCCGTTGGTGAGCGCCGGCTTGCGCAGGCGCTGCCGCCACACTGACCTGGCCACGTCGATCCTCCCCCTGGTTCCACCGCTGGCGGTTGGTGTTGTGGGCCTAGCCCATGCCGAGGTCCCGCTTGACGCGGCTGATCAGGTCGAGCGAGCCGGACTCGTCCAGCGCCAGGTCCGTGATCTGCCCGAAGCACCGCTGGTAGCGCTCCAGCAGCTCCAGGTCCTCTCCGCCCGTCATGCTGCCGGCGGCGTGCTCCAGGTACAGCAGGTCCTTGTCGTCCGTGAAGCCGAGCAGGACGAAACTGCCGAGAGTGCTGTAGTGGGCGCCGGCCTCGAAGGGCAGCACCCGGATCGTCGTGTCGGGCCGGGCGCCGAGGTCCAGCAGTTGCTGGAGCTGTCCCGCCAGAACCGTGGGCCCTCCGATCTGGCGTCGCACGGCGGCCTCGTCGAGGACGAACACGGAGCTGAGCCGTTCCTCGCCGTCGAACATCCGTCCCTGGCGCATCATCCTCAGTTCGACGACACGCCGCATCCGCTCGGGGTCGAGGTCACGGGGGGCGAGGAGCGCGTTCGCGTACTCGCGGGTCTGCAGATGACCGGGGATCACGATGGGGTGGTAGGTGTGCAGCCGGACGGCGGCGGTCTCGTACCCCAGGTACTGGGCGAACTGGGGGGTGAGGACATCGTGGAAGCTCGACCACCAGCTCGGTCCCTTGCTTCCCCGGGCCGCTTCCTCCAGTTCATCGGTCACCGCGCGGTCGGTGATTCCGTAGACCTCCATCAGTGCACGCAGGTCGCTGACCGAGATACTGACCGCACCGGTCTCGATGCGAATCAGTTTCGACAGTGACCATTCCACCCGCTCGGCCGCCTCGCGCTGCCGCAGTCCGGCCGCCTCGCGTGCCTTGCGCAGCGCGATGCGCAGCTTGCGCCGGTTGAGACTGGGATCAATGGACGGTGTCATCGCCGCTCCTTCCTCTGTGCACGTACCCTGAACTTCTTGTGACATGCCCTATCAACTCATAGCTGTCGGCTGTAGCCATTATGCCAAGGGCTGTCAGCCAGTAGCCGAATGACATGTCCACGGCCGCGAGGTAGGTGGCGGCGGGTGCGAACACATTCGAGGGACCTCTCCGGCGTCCGGCGGAAGAGGTCCCCGGGAACAGGCAAAGACCCCCACACACCACGGTGGGGGTCTTGCTTCGCCTTGCACGGGTTTCGCCCGGATCGGCCTGGGGGGTCTCAGTCGACCTGCCGCTTGGGGTCCCTCCGTTCCTCCCAGCGGATCCCGCACGCTCCCAGGAAGAGGCGCACGTAGTGGAAACGCGGTACGCGCCCCGCTTGCGTCCGGAGCGTGTTGCGGTGCTCCATCATCTCTTCGATCCGCCACTGGTCCCCCTTGGGGAGGACCATCCCGATGATGTGCAGCCTCGCGCCGACCCGGTTGAGCGAAGCGGCACCGGATCGCGGCCGCGAGGCGTGTATGACCAGTCTGCCCACCCGGGCGAAGAAGCGGCTCAGTCGTACGGGCAGCAGGCCGAGCAGCCGGCCCGTGGTTCTCGCTGTCGATTCCCCTCCGCGTTTCAGGGTCAGCACGACCAGGGCCATCAGGGCCGTGAGCAGTGCGATCACGAGGGACAGGGCGGTGGCGAGGATGATCACCATGAAGGGAGGTTCCGATCAGGAGTCCGTGGCGGGGATCGCCGCACTGGTGGTCCCGGAGGGCTTGCTCTTGTAGGCGCGGGCCAGGGCGAGTCGGGCCTGTTCGGCACCGTCGGTGGTGAAGCGGTAGTAGCGACGCCGGGGCCGAGGGGGAGTGGCTGCGGCGTGCTCGTCGGGGTCCTCCCAGGAGCTCTCCAGTATTCCCGCTCGTTCGAGTCGGGCCAGGATGGGATGGATGGTTCCACTCTGCAGCCCCACCGCCTGGCCGACCGTCAGCCCGTACTGAGGCTGCGTCGGGTTCTGGAGCAGCTCTTTGAGGACCAGCTGGGTCTGCATGGTCATTCGGAGTCCACTCATACCTCTAACTCTACCTAACTTGTCAAGCACTTAGCTGGTTCTCGACTCAAGAGATGTCCGCCGCGGTGTCCGCGGCGGTGCCCGCCCGGCTCTTCTCTACCTAGGTGGTCATTGACTTAAGTGGTGTTATGGTGGAGGAAGGACGCGAGGAGAGGAACGGCAGATGGCCACGCAGGAGTTCGGCGGTAGCGACGGCGGCGACAACGGCGAAGCTCCGGCCTGGGACTTCCGGCTCGACCGAGCCGGACTGGTCGTCAAGGCCGGGCGGCACCTGCAACTCCGTATTTCCCTGGCGCTGCTGCTGTGGTTGATCGCGGCGGTGGCCGGATGGGGTGCCTTCAGTTGGCAGGGTCCGCCCGTGGTGTAGCGGCGGTCCGCCGGACGACCGCGGCCGATGACGACACCCGGCGCGAAGAAGCCCCCGTTCCGTCGCGGAACGGGGGCTTCTCCCTTCGCGGGCGGTCCTGTGCGGGTGTTCTTCGACGTCGGGGCCTCAGCGCTCCAGTCCGTCCAGCGCTCCCAGCTGTGCCATCAGCCCGAGCCGGTCGTACTGCCACCAGGCCTCGGCGATCTTGCCGTCCTCGTCGAAGCGGAACACGGTCGTCCCGGTCATGGCGACATCCCTGCCGGTGGGGGCGATCCCCATGAACTCGCCCCGGTGGGTCCCGCGCCAGGTCCACCGGTTGCACACCCGGTCGTCCTGGGCGATCTGGTCCTCGACGTCGAAGGCGAAGTCGAAGCCGGCCCGCCACATCCCGACCTCGCGGCGTATCGCGTCCATCCCCATGGTGTCCTGCTCGTTGGCGGGATCGTGGTCGTGGTAGTCCTCGGCGATCAGCGAGTCCAGCGGCGGCAGGTCACCCCGGATGGCCACCGTCTCGAAGAACCGCCGCGCGGTCGTCGTGTACAGCTGCTCGTCCCGTACGACGTCCAGGTCCGTGAACGTCGGCATCTCGTCGCACAGGGCGACCAGCTCACGGAAGACCTTGTCGGTCTCCGGCAGGTTCGAGTTCCGCATCGCCTCCTCGTACGACGGGAACTCCACGATCTCGATGAAGTGCGATCCGTCCGAGCGGTCCTTGCCGACCACCGCGTGCGTCGCCGTCCGCTTTCCCCTGGTCTGTTCGACCCACGTGTCCATCAGCCGGTCCATCTCGTCGAACCGACTGGTCCTGCAGTCGATGAGCTGTACGAATGTCATGACGCCGCCTCCGGCCCCCTGGGTCCGGTGTATCTGACACCCCCATTTTCCCACCGGAGCGCCGACGTCACCTGCTTGGAGCCGCCGAGGCCCGTTCCCCTGCGGCCGGGCCCCCGCGTGCTCCTATCGAGGTCCGTACTTCCGGCCGGTCCGCGAGCTGATCCCGCCCAGCAGCGAGCGCGGTGTCACCTTCGCCAGCCCCATGAGCGCCTTGTACCGCGGATCGGGGATCGACAGCGACTTCCCGCGCGCCAGGTCCGCCAGGGCCGCCGCGACCACTTTGTCCGCGTCCAGCCACATCCAGCCGGGGATGCTGTCGGTCCCCATCCCGGCCCGCTCGTGGAACTCCGTGCGCACGAAGCCCGGGCAGAGCGCCATCAGGCGGACGCCGCTGCCGGCCAGGTCCCTCGCCGCGCCCTGCGTGAACTGCACGACCCAGGCCTTCGACGCCCCGTACGTCCCGCGCGGCAGGAACGCCGCCACCGAGGCCACGTTGACGACCCCGCCGCGGCCGCGGTCCCGCATCACCGTGACCGCCGCGGACGTCAGCCGCAGCACCGCCTCGCAGTGCACCCTGAGCATCTTCAGCTCGTCCGCCATCGGCACGTCGAGATAGCGGCCCTTGTTGCCGAAGCCCGCGTTGTTGACCAGCAGGTCCACGGGGTTCTTGCGGTCGCCCAGCCGCGCGGCCACCGCCTCGATGCCGTCGTCCGTGGCCAGGTCGGCGGTGAGCACCTCCGCCTCGATGCCGTGCCGGTCGTGCAACTCGGTCGCCTGCTCGCGCAGCCGCTCGGTGTCGCGGGCGACGAGGACGAGGTCATGCCCGTCCGCCGCCAGTCTGCGGGCGAACGCGGCGCCGATGCCCGCGGTCGAACCCGTGATGAGAGCCGTTGTCATGGCGCAAGGTTAGTGACCCGGACCGAGCGCGTCCGGTCTGCGCACCCGGCCTCCCGAAGGTGAAGACCATGTGCGCACCGTCGCCGTGACAGCAGCTCAGCGCCGTACCCGCCCCCGGAGGGCGGTTTCAGCCCCCGTGCTGCGCCACGTACCGCCGGGCCGCCGCCAGTGCCTCCGGGTGCAGCGCCTCGCCCGCCGCGAGCAGCCGGGGCAGCAGTTCGCGGTGCGTGGTGACCGCCTGGAACTGCATCCGGGCCGTCACCTCGTGCTCCGGCACGTGGACGATCTCGATCGCGTCGCCCGCGCGGACCTCACCCGGTGCGATCACCCGCAGGTACGCGCCCGTCGCCGCCTTCGCCGTGAACCGCTTGACCCACCGCCGCTCGCCCAGGTGACCCTGGAAGGTGAGGCACGGTATCCGCCCCGAGGTCACCTCCAGCACCACGTCGGACCCGATCCGCCAGCGCTCGCCGATCCGCGCCCCGGACACCTCGAGGCCGGTGGTGGTGAGGTTCTCGCCGAACGAGCCGGGAGCCAGCGTGCGCCCCAGCTCGCGCTCCCAGTCGTCGAGGTCCTCGCGGGCGAAGGCGTACACCGCCTGGTCGTCCCCGCCGTGGTGGCGCAGTTCGCAGACCGTGTCCCCGGCCAGCCCGCTGCCGCCCGCGCCCTTCGGGCCGGGCGCCGAGATCCGCACCGGCCCTTCGACCGGCCGCTTGTCGATACCGGTCAGGCCCTGGGAGTGGTCGGTGTAGGGCACGCTCTTCGGGCTGCCCAGGTTGACTGACAGAAGCCTCATGGCGGCACGGTAAGGGACCTGACGTCAAAGTGTCGACGCGATTTTCGGCGTCGTACCCAAGTCGACCTTATGCTCGGGGGATGATCGAGGCCCGTCATCTCCGTGTGCTGCGTGCCGTGGCCGCCACCGGCTCCTTCTCGGCCGCCGGGCGTGAACTGGGCTGTACCCAGCCGGCCGTCAGCCAGCAGATGAAGGCCCTGGAGGCCTCCGTCGGCACGCCCCTGCTGGTCCGCAGCGGCCGCGAGATGCGCCTGACCCAGGCCGGCGAGGCCCTCGTACGGCACGCGGCCGGCATCCTCTCCGGCCTCACCGCCGCCGAGGAGGAGGTCGCCGCCATCGCGGGCCTGCGGGCCGGCCGGGTCCGTCTGGTCTCCTTCCCCAGCGGCAGTTCCACCCTGGTTCCGACCGCTCTCGCCGCCCTGCGCGCCGAGCACCCCGGCACGAGGGTCTCCCTGGAGGAGGCCGAACCGCCCGAGTCCGTGGAGGCGCTGCGGGCCGGCGACTGCGACGTCGCGCTCGCCTTCCGCTACGCGCGCGTGCCGGGCTCCGGGGGCGCCGAGGAGTGGGACGACCTGGTCGTACGGCCGCTGCTCACGGACCGGCTGGTCGCCCTCGTGCCGGAGCGGCACCGGCTCGCGCGGGCCGGGTCGTCGGGGTCCGTCGCCATCGGCGAACTCGCCGACGAGTCGTGGATCGCGGGGTGTCCGCGCTGCCGCGGCCAGCTCGTCGAGGTGTGCGAGCGCGCGGGCTTCACGCCCCGTATCGACTTCGCCACCGACGACTACCCGGCGGTCGTCGGCCTGGTGGGCGCGGGGCTCGGCGTGGCCGTCCTGCCCCGGCTCGCCATCGAGTCCGTACGGCCCCGCGGAGCGCGCGCGGTGACCCTGGAGCCGGCGGTGCGGCGGGAGATCGTCGCGCTCACGCTCCCCGACCTGGCGCAGGTGCCGGCGGTGGCGGCGACGCTGGAGCAGCTCGGGCGGGCGGGGCGGGCCAAGGGAGAGCTGCGGAGCATGTGAGAACGGCGGGTACGCACGCGTGCCCGCCGTTGTGTGCAGAAACGTTCCTTCATGTGTTCGAAGCGGCGTCTCTCGCTCCCGACGACGCCGTCACCAGGCGGTTGCGCGCCCGGCCCATGAGCTCCTCGCGCTCGTCCTCGGTCAACCCGCCCCACACGCCGTACGGTTCGCGCACCGCCAGCGCGTGAGCCGCGCACTGCGCGCGGACCGGGCACCTCATGCAGACCTCCTTGGCCGAGTTCTCTCGAGCGCTCCGAGCCGCCCCGCGCTCACCCTCCGGATGGAAGAAGAGCGAACTGTCCACGCCGCGGCAGGCGGCCAGCAGCTGCCAGTCCCACAGGTCCGCGTTCGGTCCGGGAAGGCGGGAGAAATCTGCCATTGTGTGACCCCTTGTAGCCGTTCTGAGCGGATACGGTGTCCACGACCGTACAACTACGATCTAAGGAGATGAAAATATGACTCATTGCGAATCTAGCCTCAGACACCAGCTAAAGGGAAGAAATGGGGCTAAATGGGGCACCGGTTGTGATGAAAGATTGAGGGTCCGCGCGGCTGCCTCCACCGTGTCCGCACCCTCACGTAGAGTGCCGAAGAATGCACGCAGCCCCGTAACTCTTTCGAGTGACCGTCGTTGAGAGTGCGGTGGCGGTTGAAAACACAAACGCTCGGGCAGGCGTCCGAGACGGTCGACCGCACAGGTGACGATTTCGTACCAGCCTGGAGGCACAAGGTGACGCGCATCAGCTGCGGAGGGCGGCCATGACTTCCGTCCTCGTCTGCGACGACTCCCCGCTTGCCCGAGAGGCGCTCCGCCGCGCGGTCGCGACCGTGCCCGGCGTCGAGCGCGTGACGACGGCGGCCAACGGCGAGGAAGTCCTCCGCCGCTGGGGCGCCGACCGCTCGGACCTCATCCTGATGGACGTGCGCATGCCCGGACTGGGCGGCGTCGAGACCGTACGGCGGCTGCTGTCCGCCGACCCCGGTGCCCGCATCATCATGCTCACCGTCGCCGAGGACCTGGACGGCGTCGCCCTCGCGGTCGCCGCCGGTGCCCGCGGTTATCTGCACAAGGACGCCTCGCGGGCGGAACTGCGCGCGACCGTCACGCAGGCGCTCGCCGACCCGACCTGGCGGCTGGCCCCCCGCCGGCTGCGCTCCGCCGAGATGGGCGCCGCGCCCACGCTCACCGCGCGTGAGATCCAGGTCCTCGAAGGCATGAGCCACGGCCGCTCCAACGCGGAGATCGGCCGTGAGCTGTTCCTCTCCGAGGACACGGTGAAGACGCACGCCCGGCGCCTGTTCAAGAAGCTCGGCGCCTCGGACCGCGCCCACGCGGTGGCCCTCGGCTTCCGCTGGGGACTGGTCCGTTAGGAGCCGCGCCTGTGCGCGAAGCCGGCCGGCGAGGGCCCGTCCCTGTCGGCTCGGCTCGGCAAGGTCCGGTCACAGCACTGGATGGGGCCCGGCCGCGCCCGGCACCGCGAAGTCCGTCCGTGGCGTGGCGGCCCGTGCCCTGGGGGCCGGGGCCCGGGCCCGTCCCCCGGACAGGTGCTGAACCGCCCGACGGATCGGGCCGGTTTCGGGGGCGTCGGCCGGTCGTCGTCCGGCCAGTGAAGAGGAGCGGGGGTATGAGGGAACCGCCCTGCTCAGGCGGGGGATCAGGCGGAGTCGGAAGTCCGGGGGAGAGCCCCGTCCGCCAGGCGGCGGACGGGGTCGGCGCACGGACCTGTCCGGCCTTCGCTGCTCGTTTCGTCGCGGATGCCGCATCCTTGAGATGTGGAGTCTCTCGGGGACGATTCGGTCGAGCGGAAGGGGAGGGCGCAGGGGATGAGTTCCGGCGCACCTGCTCATAACGCTTCGGTGCACAACGACGGGCACGGCGAGGCGGACCGTTCGGCCGCGGTGCACCATGGACCGATGCGCGACGACGAGGCGGTCACTGCCGTGGGGACGATCGGGGGACTCGTCCATCGCGCGGTCGACGGCGACGAGCAGGCCACCCACGACCTGCTCGCCCACGTCCACCCGCTGGCGCTGCGCTACTGCCGCACCCGGCTGTCCCGGCTCCCCGGCGACGCGCGCCACTTCGTGGAGGACCTCGCCCAGGAGGTCTGCGTCGCGGTCCTGCTCGCCCTGCCCCGCTACCGGGACACGGGCAGGCCCTTCGAGGCCTTCGTCTTCGCCATCGCCGCCCACAAGGTCGCCGACCTCCAGCGCGCCGCCATGCGCCATCCCGGCTCCACGGCGGTCCCGTCCGACGAGATGCCGGAGCGCCCGGACGACTCCCTCGGCCCCGAGGAGCGCGCCCTGCTCAGCAGCGACGCCGAGTGGGCCAAGAAACTGCTGGCCAACCTGCCCGAGAACCAACGGGAACTGCTTCTGCTGCGCATCGCGGTGGGCCTCACCGCCGAGGAGACCGGCCAGATGTTGGGAATGTCACCCGGAGCGGTCCGGGTGGCCCAGCACCGGGCGCTGAGCAGGCTGCGGGCGCTCGCCGAGCAGTAAGGGGCGCGGTGACGAGCCCGGCAACGGCCCTTCGGTGAACACGTTCTCCGCGAATTCCGTACGAACATACGAAGTCCGGAGTGACGTCGGACCGTGGAATCTGAGCGTGGAATTCGGGAGGTGCGCTTCCCGTTAGCATGGACATCCGCACCGATCAAGGCCATTTGGGGAAGGTGTCATGACTGCCAACGTCGACGGAGTGCCCGCCAAATTCGCGACCCTCGGGCTCACCTACGACGACGTGCTGCTGCTGCCGGGCGCATCCGAGGTGCTCCCGAACGCGGTCGACACCTCGTCCCGCATCTCCCGCAATGTCCGGGTCAACATCCCGCTGCTGTCGGCGGCCATGGACAAGGTGACCGAGTCCCGCATGGCCATCGCGATGGCCCGCCAGGGCGGCGTCGGCGTGCTGCACCGCAACCTCTCCGTCGAGGACCAGGTCAACCAGGTCGACCTGGTGAAGCGCTCCGAGTCCGGCATGGTCACCGACCCCATCACCGTGCACCCCGACGCCACGCTCGCCGAGGCCGACGCGCTGTGCGCCAAGTTCCGCATCAGCGGCGTCCCGGTCGTCGACGGGGACAAGAAGCTCCTCGGCATCGTCACCAACCGCGACATGGCCTTCGAGAGCGACCGCTCGCGCCGGGTGCGCGAGGTCATGACGCCGATGCCGCTGGTCACCGGCCATGTCGGCATCTCCGGCACGGAAGCCATGGAGCTGCTGCGCCGCCACAAGATCGAGAAGCTTCCGCTGGTCGACGAGGCGGGTGTCCTCAAGGGCCTCATCACGGTCAAGGACTTCGTCAAGGCCGAGCAGTACCCCCGGGCCGCCAAGGACGCCGAGGGCCGGCTGATCGTCGGCGCCGCCGTCGGCGCCAGCCCCGAGGCGCTCGAGCGCGCCCAGGCCCTCGCCGAGGCCGGGGTGGACTTCCTGGTCGTCGACACCTCGCACGGCCACAACAGCAACGCCCTCAGCTGGATGGCGAAGATCAAGTCCAGCGTCGGCATCGACGTCATCGGCGGCAACGTCGCCACCCGTGACGGCGCCCAGGCCCTGATCGACGCCGGTGTCGACGGCATCAAGGTCGGTGTCGGACCGGGCTCGATCTGTACCACCCGCGTCGTCGCCGGCATCGGCGTCCCGCAGGTCACCGCCATCTACGAGGCCTCCCTCGCCGCCCGCCCGGCGGGCATCCCGCTGATCGGCGACGGCGGTCTGCAGTACTCCGGCGACATCGGCAAGGCGCTCGCCGCCGGCGCCGACACGGTGATGCTGGGCAGCCTCCTCGCGGGCTGTGAGGAGTCCCCGGGCGAGCTGCAGTTCATCAACGGCAAGCAGTTCAAGTCGTACCGCGGCATGGGCTCCCTCGGCGCCATGCAGTCCCGCGGCCAGGCGAAGTCGTACTCCAAGGACCGCTACTTCCAGGCGGAGGTCGCGGCCGACGACAAGCTCGTGCCCGAGGGCATCGAGGGCCAGGTGCCCTACCGCGGCCCCCTCGCCAACGTGCTGCACCAGCTCGTCGGCGGTCTGCGCCAGACCATGGGCTATGTCGGCGCCGCCACCATCGAGGAGATGGAGACCAAGGGCCGCTTCGTCCGGATCACCTCCGCGGGCCTCAAGGAGAGCCACCCGCACGACATCCAGATGACGGTCGAGGCGCCGAACTACAGCAGGCAGTAGTCGCGCGGGCTTCCCGAGGGCGGTCCCGGAACTCCGGGGCCGCCCTTGTCGTGCCCGTCGGCGATACTGGAAGACGCTGGAACGCATCAGGGAAAGGCCACACACGTGACTGAGATCGAGATCGGGCGCGGCAAGCGCGGCCGCCGGGCGTACGCCTTCGACGACATCGCCGTCGTCCCCAGCCGTCGTACGCGCGACCCGAAGGAGGTCTCGATCGCCTGGCAGATCGACGCCTACCGCTTCGAGCTGCCCTTCCTGGCCGCCCCCATGGACTCGGTCGTCTCCCCGGCCACCGCGATCCGCATCGGCGAGCTCGGCGGCCTCGGCGTGCTGAACCTCGAAGGCCTGTGGACGCGGTACGACGACCCGCAGCCGCTGCTCGACGAGATCGCCGACCTCGACGCGGACACCGCGACCCGCCGCCTCCAGGAGATCTACGCCGCCCCCATCCGCGAGGAGCTGATCGGCCAGCGCATCAAGGAGGTGCGCGACTCCGGCGTGGTCACGGCCGCCGCGCTCTCCCCGCAGCGCACGGCCCAGTTCTCCAAGGCCGTGGTCGACGCGGGCGTGGACATCTTCGTGATCCGCGGGACGACGGTCTCGGCGGAGCACGTCTCGGGTGCGCACGAACCGCTGAACCTGAAGCAGTTCATCTACGAGCTCGACGTCCCGGTGATCGTCGGCGGCTGCGCCACCTACACGGCCGCCCTGCACCTGATGCGCACCGGCGCGGCGGGCGTCCTGGTCGGCTTCGGCGGCGGCGCCGCGCACACCACGCGCAACGTGCTGGGCATCCAGGTCCCGATGGCGACGGCGGTCGCCGACGTGGCCGCCGCCCGCCGCGACTACATGGACGAGTCCGGCGGCCGGTACGTCCACGTCATCGCGGACGGCGGCGTCGGCTGGTCCGGCGACCTGCCGAAGGCGATCGCCTGCGGAGCCGACTCGGTGATGATGGGCTCCCCGCTCGCCCGCGCCACCGACGCGCCGGGCCGGGGCCACCACTGGGGCATGGAGGCGGTCAACGAGGAGCTGCCGCGCGGCAAGAAGGTCGACCTGGGCACGGTCGGCACCATCGAGGAGGTCCTCACGGGCCCGTCGCACACGCCCGACGGCTCCATGAACCTCTTCGGCGCGCTGCGCCGCGCGATGGCCACGACCGGCTACAGCGACCTGAAGGAGTTCCAGCGGGTCGAGGTGACGGTGGCGGACTCGGTGCACCGGCGGTAGGCCGCAGGACGCGGGAAGGGGCCGGTCGCTCACGGGGGTGAGTGACCGGCCCCTTTCGTGTGCCCGGGCGGGTCTGGGGCGTGTGGTGCGGGGTGGGGGCGCCCGTGGGACGCCATCGCAAGCCCACCCGCTGGGACCGGATCCGTCTTCGGATGGTCCAGTTCAAGAGGAGGTGGATCTTGCGACTTTTCGGATGGTGAGCGGCCGCCCCCACACAACCTAGGGGCGGACACTCCGTGATCCATCCAGGAGCCTGCCGCAGTGCCCATACTGCGGTGGGCTCCACCCTTTTCGGATGGTGAGCGGCCGCCCCCACACACACTAGGGGCGGACACTCCGTGATCCATCCAGGAGCCCGCCGCAGTACCCGCTGCGGTGGGCTCCACCTGTTGCCACCGTACTGGGGCAGAGGGCCGAGTGCCACCAACCGCAGGGGTCGGCGACCCCACGCGCCCCCCTTCACAACCGATACGCCGCCCCCGTGGGTGTGGCACCCCGGGTGTCCAGCAGCAGCTGGGCCTTCACCGACAGGCCCTGGAGGTCGTACGTGCGGTGCTGCTGGAGGAGGATCGTGAGGTCGGCATCGGCGGCGGCCTCGTAGAAGGAGTCGGCGCGGGGGACCGGGCGGTCCAGGACGCTCCAGGACGGGACGTGCGGGTCGTGGTAGCTGACGGCGGCGCCGAGCTCCATCAGACGGATCGCGATCTCGCGCGCGGGGGTGTTCTGCCGGTCGGCGAGGTCGGCCTTGTAGGTGACACCGAGGAGCAGGATGCGGGCGCCGCGGGCGGACTTGCCGTGTTCGTTCAGGAGGGCGGCGGCGCGCTGGACGACGTAGCGGGGCATACGGCCGTTGACCTGCTGGGCCAGCTCGACCATGCGCAGGGGGCCGCCGAGGTGGCCGGTGCGGTCCAGGGGGACGGAGTGGCCGCCGACGCCGGGGCCGGGGCGGAAGGCGTGGAAGCCGAAGGGCTTGGTCTCGGCGCAGCGGATGACGTCCCACAGGTCGACACGCAGGTCGTGGCAGAGGACCGCCATCTCGTTGACGAGGGCCATGTTGACGTGCCGGAAGTTGGTCTCCAGGAGCTGCACGGTCTCGGCTTCCCGGAGGCCACGCGCGCGTACGACCTTCTCGGTCAGCCGGCCGTAGAAGGCGGCGGCCGACTCGGTGCACGCGGGCGTGAGGCCGCCGATGACCTTAGGGGTGGTGGCCGGGGTGAAGGCGCGGCCGCCGGGGTCGACCCGGCTGGGGGAGTACGCGAGGTGGAAGTCGCGGCCCGCGCGCAGACCGGACTCCTCCTCCAGGATCGGCCGCAGGAAGTCCTCCGTCGAACCGGGGTAGACCGGCGACTCCAGGAGGACGGTGGTGTGCGGGCGCAGGTGCGCGCCGAGCGTGCGGGCGGCGGCCTCCACCTGGCCGAGGTCGAGTCCGCCGTCCACGCCGCGCGGGGTGGGGGCGCAGATGACGGCGGTGCGCACCCGGCCCAGCTCGGCGGGGTCGGTGGCGGGCCGGAAGCCCCCCGAGAGCATCCGGCGCAGTTCGGCGGGGCTCAGGGAGCCCGCCTCGGGGCCGGTGCGGTAGCCCAGGGTGGGGATGCCGGCGGCCACGGCGGCCTGGGCCAGGGGCAGGCCGAGCGGGCCGAGTCCGATGACGGCGAGATCTGCGGGCATGGCGTGGGCCGTCCTTCCCAGTAACCGAAGCGGGACAGGTACGCAAGCCCTGTGGACAGGACGGGCGAGCGCAATGTCAGACTAGGAGTAAATATGACCGTTATGCGGGATTGATCGGTTGTGTTGATCAGGGTTTTCCGGCCCGACCGCTCCGGTTCCGTGAGAGTTGTCCACAGGCTGGGGGCGAGTGGTGGCTGATGTCGGCCATCCCGGTCAGAATTTTGGGCAGGGGGAACGGAGCGGGCCTCGCCTCACGGTGCGGCCGGCGCGACGCACAGCGGGAGGCAGCGGTGAGGACAGCGACACTGGGCCCGGCGCAGCGAGCCGAGTCACTGGCGGCCATGGCCGAGCGCGAGCTGGACGTGCTGGTCGTGGGAGGCGGTGTGGTCGGCGCGGGCACCGCCCTCGACGCCGTGACCCGCGGCCTGTCCACCGGCCTCGTCGAGGCACGCGACTGGGCGTCGGGCACGTCGAGCAGATCCAGCAAGCTCATCCACGGCGGCCTGCGCTATCTGGAGATGCTCGACTTCGCCCTCGTCCGCGAGGCGCTGAAGGAGCGCGGCCTGCTCCTGGAGCGGCTCGCCCCGCATCTCGTGAAGCCGGTGCCGTTCCTGTACCCGCTCCAGCACAAGGGCTGGGAGCGGCTGTACGCCGGTTCGGGCGTCGCGCTCTACGACGCGATGTCCATGGCCCGCGGGCACGGGCGGGGCCTGCCCGTGCACCGCCATCTGAGCCGCCGTCACGCCCTGCGGGTGGCCCCGGCCTTGAGGAGGGACGCCCTGATCGGCGCCCTGCAGTACTACGACGCCCAGATGGACGACGCCCGCTTCGTCGCCACCCTGGTGCGCACCGCCGTGTCCTACGGCGCGAGGGCGGCCAACCGGGCCCGGGTGACGTCCTTCCTGCGCGAGGGCGAGCGGGTCGTCGGCGCGCGCGTGCAGGACGTCGAGGGCGGCGGCGAGTACGAGATCCGTGCCCGGCAGATCGTCAACGCCACCGGCGTGTGGACCGACGACACCCAGGGCATGGTGGGCGAGCGCGGCCAGTTCCACGTCCGCGCCTCCAAGGGCGTCCACCTCGTCGTCCCCCGTGACCGCATCAGCTCCTCCACCGGCCTGATCCTGCGCACCGAGAAGTCCGTGCTGTTCGTCATCCCCTGGGGCCGGCACTGGATCGTCGGCACCACCGACACCGACTGGGACCTCGACAAGGCCCATCCGGCCGCCTCCAGCGCGGACATCGACTACGTGCTGGAGCATGTGAACTCGGTACTTCGGGTCCCCCTGACCCGCGACGACGTCGAGGGCGTGTACGCCGGGCTGCGGCCGCTGCTGGCCGGCGAGTCGGACGCCACCAGCAAACTGTCGCGCGAACACACCGTGGCCCATCCCGTGCCCGGCCTGGTGGTCGTGGCGGGCGGCAAGTACACGACGTACCGGGTGATGGCCAAGGACGCGGTCGACGAGGCCGTGCACGGGCTCGACATGCGGGTCGCCGAGTGCATCACCGAGGACGTGCCGCTGCTGGGCGCGGAGGGCTACCGGGCGCTGTGGAACGCCCGGGCGCGGATCGCGGCGCGCAGCGGGCTGCACGTGGTGCGGGTGGAGCACCTCCTCAACCGCTTCGGGGCGATGACCGAGGAGATCCTCGACCTCATCGCCTCGGACCCCTCGCTCGGTGAACCGCTCCAGGCAGCCGACGACTATCTGCGCGCCGAGATCGTGTACGCCGCCTCCCACGAGGGAGCCCGCCACCTGGACGACGCGCTGACCCGGCGCACCCGCATCTCCATCGAGACCTTCGACCGCGGCACGCGCAGCGCCCGGGAGGCGGCCGAGCTGATGGCGCCGGTGCTGGGCTGGGACAAGGACCAGATCGAGCGCGAGGTCGAGCACTACGAGAAGCGGGTGGAGGCCGAGCGGGAGTCGCAACTCCAGCCGGACGACCTGACGGCGGACGCGGCGCGCCTCGGGGCGCCGGACATCGTGCCGCTCTGAGGCACTCCTCGAGGCACTTGCAGCGGCAGTTGCCGATGCACTCGTCGAGGCCTCCGTGGCGTCCTGAATTGCACCGGTTCTCCCCGTTGTTGACGGGGAGAAAGGGCCGTCTTCCCGGGCTCTGGCCGGTCTCCGCCGCACCTTCTGGCCGGAATGCCCCGGTCCCTGGGTGCGCTCCGGAGGCGCTCAGAGGCACCCTGGGCGTCGGGCACTTGTCGGGTGAGGGACAATGGAGGCTCTTTCAGGGCGGGTTGCATGAGGGGACGCATGTCGGAGGCGGAGCGGGCGGGGGAAACCCGTCAGGACAAGAGCGCACGTCTCCTCGCCGGGCGGTACCGGCTGGGAGGCGTACTCGGCCGCGGTGGCATGGGGACGGTGTGGCGCGCCGAGGACGAGACCCTCGGGCGCACGGTCGCCGTCAAGGAGCTGCGGTTCCCGGGGAACATCGACGACGACGAGAAACGCCGGCTGATCACCCGGACCCTGCGCGAGGCCAAGGCCATCGCCAGGATCCGCAACAACAGCGCGGTGACGGTCTTCGACGTGGTCGAGGAGGACGACCGGCCGTGGATCGTGATGGAGCTCGTCGAGGGCAAGTCGCTCGCCGAGGTCATCCGTGAGGACGGCGTGCTGGAGCCGAAACGCGCGGCCGAGGTCGGTCTCGCGATCCTCGACGTGCTGCGCTCGGCGCACCGCGAGGGGATCCTGCACCGGGACGTGAAGCCGTCCAACGTGCTGATCTCCGAGGACGGCCGGGTCGTGCTCACCGACTTCGGCATCGCCCAGGTCGAGGGCGACCCGTCCATCACCTCCACCGGCATGCTCGTCGGCGCCCCCTCCTACATCTCCCCGGAGCGGGCCCGCGGGCACAAGCCGGGGCCGGCGGCCGACCTGTGGTCGCTCGGCGGTCTGCTGTACGCGTCGGTGGAGGGCTCGCCGCCCTACGACAAGGGTTCCGCGATCGCGACCCTCACCGCGGTGATGACCGAGCCGCTGGAGGAGCCGAAGAACGCCGGCCCGCTGAGGGACGTCATCTACGGCCTCCTCACCAAGGACCCCGAGCGGCGGCTCGACGACGCAGGTGCGCGGGCGAAACTCAACACCGTGATCCACGCGCCCGACCCGAAGGAGGCCGAGCCGGCGGACGCGACGACGGTCGTGCCCCTCCCGGTGCAGCCGGACGGCCCCGACGGCAAGGGGAGTTCGGCCGGGGAGGCGGGCGAGAGGCTGCGCGGGGCGCTGCGTTCCGTGCGCAAGAAGGCCGCCGTCGCGGCCGGTGCCGCCACCACGGCGGCCGTTTCCCGTACCAGGCCGGGGAGTTCCGCGCCGGCTTCCGGATCCGCGGGGACGGAGGAGGCGCGGGCGGCCGCGCCCGCCACCAAGAAGATGGCCCCCGTCCCGGCCCCGGCCCGGACCAAGCCCACGACCACGACCACGACCGCGTCGCCCTCCGTTTCCGCGTCCACCTCGAGTCCTGCTTCGGCATCCGCTTCCGCGTCCACGGCGTCGTCCAGGGCCGGTTCGGGTGCCGGTGCCGCCGCGGGCGGGACGACCGGCGGGCGGAGCTCCGGGTGGCCCGTGATGACCCCGCCGGACCTGCCGCCGCGGCCCGTGCCCAGGGCGCCGCTGACCGACGTGGTGCCCAAGCGGACCCTGGTGATCATCGCCGTGGTGGTCGTGCTCGCGGTGCTCGGCACGATCCTGGCCCTCATCCTCGGCGGTGGGGACGACGAGAAGGCGGGCGGCTCGGGAAGCGGCGGGTCCAGGACCGTCGCCGGCAGCACCCCCGGTGCCGACGCGAGTGCCGGCGCGAGCGCCGACACCAAGGAGGACACCGGCGGCGGCACCCGTACGGACGGGGCGACCTCGCAGGCCACGGCCTCCGGCAGCGGCTCGGGCGACAACACCTCCACCACCGGCGGCACCGGCTCCGCCACCGGTGCGGCCGACGAGGCGACGACGACGTACAAGGGCGGTCAGGGGTACTCGATCGGGCTGCCCGCCGGCTGGAAGTTCCAGACGTCGAGCTCGGCGGGGGACCGGTTCACCGGGCCCGGCCGACAGAAGCTGCTGATCGCCTGGACGACCACGCCCAAGAGCGACCCCGTCGCCGACTGGAAGAACCAGGAGCGCTACATGACGCGCTCTCAGTACCAGAAGATCCGAATAGCCGCGGTGAACTACCGCGGCTGGAACACGGCCGACTGGGAGTTCACCTACACGGACGGCGGGACCGCGTACCGCACCATCGACCGCGGGTTCGTGGTGAGCGGCAGCCAGGGCTACGCGCTGATGTACACGGCGCCGGCCGCCTCCTGGGGCAGCGAACTGCGCGCGAGCACCTGGAAGACGCTGACGGAGACCTTCACGCCCAAGAAGTAGCGGGAGCCGTACGGGCGCGAGATGTTGCATCCCCGCTTTGCGAGTTGCCTCAGGCACGTATCGTGAGTGCTTGCGGACCGTACGCATCCAGCTCCATGGCCGGATACGGCTGGAACGGCTCGCGGAACGAACGGATTTGACCGACCGGAAGGCCGGGGGAGGCAACGTGGACGACTATGCGGGACGGGTACTCGCCGACCGCTACCGCCTGCCGCTGCCGCCCTCCGACGAGTACGAACTCACCGAGAGCCGGGCCTTCGACACCTACAGCGGACAGGAAGTCCTGGTACGGCAGGTGCCGTTGCCCGAGGTCGTCGAGGCGGAGGTGCTCGACGCGGAAGGGCTGCCCGAGGGGTTCACCGCGCGTGACCGCTTCGGTGCCGGGCGGGTGCCCGGCGCGCGGTCGGGCGGGAGCACCCGGCGGCCCGCCGATCCCGTCGTACGGCGAGCCGTCGAGGCGGCGCAGGCCGCCGCGAGCATTCCCGACCATCCGCGGCTCGACCAGGTCTTCGACGTGTTCGCCGAGGGCGGCTCGCTGTGGATAGTGAGTGAACTCGTGGCCGCGCGGCCGCTCGCCGCGCTGCTCGCCGAGAAGCCGCTCACGCCGTACCGGGCCGCCGAGGTCGCCTCCGACGTGCTCACGGCCCTGCGGGTGCTGCACGCGCACGGCTGGGTGCACCGCAACATCACCGCGCGTACCGTCCTCGTCTGCGACGACGGACGGATCATGCTGACCGGCCTCGCGGTCGGCGCGGCGGAAGAGGCGCTCTGCGGATACGACCCGGTGCCGGTCGACGAGACGGAGACACCGCCGCCCACGGCTCCCGTGCCGCCCGCGGGAACCGCCGTCACCGGGCCCGGCGCGCCCGGGGCGGGGGCGCCCGGGGCGGGCGTCGCCGCCGACCCCGAGGCCGCGCGGCGGGCCGCCATCGAGGCGCGGGCGGCGGGGAGACTGCCGGAGCCGGCCGGTGAGCCGGTGACCGGCGCCGGGGGCGGGGGCGACGGGCCGGGCGCGGTGGCGCGCCGGGCGGCCGTCGAGACGACCGGGGAGGACATCCGCGCCGCGCGCGCCGGGGCCATCGCCGCGTACCGGGCGGGCGCCCGCGCGGCCGCCCGGGTGCAGGAGGCGCAGAACGGCCGCGCGGCCCTGCCCGGCGCCCGCACCCCGGCCGAGGGCGACGGCAC
The DNA here is from genome assembly GCF_040295925.1 of Streptomyces sp. NPDC002588. NCBI lineage: Bacteria > Bacillati > Actinomycetota > Actinomycetes > Kitasatosporales > Streptomycetaceae > Streptomyces > Streptomyces sp. NPDC002588. The sequence goes on from NZ_JBEOWF010000055.1 coordinate 19,726, forward strand.
GACCGTGACACCGTCCGGGTACGGCCCGTCTCCCGCGGCCCCCTCGGCAGGGCCGCCCGGACAGATCGCCGACCCCTACGGCGTGCGGGGCGCACCCGCACCGAACCCCTTCTCCGCCGGCGCGCAGCACCATCCGTCCCTCCCGGTCCCGCAAGGACACACGCCCCTGCCGTCCCAGCCGGCCGGGGCGGGCGAGGGCGAACCGCGGTCCGGGGCCCGTTGGGACGACCTCGTCGCCGCCGGGACACCCGGCCGCCCCGCCCGTCGCGGGCCCGCCACCGCACTCGCCGCCGAGCGGGCCCGCCAGACACGGATGGCGGTCGTCGGCCCCGTCACCGAGCGCTGGGCGCCCGAACAGGCCGGCCCGGTGCACGAGAACTGGCAGCTGGCCGCGCCGATCGGTCCCGCGACCGACCTGTGGGCGCTCGGCGCGCTGCTCTTCCGGGCCGTACAGGGACACGCGCCCTACCCGGAGGAGTCGACGGCGGAGCTGGTGCAGCTGGTGTGCGCCGAACCGCCGGCCTTCGCCGAGGAGTGCGGACCCCTGCGGCCGGTCGTGGAGTCGCTGCTGCGCCAGGACCCCACCGAGCGCCTCGACTTCGAGGAACTGCGCGGCTGGCTGCGCTCGCTGGTGCGGTCCGCGCCGGAGCCGGAGGCCGGGACGTACGTCGTCGCCGCGCCGCCCACCGACCCCCGCCGGCTGCCGATCGTGCGCCGCAAGGGCGAACTGGTGCGCCGACGGCGGGCCGGGCTGCCCGCGACGCACGGACGGCACAAACGGGGCCGCCAGGAGACGGGTTCGCCGCGCAGCCTGGGCCGCACGCTGCTGGTGCTGATACTTCTGCTGCTGGCCGGAGCCGTCGCGTACGCCGTGCTGTTCTTGCCCAAGGCCGGCGAGGACGACGCGGCGGGCTCGGGCGCAACTCAGCCGACCGGTGCCACCGCGACGGCCACCGCGCCGGGCGGCAACCAGGCGCCCGAGGGGAGCAGCGAGCCCCGGCCCGACCAGACCTCGCCGGACGCCTCCGCGGGCGCGGAGACCACCGAGCCGCAGACCGGCTCCGGCACCGAGGTCGCCGACGGCTTCACCCTGCGCAAGGACGACGCCGGCTTCCGGATCGCCGTTGCCGACGGCTGGGACCGCACACCGAAGAACGGGAGCGGCCAGGTCGTCTACTCGCACGGCGACTTCGAGCTGATCGTCGTACCCGGGCGGGACAGCGCGGCCGCGAACGGCAGTGACCCGATGAGCTACCAGCGGGAGAAGGAGCGCGAGCTGGAGCCGTACCGCGACTCCAGCTGGGCGACGGCCTCCGGGCTGCGCACGACGACGGTGGGCACCCGGACCATGGCGGAGGGCCAGTTCACCTGGACCGACAGCGGACGCGAGCTGTACGTCCGCAACCTGGCGATCCTCATCGCCGGCCGCTACCACGTCGTACAGGTCCGCGGCCCCGAGGCCGAACGCGACGAGGTCACCCGGCTGTACGAGCAGGCGACGGCTACCTACCAGTACACCGGCTGACAACACGCACCACACAGAACGACAAGCGTCACAGTGCTGTCACCTTGGGACCCCCCTTGTTTCCCGGACGCGGCCCGGTTCTTTACGCTGACCCTGTCAAGAGCATTGCGGGGCAACGTGAATCAGATGCAGGGCCTGCTCCTCGCGGGCCGCTACCGGCTCGCCGACTCCATCGGCAGTGGTGGCATGGGCCGGGTATGGCGCGCCCACGACGAGTTGCTGCACCGGGCGGTCGCCATCAAGGAACTGACCGCCGCGCTCTACGTGTCGGAGGGCGACCGGGCGATCCTGCTCGCCCGGACCCGGGCGGAGGCGCGCGCGGCCGCACGGATCAACCACTCCGCCGTGGTCACCGTGCACGACGTGCTGGAGCACGACGGCCGGCCGTGGATCGTGATGGAGCTGGTCGAGGGGCGTTCGCTGGCCGACGCGGTCAGGGACGAAGGGCGCATCGAGCCCGCCGAGGCGGCCCGGATCGGCCTGTGGCTGCTGCGCGCCCTGCGCGCCGCGCACTCCGCCGGGGTCCTGCACCGTGACGTCAAGCCAGGCAACGTGCTCCTCTCGCACGACGGCCGGGTCCTGCTCACCGACTTCGGCATCGCCCAGATCGAGGGCGACACGACGATCACGCGGACCGGTGAGGTCGTCGGCTCCGTGGACTACCTCGCGCCCGAGCGGGTGCGGGGCCAGGACCCCGGCCCGTCCTCCGACCTGTGGGCGCTCGGCGCGACGCTGTACACGGCGGTGGAGGGGCGCTCGCCGTTCCGGCGCACCTCGCCGCTGACCACCATGCAGGCCGTCGTCGAGGAGGAGGCCGCCGACCTGCGGTACGCCGGCCCGCTCGGCCCCGTCGTCACCGCCCTGCTGCGCAAGGACCCCGCCACCCGCCCGGGAACCGCCGAGGCCGAGCACCTCCTCGCCGAGGCGGCCGAGGGCCGCCGCCCGAGCGGGGCACAGGCTTACGTCCCGACCCAGTTCGGCGGAACGAACGGGGGGACGAGCGGGACCGGGGTCACCGGGGGCAATGGGGTCACCGGGGGCACGGGGGTCTCGTACGCCGGGGGTACGGGTACGGCGTACCCTCCCGGGGCGTCCACGGGAGCCGGCGCACCCGTAGGACCCGTAGGACCCGTAGGACCCGGAGTACCACCCGTAGGACCCGGAGTACCAGCGGGGTACGGCGCGCCCATGGCGCCCGCGGGATCGGCGCCCGTGCCGGGGGCCGCCGGTCCCGTCGGCCCCACCGGCCCGACCGCCATCGGCCCGGTCGGCCCGGTCGGCCGACAGGCGCCTCCGCGCCGCCGTCGCCTGCGCACGCTCGTGCTCGCGGTCGTCGTCGCCGCGCTGGTCGGCGGGGCCACGGCGGTGGCACTGCAGAAGTGGGACGAGGGCCGGCAGACCGCCGGCTCCCCCTCCTCCTCCGCCTCCGGCCCGGCCTCGCCGAGCGCGAGCCCCAGTGCCACCGACACGCCCGTCGAACAGGGCACCGGCCCCGAGTCCTGGGTGCCGATATCCGACGAGCTGGGCTTCGGGCTGTCGCTCCCCGACAAGACCTGGGAGCGGAGCGTCTTCCAGAACGACGGGGACCTCCAGCAAGTCGACTACTCGCCCGACGGCGGCCTGCACTTCGTACGCATCGCCATCGACAAGAGCCCCGATTACGCCGTCCCGTACGACCACCAGAAGGATCTGGAGATCCAGCTCCACCGGCTGGTCGACTACCGGACGGTCACCCTGGAACAGAACGTCTACCGCGACCGCCCGGGCTCCGAGTGGGAGTACACCTGGACCGCGCTCGCGAAGGACGGCTTCCCCGGGCCGCGCCGGGCGATCGAGGAGACGTACATCGCGCGCGACGGCACGGAGTACGTCATCTACATGTCGTCGCCCGCGAAGGACTGGACGACGACCGCCAAACAGTTCACATCCGTGCTGCAGAGCTGGCGGGAACCCGACGCCTCCTGACGGGGGGTTGGCCGGTCGGCGACCCGGAGCCGGGCCATCCGGTGGGGCATGATGGGCCCATGGGGACCGAGGGGGAAGCCGTCCGGGTCATCGCCGACCGCTACCGGCTTCAGACGCGGCTCGGGCGTGGCGGCATGGGCGTGGTGTGGTGCGCCACGGACGAACTGCTCGGACGGCGTGTCGCGGTCAAGGAGCTGACCCAGGACGACACGCTCTCCGAGGAGGAGGCGCGCGGCCGGCGCGACCGGACCCTGCGGGAGGCCCGCGCCGTCGCCCAGCTGAGCCACCCGCACATCATCGTCGTGCACGACGTCGTCGAGGACGGCGAACGCCCCTACATCGTCATGGAGCTGATCGAGGGCGGGTCCCTCGCCGACCGGATCGCCGAGCACGGCCCGCTCGCCCCGGACGAGGTGGCCCGGATCGGCATCGCCCTGCTCGGCGCCCTGCGCGCGGCACACGCCGCCGGGGTCCTGCACCGGGACATCAAGCCCGCGAACGTCCTGCTCGAGGGCGCCGGCGACCGGGTCGTCCTCACCGACTTCGGCATCGCGCAGGTCGCGGGCGCCACCACACTCACCGAGACGGGTTCGTTCGTGGGCTCGCCCGAGTACACCGCCCCGGAGCGGATGTCCGGCGCCCACACCGGCCCCGAGTCCGACCTGTGGTCGCTGGGTGCTCTGCTGTGCACCGCGCTGAGCGGCGAGTCCCCGTTCCGCCGCGACTCGTTGGGCGGCATCCTGCACGCCGTGGTCTTCGCCGAGATCAACACGCCCCCGCAGGCCGGGCCGCTGCTGCCCGTCGTGCGGGGGCTGCTCGAGCGGGATCCGGAACGGCGGCTGGGCGCGGCGGAGGCGGAGCGGATGCTGAGTGCCTTCCGTGACACCGGGCGCACCCCGCCGCCGGTCACCTCCGGGTACACGCCGACCCAGGCCGACGTACCGCTGCGGCAGCCGGCGCTTCCCGCCCGGCCCGGTCGGTTCGCACGGTCCGACCCGGAAGACGAGTCCGCCCAGGCGGCGCGGGAGCGCTCCACGCGGGGCGTGCTGATCGCCGGGCTGCTGGTCGCTGCGATGGCCGGGGCCGGCGTGTCGGCGGCGGCGCTGCTGGTGAACCGGGACGGCGGCGGGGGCGGTGCCCCTACGACCCCCACGACCCGCCTGTCGACGAGCGTGACGTCGGGACCGTCGTCCGGGGCGGGGCCGGGGGCGACGCCCGGGTCGTCCTCGGGGTCGTCCTCGGGGAGCGGCTCGCCCAGGGCGACGGCGCCGGGTACGCCCGCCCCCTCCTCGCTCCCGGCCAGCCGCACCGCCGACCCCGCCTCGGCCGACCACGCCCCCGCCCCCTCCGGCTATCGCACGGCCGTCGACCCCGCCGGGTTCTCGCTCGCCGTGCCGGACGACTTCACGCGCGTACCGCAGGGGGAGCGGGTCTTCTACATGTCACCGGGGCAGACCTTCCGGCTCGGCATCAAGATCGTCGCCCCGGAGCCCGGCGGCCCGTCGGCCGTGATGCGGAGCGCGGCGGCGAACGGTCCGGACACCAACCCCGGCTACCACGACGGCACGGTCACCGACACCACGCACGCCGGGCACCCCGCCGCCTTCTGGGAGTTCACCTGGAACGGCTTCAGCGCGGCGGAGGGCCCCCGGCACACCTACGACCTGTGCTGGGAGGAGAGCGGCCGGATGTACGACGTGTGGGTGTCGGCTCCGGTCGGCAAGGTGCGGGAGGCACGGGAGTACTTCGACGTCGCCGTCGACACGTTCGTGACAGGGTAGTTGCACTTCTCTGGTGGATACCGGCCTGCCTGGCGCGATATGGATGGACCCATGAGTCACGACGGGGGTGTCGGCCACGAGTCCGATGAGACCACGAGTTATGTTCTGCAACCGCCGAACCCGCGGGCGGCCGTACCTCCGCAGGCCGGGGCGGAGGCGCCGGAGCCGGGCGTCGGGCGGCTGATCGCGGGCCGCTACCGGCTGCTGGCCAAGCTCGGGCACGGCGGGATGGGCACGGTGTGGCGGGCCAAGGACGAGGCGATGGACCGCGAGGTCGCCGTCAAGGAACCCCGTGTGCCGGACCACCTTCCCGAACGTGAACGGGCCACCGCGTTCGAGCGGATGCGGCGCGAGGCGCGGGCGGCGGCCCGGCTGGACCATCCTGCGGTCGTGGGCGTGCACGACGTCGCCGTCGTCGACGGACAGCCGTGGATCGTGATGGAGCTGGTCCACGGCCGGTCGCTGGGCAGCGCCCTCCAGGAGGGCACGCTCGGCCCGCGGGAGGCCGCGCGGGTCGGCCTGGAGGTACTGGGCGCGCTCGAGGCCGCGCACGCGGAGGGCATCCTGCACCGGGACGTGAAGCCGGACAACATCCTCCTCGGCCGCCACGACCGGATCGTCCTCACCGACTTCGGCATCGCCCAGATCGAGGGCGAGACCAATCTGACCGACACCGGCGGTTTCGTCGGCTCGCCGGAGTACATCGCCCCCGAGCGGGTGCTGGGCCGGCGCCCGGGACCGGCGTCCGACCTGTGGTCCCTCGGGGTGGTGCTCTACGCGGCGACCGAGGGCGTGTCACCGTTCCGCCGCAGCAACACGCCGGCCACCCTCCAGTCCGTCGTCAACGCCACGCCCGCCGCGCCCGCCGCCGCGCAGGGCCCGCTCGCCGAGGTCGTGGGCGGGCTGCTGGACAAGGACCCCGCGCGCCGCCCCGGCCCCGCGCGGGTGCGGGCGCTGCTGGAGGCCGCCGCGAACCCGCCCGCGCCGCAGCCGGCTCCGGCGCCGCAGCCGACGCAGGCGGTGACGGGCGCCGGCACGCCGGCCGTGCGACGCCGGTTCGGCCGTACGGCGTGGATCGGGCTGTCGGCCGTGGTCGTCGCGGCCGCGGTGACGGCGTACCTGGTGCTCGCCGACCCGTTCGCCGGGCCGCTGCCGGACGGCTGGAGGAAACACCACGAGAAGGACGTCACCGCGACGCTCGCGGTGCCCGGCAGCTACGTCCGCGAGATTCCCGACCCGGAGCGGGACAAGAGCCACTGGGTGTCCTACTCCGACCCGAGCGGCGCGATCTCGGTCGTCCTGCTGGTGACGCGGAAGGCGGAGGACACGGCCAAGGAGATCAAGGCCTCCGCGACCGCCGAGATGTACGCCGACGACCAGGACTTCAAGGCCTCCGGCAGCTACGAGCTCGACATGCCGAAGGGAGTGCGGTCGAGGCCCGACGACGACGAGACGTTCCACGGCCGGGACGCCGCCGCGAACACGGTCTTCTACACCACCGACGACAGCCAGGACCCGAGCCCGCGCGAACTCAGGATCCTGTACTACAAGTCCAGTACCGGCGACATGTACAAGCTCATGATCGGCTACCCCGGCAAGGGCGACTTCACCCGGCGCGGCCAGGAGGTGGCCCGTACGGCGATGGCGAACCTGGCCCTGGACAAGGACTGAGAGGGCCGGCGCGGGAGGGCTACGCCGCGCGGCGCAGGCGGTCCGTGGCCGCCCTCAGCAGCCGGGTCCTCGCCACCTCCAGCCCGAACGTCCCGCCGTCCCCAGGCGCCGCCGCCCGCTTCGCGAACCAGGGCCGCCCGTGCCGGTGCCACTTGGCCGCGGGGAGCTTCTTCGGCAGCGCGGGGAGGGGGACGGTCCAGTCGGCGAGCCGGAGCTGCCCGGTCCAGGTGCCCTCGGGCAGTTCGGGGGCCGGCAGCCGTACCGTGAACAGGTCGGTGAACGGGGTGCGGACGGCGGGGAGGGTCCGCGTGGTGCCGTCGGACCCCGTGAGGACCGCCGTCAGACCGGCCTCGGGACATCCCGTCAGCCTGGTCCGCCCCGTGATCACCAGCTCCGTCGGACGGCTCGCCGACCAGCGGACCGAGGCCACGGTCACCCGCGAGGTGACCTTGTGCTTGCGTTCGCCCAGGTCGAGGGTGTAATTGCCGTACGGCTTGGTGGTGTAGAGGGTCACGGCGCGCAGACTCCCGGCCGTCGTCACCAACCGGGTCTCGGCCCGGCCGCTCAGCCGCCGGTCCCGCTTGCTGCCGATACGCACGGCACGGGACAGGCCCTGCGCTCCGACGACGAGGGAGATGTCCCACAGCCCGTCCCCGAGCGGCTCGCCGCCGGCCGCGGTACCGATGTCCACGGCGGCCGTGAAACCGGCCCGGTCGTAGACGACGCCGTCCTCGTCCTCCCTGAGCCCGGGGGTGGCGGTGTGCGTGACCGGCAGCCGGTGCTCCACCCCGCTGTCGCGCTCACGCAGCAGGAGCTCCGTGCCGACGTCCAGGGTCGCCACCTGGTGCAGGTAGCCGTAGCCCGACAGATGCAGTGTCGTGCCGCGCAGTTCGGCCCGTTCGACGTGGTGGCGGACGCTCAACGTGTCCGTGACGTCGTAGACCTCGTCGGGAACCGCCCGGAGCGGGTCGCGCAGGAACGGGTGGCGGGCGTAGGCGCGTCCGCCGTCCACGAGCAGCGGGACGGGGGCCTTGCTCCGCGCCGACTCCCGTTCGTACGCCAGGAGTTCCAGCAGTTCGTCGACCATGCCGTGCCGGACGAGATGGAGGCGCAGCCGCGCCAGGGCCGGAAGCCGGTCGTTCATGCCCTCGTGCCACAGCGGGGCGAGGATGTCGGTGAGCCGGGCGAGGGCCTTCTCCTGCCGGGCGCGCGGCTCGGCCGGCAGATGGTCGAGCAACTGCTGCACCTCGACGGTCAGATGGCGGTGCGCCAGATGGTCGCGGCCGGGTCCGGCCGGCACGCTCTCGAGGAGCATGTCGACCACGCGCGGCAGGAACGTCAGCCGGGGCTCGGTGCCGCCGGTGCGGATCGTGATGTTCCCGAAGTCCTCCCGCTCCACCCAGTACAGGCAGTCGTAGTCCGCGAGGACCGAGATGCCGTCGGCGTGGAGGTAGGCGGGGCCCACGAAGAGCTGGTCCTCACCGATGCTCAGGTCCGTCGGGAAACGCAGGCCGAGCCGGTCCAGCAGGGACCGGCGGAACAGTTTCATCGGGTTGAGCGTCCAGTACACCCGCGAGGAGAAGACGTCCGTCCTCGGCTGGTTGCTCCGGAACATGGACGTGGGCGCGCCGCGCCCGCCGACGCCGACCACCTTGCCGAGGACGACGTCCGTGCCGTTCTCCTCGGCCATCGCCACCATGCGCTCCAGGGCCTCGGGGCCCAGATGGTCGTCGGCGTCCAGGAAGAACACGAACTCGCCCCGGGCGTGGTCCAGTCCTCTGTTGCGGGGCGCCGAGGGGCCGCCCGAGTTCTCCTGGTGGAAGACGCGCAGCAGGCCCGGATGGTCCTCGGCCAGCCGGTCGAGCTCCTTGCGGGTGCCGTCGGTGGAGCCGTCGTCCACGACGATGATCTCCAGCCGCTCCGCGCCGATGCTCTGTTCGGCCACGGACGTGACGCAGTTCGTCAGGTAGGGCATCGCGTTGTAGGCGGCGATGATCACCGAGACGGTGGGATCGGACATCGTCACGTTCTCCTGGTGGGAGGCGGAGCTCGGTCGTCAGGGGATACGTGTGAAGTCCCCGGGAACCTCAACCGCCGGCCGGGCTTCCGCGTCACACCGCCGGCGCCGCGTCGACAAGCGGGCGCCCCGCAAGGTAGTCATGAGGGATGAGCGACGACGGTGACAGCGGAGGTGCCAAGAGCCGTACGGTCGGCGGCCGTTACCGGCTGCTGGAACGTATCGGCTCCGGCGGGACCGGCACCGTCTGGCGGGCCCACGACGAACTCGCGGACCGCCAGGTCGCCGTGAAGCAGCCCCGGTTGCCCGGTGAGCCGGAGGACGAGGAGTACCGCAGGGCCGCCCACCGCCTCCACCGGGAGGCCCGCGCCGCGGCCCGGGTCGACCATCCGTCCGCCGTCACCATCCACGACGTGGTGGTGGAGGGGACCGACGTCGAGGGCGGACTGCCCTGGATCGTCATGGAACTGATCCGCGGCGAGTCCCTCGACGAGGTGCTCGCCCGCGGGCCCCTCGATCCGGCCGAGGCCGCGCGGATCGGACTCGCCGTGCTGGGCGCGCTGCGCGCCGCGCACGCGGTCGGCATCGTCCACCGCGATGTGAAGCCCACGAACGTCCTGCTCGAACGCGACAGCGTCCGCGTCGTCCTCACCGACTTCGGGATCGCCCACCCCCAGGGGGAGGGGGAGGAGGCGCTCGCCGCGGGCGGTGGGTTCACCGGGCCGCCGGAGTTCGTCGCCCCCGAGCGCATGTCCGGCCGCGGCGCCGGACCCGCCTCCGACCTGTGGTCCCTCGGCGCCCTGCTGCACGCCGCCGTGGAGGGCCGCCCGCCACTGCGCCGTACGACGCCGGAGGCGCCGAGCGCGGGGCCATTGGGCCCCCTCATATCCGGACTCCTCTCCCACACCCCGGAACAGCGCCCGGAGGCCGCGGAGGTCGCCGCGCGGCTGGAGACGGTGGCGGGGGAGGGAGCGCAGAGGCAGGGCGGGCCGGCGCCGCACCCGGTCACCGAGCCGGAGCCGCTCCGACGCACAGCACCGCCCCAGGTGTCCGCCCCGGCCGCACCGGTGCCGCCCGCCGGTCCGGAGCCCTCCCTGATACGCCGCATCCTCGGCCCCCGCACCCTCTCCCTCGCCGTCCTCACCGCGCTGCTCGGCACCGGCGCCTGGCCCGGTGCCGCCGGCCTGGAGCAGACCGGCGGTACGGCGATCACCGGGCTGCCGGCCGGTGACCGGGCGGCCCCGGACACAACGCCCTGATCAGCGGGTTCGTTGCCAGTGAACACTGGCGTCGTGTGTGCGGTCCGTGAATCCCGTTACCGGCGGGTACCCAAAGTTCCCCTCGCGGCATACCCTGCGGCTCATGACGGACTCGCAGGCCCCGGAAACGACCGGTACCAAGACCACCCCCGCCGGCACCAACCCCCTCGCTCCCGCCCCCGCCGGCGTCCGCACCGCCGCCGACGTGGTCACCCCCCAGCTCGTCGCCCAGCTCACCAAGGGCGTCGTGGGCTCCGGCCGTACCGCGAACCACACGCCGTTCACCGGCGAGAAGCTCGCCGACCTGCCCGAGTCCACCCCCGAGGACGTCCTCAAGGCCTTCGAGGCGGCCCGTGCCGCGCAGGCGGTGTGGGCGCGCACGCCCGTCCGCGAGCGCGCCGCCGTCCTGCTGCGCTTCCACGACCTGGTCCTGGCCCGCCAGGCCGAGGTCCTCGACCTGATCCAGCTGGAGACCGGCAAGGCGCGGCTGCACGCCCACGAGGAGGTGCAGGCCGTCGCCGTGGCCGCCCGCCACTACGGCCGCCGGGCCGCCGCCTACCTCAGGCCGAAGCGTCACGCCGGCGCCATGCCGACCCTCACGAAGGTCACCGAGCTGCGCCACCCGCGCGGTGTCGTCGGCCAGATCGCCCCCTGGAACTACCCGCTGGAGCTGTCCGTCGGCGACGCGCTCCCCGCGTTCGTCGCGGGCAACGCGGTCGTCATGAAGCCGGACACCGAGACCTGCCTGACCGCGCTGTGGGCCCGCGACCTGCTCGTCGAGGCCGGCCTGCCCGCCGACGTCTTCCAGGTCGTCCTGGGCGAGGGCCCCGTCGTCGGCCCCGAGGTCGTCCGCCACGCCGACTACGTCTCCTTCACCGGCTCCACCCGCACGGGGCGCGAGGTCGCGCAAGGTGCGGCGGCCCGCCTGGTCGGGGTGTCCCTCGAACTCGGCGGCAAGAACGCCATGCTGGTCCTGGAGGACGCCGACATCGAGAAGGCGGCGGCCGGCGCGATCCGTGCCTGCTTCTCCTCCGCCGGACAACTCTGCATCTCCATCGAGCGGTTGTACGTCCACGAGTCGGTGGCGGACGCCTTCCTCGACCGCTTCGTCACCCGCACCAAGGGCATGCGCCTCGGCAACTCCCTCGCCTACGGCGCCGACATGGGCTCCCTGGTCGGCCCGCGACAGCTGGAGACCGTGACCCGCCATGTCGAGGAGGCCGTCGCCAAGGGCGCGAGGGTCGTCGCGGGCGGCACCGCCCGCCCCGACATCGGCCCCTACTTCTACGAGCCGACCATCCTCGACGGCGTCACCGAACCGATGTCCGTGTGCGGCGAGGAGACCTTCGGCCCGGTCGTCTCGGTCTACCGCTTCAAGACCGAGGAGGAGGCGATCGCCCTCGCCAACTCCACGTCCTACGGCCTCAACTCCTCCGTCTGGACGAAGGACGGCCGCCGCGGCCGCGAGGTCGCCGCCCGCCTGCGCACCGGCACGGTCAACGTCAACGAGGGCTACGCCCCCGCCTACGGCAGCGTCCAGTCCCCGATGGGCGGCATGAAGGACTCCGGCCTCGGCCGCCGCCACGGCTCCGAGGGCATCCTCAAGTACACGGAGGCCCAGACGGTGGCCCAGCAGCGTCTGCTGCCGATGGCCCCGGCCCTGGGGATGGACGACGAGAAGTACGCGGCGTTCATGAGCACCAGCCTGCGCGTGATGAAGGCACTCCGGCTGCGCTAGGCAATTCCGGCTGCGCCAGGCAATGCAGCCAGGGCCCTGGTCCTCAGTCCACCCGTTCTCGACGAGGAGAGCACGTGCCCCAGGACACCTACGACTCCGACGCCCACGACTCGGACGTCCACGACTCCGACGCCTACGACTACGACGTCCTCGTCGTCGGATCCGGCTTCGGCGGCTCCGTGACCGCCCTGCGCCTGACCGAGAAGGGCTACAGGGTGGGTGTCCTGGAGGCGGGCCGCCGTTTCACCCGCGCCACCCTCCCCAAGAACTCCTGGGACCTGAAGAACTACCTCTGGGCCCCCAGGCTCGGCCTCTACGGCATTCAGCGTATCCATCTCCTCGGCAACGTCATGGTGTTGGCCGGCGCGGGCGTCGGCGGCGGTTCCCTCAACTACGCCAACACCCTCTACGTCCCGCCGAAGGCCTTCTTCGACGACCCCCAGTGGCGGGACATCACCGACTGGGAGGAGGAGCTGAAGCCGTACTACGACCAGGCGCGCCGCATGCTCGGCGTACGGCTCAACCCGACCATGACTCCCTCCGACGTCCATCTGAAGGCGGCGGCCCAGCGGATGGGCGTCGGCGACACCTTCCACATGGCGCCGGTCGGTGTGTTCTTCGGCGACGGCAAGGACGCCGAGGGGGAGGCGAAGGCGGCGCCCGGTGAAGAGGTCGCGGACCCCTACTTCGGTGGCGCGGGTCCCGCCCGCAACGCCTGTACCGAGTGCGGCGAGTGCATGACCGGCTGCCGGCACGGCGCGAAGAACACCCTCAACGAGAACTACCTTTACCTCGCCGAGAAGGCGGGCGCGGTGGTGCACCCCATGACGACGGCGGTGTGGGTCACGGACGACTCGCGGGGCGGCTACGCGGTCGCCACCCTGCCGACCGACGACCGCCGCAGGTCGAAGGGCCGGATCTTCAAGGCCCGCCGCGTCGTCCTCGCCGCCGGCACCTACGGCACCCAGACCCTGCTGCACCGCATGAAGTCGAGCGGTCGGCTCCCCCACCTCTCCGACCGGCTCGGCGAGCTGACCCGCACCAACTCGGAGGCCCTGGTCGGCGCCCAGACCGACGACCGCCGCTACCGCAGGGCGACCGGCCTGGCGAAGGCCGACTTCACGCGTGGCGTCGCCATCACGTCCTCCGTCCACCCGGACGCCGACACCCATATCGAGCCCGTCCGCTACGGCAAGGGCTCCAACTCGATGGGCGGTCTGTCGATCCTCCAGGTGCCGTACGCGGAGGGCTCGTCGAGAGTGGCGGGCTGGCTGGCGAACGCCGCCCGCCACCCCCTTCTGGTGCTGCGCTCGCTCTCCAACCGACGCTGGTCGGAGCGGACCATCATCGGCCTGGTGATGCAGTCGCTGGACAACTCGCTGACGACGTACCTGAAGACGGACGGCGTCGGCAAGGGCCTGCTCACCGCCCGCCAGGGCCACGGGGCCCCCAACCCCAAGCAGATCAGGGCCGCCTCGGAGGCCGCCACGGCGATCGCGGCCGACATCAACGGCTTCGCCGGTTCCAACGTGGGCGAGCTGATGGGCACCCCGCTCACCGCCCACTTCCTCGGCGGCTGCCCCATCGGGGACTCCCGCGAGAGCGGCGTCATCGACCCGTACCACCGCCTCTACGGCCACCCCGGCATCTCCGTCGTCGACGGCGCCGCCGTCTCCGCGAACCTGGGCGTGAACCCGTCGCTCACCATCACCGCCCAGGCCGAGCGCGCGATGTCGTACTGGCCGAACAAGGGCGAGGCGGACCCGCGTCCGGCGCAGGGAGCGGCGTACGAGCGGCTGAAGCCGGTGGAGCCGCGCGAGCCCGGGGTCCCGGCGGACGCGTTCGGCGCGCTGCGGCTGCCGTTCCTGGGGACGCCGACGGTGCCGCCGAAGAAGTAGCCCGGTAGCCCGCTGCGCAGGCGAAGGGGCAAGGGGCAAGGGGACGGACGAGCGCAGAGGGCAAGCGAAAGGGACCTGTGCCCCCCTCCGAGCGCAGGTCCCTTTCGCTGGTCCTCAGGTGTTACGCATGCGCGCCGGTCTTGCGGCGCCGGGCCGCGAACACCGCGCCCGCACCGGCGACGACGGTGACCCCGCCGATCAGGCCGATCATCGGGAGCGAGGAGTCGGAGCCGGTCGAGGCGAGGCTGCCGCTGATCGGCTTGGCGCTGCCCTGCGGCTTGGGGCCGCCGGTGGGCTTGTCGCCGTTCGGCTTCGCGTCGCCGGAGCCTGTCGCGTTGCTGCCCGCGGCGAGGATGCTGACGTCGTACACGTCACCGGTGACGTGGCAGCCGCCGTCCTCGCCCGCGTAGACGGCCTCGCTGAGCGCGATCGAGGAGCCGGCCGGCGCCGACGCCTTGACCTTCACCCGGAGGTCGAAGGTCGCGGAGTCACCCTGCTTGAGCTCGTCGAGCAGCGCCACGAACGAGCTGCTGATGTTGACCGTGCCGCCGTCCCCGTCGTCGAAGGAGTCCTGGTAGGCGTTGGTCCACTTGCCGTCTTCCTTGACCTGGATGACGGCGAGACCGTCGGACAGGAACGCGTCGGTGTCGTCGTCGTACTCCATCAGCGTGGCCATGTACACGTTCTTCAGATCGGCGTCGGAGTCGTTCGCGACGACGTACTTGAAGTCATGCCAGCCGGAACCGGCGACGATCTTGCTCGGCAGTCCGTCGATCGTGGCGCTGATCGTGTCGTCCCAGTCCATCGACTTGCAGTCGGTGACCGGGTCGAACGGGTCCTCGCTCGCACTGGCCGAGGCACTCGAGGACGACGAGGCGGAGGACGAGGCCGAGGACGAGGCGGACGACGAGGCGGACGACGACGCCGAGCCGCTCGCGCTCTGCGACCCCGCGGCCGAGGGCGACGAGGTGTCCGACGAGGAGGCGGACGCCCCCGTGCTCTCCGACTCGGACGTCGAGGGGGACGAACTCTGGGACTCCGAAGTGTCGGCCGACGGCGACCCGGTCTCCTCCGCGAACGCGGTGTGCGCGGACAGCAGGGCGAGCGGCACCAGGGCGGCCGTCGCCGCCGCGGTGACCAGAGTGCGGGGAAGCTTCATGAAGACCTCGGAAGACGGTGGGTTTGGGGGAGGTCTTCCGCGAATGTGGGGCGCGGGTTGTGACCCTTGTTTCGGTAGGTGTGACCCGCGAACCCTGTGAAGAGTTGTTCTGCCCTCACAGGATTCTTATGTGATCTGCGTCACAACTTCCCGGGGCTTGTGAGCCGTGCGCGAACAAGGAATGCGCGAGGGATGCGCGAGGGATGCGCGAGAAAAGAAGAAGGGCCCCGCGGGACGGATCCGCGGGGCCCTTCTTACCGTCAGCACCGGCGTCAGGGCAGCGCCGGTGCCTGGGAAGCGGCGCCGGGGGGTTGCGCCGCTCAATGGTCTATACCTCTGGCAGTCGAGCGGGACAATGCGCGCAATACGGCTGCCCGAGAGGGGACTTGGAGTGCTGGGGCTTTCTACGCATCGTGCTGGATGAACGCGGCGCCCGCAACCGTTTGACCCAGCCTCGTGCATTTTTGCATTTTCCGCCGGTCGGCCCCGGGCGTCCCCGAGGCCGGCCGTTCTCTTGGGTGACCGGGCTGCTGTCCCCTGCCGTCCGGTCACTTTCCTGGAGCGAGGTCCCACGACGCACGGCACGATCCGTCCGCCTCATCGCTCCAGTGAGCCACGCGTGGTTCTCCGGGCCCGCCCCTGGCTGGAACGGACACCGGGACCAACGAAACCCGCCGACGGCGGTCACGCGCCGTACGGGTGAGAGGCGTCCCGAACTCAGATGCGACCCCGGCACAGCTCCAGCAGCGTCATCGCCAGAGCCGTACCCGGCCTGCCCAGCGCGTCGCTGTAGTGGCCGAGGACCTCCATCTCGCGGGAGAGGTTCACCCGCCGGCCGCCGGAGGTGATCCGGGCCTCCTGGATGACGGCGGACACGGCCATCCGTTCCTGGATCAGACCGATGATCCGGTCGTCGAGGGCGTCGATGCGCTCACGGGCACCGGAGATCACGTCGGCGGCCTCGGAGGTACGGGCGCCGGTCACGTCGAGGGCGGTCATGGGGGCTCCTGATCGGGTAGGAGGCGTGCCCCGGAGCGGCAGGGTCCGGACGAACGCCAGGCGCCCCGGACCTTGTCGGCCCGGGGCGCCTGGGGAAGTCGCTCGTCAGTTGCTCAAGCAGCACGACCATGGCAGCCGGTGGGCCGGGTGCCATAGGTAAAGAGGAAGGCCGGGTGCGTGAGCATGGGGCCGAGTATGCCACAGGACGGAGCGGGGCCACCCGGACGGCCGCCTCGGTAGAATCGGCGGCAAACACAGACCCCCGCCCCACCGCCGGAAGGCTCCCGTGTCACCAGCGACTCCCGCTGCCGCCACCCCCGACACCGTTCTGGTCGTCGACTTCGGCGCGCAGTACGCCCAGCTCATCGCCCGTCGAGTCCGCGAGGCCCGGGTATACAGCGAGATCGTGCCGAGCACCATGCCGGTCGCGGAGATCCTCGCCAAGAACCCGGCGGCGATCATCCTCTCCGGCGGCCCCTCGTCCGTGTACGAGGAGGGTGCACCCCGCCTCGACCGTGAGATCTTCGAGGCCGGCGTCCCGGTCTTCGGCATGTGCTACGGCTTCCAGCTGATGGCACAGACCCTCGGCGGCACGGTCGACAACACCGGCGCCCGCGAGTACGGCCGTACGGACCTGCACGTGTCGAAGGCGTCCTCCACCCTCTTCGAGGGCACCCCCGCCGAACAGGCCGTCTGGATGTCGCACGGCGACGCCTGCTCCGCCGCCCCCGAGGGCTTCTCCGTCACCGCGTCCACGGACGTCGTCCCGGTCGCCGCCTTCGAGGACGACGAGAAGAAGCTCTACGGCGTCCAGTACCACCCCGAGGTCATGCACTCCACCCACGGCCAGCAGGTCCTGGAGCACTTCCTCTACCGCGGCGCGGGTCTCCAGCCGAACTGGACCACCGGGAACGTCATCGAGGAGCAGGTCGCCGCCATCCGCGAGCAGGTCGGGGACAGGCGTGCGATCTGCGGCCTGTCCGGCGGCGTGGACTCCGCGGTGGCGGCCGCCCTCGTGGCACGGGCCATCGGCGACCAGCTGACCTGCGTGTACGTCGACCACGGCCTGATGCGCAAGGGCGAGACCGAGCAGGTCGAGAAGGACTTCGTGGCCGCGACCGGCGTGAAGCTGGTCGTCGTCGATGCCGAGGAGCGCTTCCTCACCGCCCTCAAGGGTGTCTCCGACCCCGAGGAGAAGCGGAAGATCATCGGCCGCGAGTTCATCCGTGTCTTCGAGCAGGCCCAGGCCGAGATCATCGCCGACGAGGGTCCGGCGGTGGAGTTCCTCGTCCAGGGGACCCTGTACCCCGACGTCGTGGAGTCCGGGGGCGGCACCGGCACCGCCAACATCAAGTCCCACCACAACGTGGGCGGCCTCCCCGAGGACCTCGAGTTCAAGCTGATCGAGCCGCTGCGCAAGCTCTTCAAGGACGAGGTCCGGATGGTCGGCCAGGAGCTCGGCCTGCCGGAGGAGATCGTCCAGCGCCAGCCCTTCCCCGGGCCGGGACTGGGCATCCGCATCGTCGGCGAGGTCACCAAGGAGCGGCTCGACCTGCTCCGCGACGCCGACGCCATCGCCCGCGAGGAGCTGACGGCCGCCGGACTCGACCGCGAGATCTGGCAGTGCCCGGTCGTCCTGCTCGCGGACGTCCGCAGCGTCGGCGTCCAGGGCGACGGCCGCACCTACGGCCACCCGATCGTCCTGCGCCCGGTCTCCTCCGAGGACGCCATGACGGCCGACTGGTCGCGCCTGCCCTACGACGTCCTCGCGAAGATCTCCACCCGGATCACCAACGAGGTGCGTGACGTCAACCGCGTCGTCCTCGACGTGACCTCCAAGCCGCCGGGCACGATCGAGTGGGAGTAGCCGCCGCTCGACCGGCTGCGTCGACGGCTACCTGCGCTTGATGACGCGTACGGGCTCACCGGGCTTCCAGACCTGGACGACGAGATACGTCTCGTCCTCCACAGAGGTCCGCACGACCTCCGTCAGCTCGGTACGGAAGAGGTGGAACGGCTCCGGCGGTTCCACCTCTTTCACGTAGGCGCCCTTGACCCGCGGATCGTCGACCTCGACCGCCCGCCCGGCGATCCGCACGTCACCACCGCCCATCCCGGTGCCGTCGCCCGGGTTGACCTGGAGGGCGAACCGCGGGTCGCGCCGCAGGTCCAGCGCCTTGAGCGAGCCCGGCATCATGCCGAGCCACAGCTCTCCGGAGAGGAACCGCACCTCGATGCCCGAGGTGCGCGGAGAACCGTCCCGACGGAGGGTCGCCAGGACGTGATGCGTGAAGGCGCCGAAACGCTCCTCCGCGGTCTTCGCGAGCTCCGGTTCCGCCGCGGCGAACGCCGCCCAGTTCGATGCCATGCCCCGAGTGTGACCCCGATACCGGACACCCACTGGCGTGTTTTGTGTCGCGTTCCGGCGCCGCACGTCATCTTTACATAACAAGCCTGTTCTCCTGCGCTGACCGACGGTAACTTCCGCCCGTACACCCACCAGTGCTGGAGGACCGATGCCCGGGCCCACGCCGCCTGCCCCGCTGCCCACCGACCGGCTGCAGTTCGCCATGCCGCCGATGCACGACTCGGTCGAGGACGAGCGCCGGCACCGCAAGGAACGCCTGGCGGGCGCGGTACGGATCTTCGGGCGGCTCGGCTTCGAGGACGGGGTGTCCGGCCACATCACCGCGCGTGACCCCGAGTTCAGCGACTGCTTCTGGGTCAACCCGTTCGGGATGCCGTTCAAGCACATCACCGTCAGTGATCTGGTTCTCGCCAACTCCGACGGGCAGGTCGTCGAGGGCCGCTACCACGTCAACCAGGCCGCCTTCACCGTCCACGCCCAGGTCCACGCGGCCCGCCCCGACGTCGTCGCCGTCGCCCACTGCCACTCCGTGCACGGCCGGGCCCTGGCCGCCCTCGGCGAACTCCTCGACCCGATCAGCCAGGAGAGCTGCGCCTTCTACGAGGACCACGCCCTCTACGACGCCTACACCGGCGTCGCCGTCGACGCCGAGGAGGGCCGGCGCATCGCGAACGCCCTCGGCTCCCGCAAGGCGCTCGTGCTGCGCAACCACGGACTGCTCACCGTCGGTGACTCAGTCGACGCGGCGGCCTGGTGGTTCCTCTCCATGGAACGCTCCAGTCAGGTCCAGCTCACCGCCCGCGCGGCCGGCCGCCCCCTCCTGATCGACCACCGGGCGGCGGTCGCCACCCGCGAACAACTCGGCGGCGACCTGGTGGCATGGATCAACTACCAGCCCCTGTGGCAGGACATCAGCCGAAGCGAACCCGACCTGCTGAGCTAAACCGGCTCCTGGAAGCCGCGCAGTATCACGGCCTTCGTCATCGAGAACTCCTCCTCCGTGAGCACCCCGTCCCGGTGCAGTTCGCCCAGCTCGCGCAGCCGCCGCAGCAGTATGTCGTGGTGGTCGGCCTGCGCCGGGACGGACACCGCGGGCCGGTGCGGGCGCCGAGGCCCCTCGGCGTCCACCTGCACGGAGGGGTGCGGCAGCCGCGCGGTCACCGCGGTCGCCACCAGCGCGGTCAGCAGATCCCGGCGCACACTGCCCCACAGGTCCAGCGCGTACGGGTCCTTCTCCGCCGGCAGCTTCGAGAACACCGTCTCCCGCGTCACGAACCGCAGAAAGCCGTCCTCGTACCCGGAGTTCGGCAGCCACTCCACCTGCACGAGATCACCCATGGCGATGATCCGCGGCCCCGTCGCCCGCTTCACCCGGTCCGAGGTGTCCGCCCAGTCGATCCGCACCTGCGTACCGTCGAACGAGACCGTCCCGTCCGAGGAACGCACCGACACCGGAACCGGCGGCCCCGGCAACAGATACGCCTTCGTGGGCTCCTTGGGAACCTGGTCGAGCAACAGTGCGTGCCGGATCTCCTCCGCCACGTACTCGGCGACCCCCGACCGGTCCACGTCCACCGCCAGCCGATAGGGATCCGCAGCCTCGGGCAGCCGCCCGCCCGTCGCCTGCAACAGCGGATCCGCGCCCTCCCGCAGCCGCATCCGCAGCCGCCCCCGCCTGCGCTCCGGCTCGTAGAAGATCCCCGCGACCGCCTCCAGCGGCACGGCGATCTCCCCGTACGTCTGTCGGAACAGCGGCACGGAGCGGTGCAGCCCCGGCGTGATCCGGACCGTCGTGCCGTCGAAGGCCCAGGTCCCGTCACGCTGGATGATCTCGGCCATACGCAAATTCTCGCAGCAGGGTCAACACGGCCCCCGCCTCCTTCACCCGCCCTGACCAGACCTGCCGAACCCGGACGATATGCGGTAAGGCACAATTCGCTGTCATCACGGGGGAGTTGTCAGCAGGGCGGCGCCGGGGGTCCAAATCGGGTCATTCCGGGACTGCCGCCCGTTCGGGTCACGGGGAAGGCGGGCGTCGGACGTGGCGGTGCAGGAGGCGAGACAGGGAGCGAACCCGGGTATGGGAACAGGCGCACACGACGGCGGCTGCGCCTGCGGGGACTGCCCGCACGGCGCCCGCGAGGGACACCGGCGCGCCGTCGCCGCGTTCCTGCTCAAACGCGACGAGTTCGCCGCCGGACAGGGTCTCCCGGCCGCCGTCGCGCACTCCGCCTCGGCCTCCCGGCAGTGGGTCTCCGAGGAACTCGCCCAGTCCGCGGAACTCGTCGCCGAACGCGCCCGCGCCGAGGGCGAGGCCTGGCTCTCCCGCCTCTGGCTGCGCACGGCCGTCACGGTCTGGGGCACCGTCGTCGTCCTCCTCCTGGGCCAGTCCCTGACCGCGATCGGCGCGGGCTGGACCTCGGCCCGCACCGCCGGACTCCTCGCCGCCCTCGTCGTGGCCGGCGCCCTCACCACCGCCTCCTGGTTCCATCGCGCCCGCGGCGGCGCGCTCGCTCCCGTCATCGGCGAGGACAACCGCCTCTCCACCTCCCGCGCGGTGGCCGCCGCCTGGGTCCTCCTCGTCGCCTACGCGGTGCTCGTCCTGGCCGGCCGGCTCGCCGCCGCCTCCGGCCACACCGAACGCGACGCCCTGCTCTCCGGCCTCGACCTCGCCCGCGGGGCCGGCGTGGTCACCGTTCTCGCGGTGGTCTGCGGCATCGCCGTCCTGGTCCGCCGGGTGGTCGGCCTGCGTGTCCTGGGCCAGCGCCTCCAGAAGGTGCGCGCCCACCGGCCTCGGGCGGCCGACCTCCTCACCGACGACTCCGGCCGCGGCACCTTCGCCGACATCCAGTACGTCGTGATCAGCGCCGTCGCCCTGGCCTTCGCCGCGGTCCGCCTCGCCCGCCGCCCCGACCAGCTCCCCGACCTGCCCTGGGGGCTGGCCGTCGTCGTCCTGATCTCCGCCGCGACCTACCTCGCCGGCAAGTACGCCGAGGGCGGCCGCCCCGTGATCCTCTCCATCGTCCGCTCCCGCGAGGCCGGCGACCTCGACGCCCCCATCCGCACCGGCGACGACATCGAGATCCGCGGCGCCGGTTTCGTCCCGCCCGGCGCCCAGAACGCAGACTGGCTCTCCCGCATGGTCGTCCGTATCGGCCCGGTCCACGTCCATGTCCCCCTCGTCCCGGTCACCGGCGGCTTCGACAACCCCACCGACGCCGTCCTCACCGTCCCCGTCCCCGCCGACGTGGAACCCGGCCGGGTGGAGGTCCAGGTCGTCACCGCAGCGGGCGTGGAAACCAACCGCTACGAAATCGACATCACCGACTGACAGCGAGGATCGGCCATGGCAACGCCCGGGCTCTGACTCTTCGACCGGCTGACTGGCTGACTGGCTGAGTCAGTTGACTGGCCGGCTGACCGAGGCTTCGGCTGTGCCGGTACGCCGGCAACCGGCAGCCGCAGTGAACAGGGCGTACGGAGTGAACCGAAGGATCGCGGAGCTCGTGCAAACAGTTGAGCACACCCCGCATTTCGTACGTATGGTCTGTTGAGGGGTCCCACCACTCAGGGCGAGAGGCGGCACGGGCGATGAGTCATGGCATGCGGACGGACACCTATCCCCCTTATCTCGACGGCGGCGGCCGGGGCTGGCGGGACACCGCCACCAAGTACGCCCTCCTTCCCCTGCGTATCTTTCTCAGCGTCACCTTCATCTACGCAGGCCTCGACAAGCTCACCGACAGTGCCTTCATGAAGGACGGCGGCGCCGGTTCGATCGGCGACACCATGCGTGCCGTCCGTGACTCCTCCGCCATCCCCGCGCTGGTCGACCTGGCACTGAAGAACCCGGTCGGCTTCGGCTACGCCATCGCGCTCGGTGAACTCGCCGTCGGCATCGGTGCCCTGCTGGGCCTCCTCACCCGCCTCGCAGCCCTCGGCGGCGCGCTGATCTCCCTTTCTCTCTGGCTGACGGTGAGCTGGGCCTCGGACCCGTACTACTACGGCAACGACCTGATCTACCTGATGGCCTGGCTCCCCTTCGTCCTCGCGGGCGCCCCCTATCTCTCCCTGGACTCCGCCTGGCGTAGCCGGCGCCGCCAGCGCAGGGGCGCCCTGGAATAGCCCCCTGAGTGAGGGTGCAGCCGCGGTGACGGCGGACCCGCGGCGACGACGGGCGACGGCCTGGGCCGTGGCTCAGACGGGTCTGTCCGCACCCTCGACGGCGGTGGGGGCGCCGCGGCCCGGCCCGCGGCGTCTGCGTATGGACCGGGTGACCGCACCCGTCGCCCCGGCCAGACAGAGGCCGGCCACGACCACCGGGATGATCACGAACCAGGGCGTCTCCCAGAGGCCTCCCGCGTCGCCCGCGTAGATGACACCCGCGAGGGTGAAGCAGGCACCGGCGACCAGCCTGCCGGGCTGGAACTCATGCCGCAGCACGGGTCACCTCCGCCTGGCCCATTCCGACCTGGAGGTCGAGGTCGAGCGTCCCGGCGTCCTTGGTGCCCGACACCGGCGCCAGGGTCACCGACCTGTGCTTGCCCGGTTCCACGTCCACGTCCTCCTTGTCCTCGCCCGGCAACCGGATGTCACCCAGCCCCACGTCGACGGTCAGCCTGACCCGTATGTCCGGGGGCACGATCACCCGCAGCCGGCCCACCCCCACCTCGGCGTTGGTGCTCACCCTCTGTCCTTCGGCCAGGTCCAGCCCGGAGAGGTCCAGCGTGCCGGCACCCGTGCCGAGGTCGTACCCGTCCCGTACCTGCGCCGCTGTCGTGGGCTGCCAGGTCGTGTCGATCCAGTGGGTGCCGACGTCCTTCGGCAGGACCGCCGAACCGGCCAGCAGACCCGCCGTGACGATCGCCAGGAACACCGACCCGGGCCCGGTGCGCCCGAGGAAGGAGCTGACCGCGATGCCCGCGCCCAGCACGATGAGCGCGGCCGCAAGGCCGGCCTGCAGACTGGTGCCGAGCGGGTGGTCGTCCCAGGTGAGCCGGGTGACGACGCCGCACATGAGCGCGGCGAGCAGAAAGACCCAGCCGCCCGTCCATCGAGGGCCGCGCGGTGCGGGGGAGCGGCGCGGCGGGACGCGTATCTCCGCGCGGTCTCTCCCGCGGTCGCCCAGGCCGACGTTGATCGCCGCCGAGATGTCCCGGTCGCGGGGGTCCCCCGGACCCCACAGATAGCCCGTCCCTCCGTAGTGGGTGCCGTCCTTGACTATGGGGTCGCGCCACCACGAGGGGTAGGCGGCCGGGACCGGCGGCGCCTGTGCTTCCGGCGGGGCGTCGGCGACGGCCTGCGCGGCCAGCGGGTCGGGGTCGGAGGAGTCCCGGTGCCGCGACCAGTACCCGGCGCCGGCGAGGAGGAGGGAGACGACGACGGCGAAGGTCAGCACACTGCCGTTGTTCAGCATCGACAGGAAGACCCCGCAGCCGACCAGCGCGAAGAGCACGGCCGCGAGGGCCTGGCCGTCGACCCGGCCGGTCAGCAGCTTGCGCATCTCGTTCTGTTCCTCGTCGGAGTACGGGACGAGGAGCCAGGCGAAGCCGTAGAAGATGAGACCGATGCCGCCGGTCGCGGAGAGCACGGCGAGCGTGATCCGGAAGATCACCGGGTCCATGTCGCACTGTCGGCCCAGACCCGCGCACACCCCGGCGAGCGTCTTGTGCCGGCGGTCGCGCCGGAACCCGTCGGGGGTGTCCTCGGCCGTGAGCGGCGCGTCCTCTCGCCCGCCCGCCCCCGCCAGGCCCCGGCCTCCTTCTTGCCGCCCTCCGCCCTGCCCTCCGTGTCCCTCGCCGCGGTCCTGCTCCTCTCCCTGTTCTCCGTGCGGGTGCGCGCCCGCACGCCCGTGCGCGCGAGGCTCTTCACCTGCGGCGCCCCGGGCGCCGGAGGACGGGGCGGCCGCGTCGGGCGCGGTGCCCCCGTCGGGCACGGCGTCCGCGGCGTGCTGGTGATCTGTCATGAGTCCATGGTGGCGGCCGGACGGCCCCGGCGGCAGTCGGTACGACCCTGGTCGGACCCTGATATCGGCCCTGAGCCGGGGCCCGGGAGGCGTTCGACCTGCGCGGGGGCCGAAGATCAGGGGCGTCTCCGGGGCGAACCCTGATGCCCGGGCCCATCCGCCGTGTGACCATCGTTGGCATGCCGGAAGCCGCAGCAGCGCCACTCGTCGAACCGCGGCCGCCGCGCAAGCTCTACCGCAGTAGCGACGGACGCTGGCTCGGTGGCGTGGCGCGGGGGCTCGCCGGGCATCTCGGGCTGCCCGTCGTATGGGTGCGGCTCGTCTTCGTCGGCCTGTTCATGGCAGACGGCCTCGGCGCCCTGTTGTACGCGGCCTTCTGGTTCTTCGTGCCGCTCGGCGTCGGCGGTGTCGGCGGACAGAAACCACCGTCACTCGTCACCACGGAGACCGCGCCCGACGGCCGCCGCAGACTCGTCACCCGCAGACCGGACAGGGGCCAGATCGTCGCCCTGCTCCTCATGGTCGTCGTCGCCATGGTCTTCGTGGGCAACGTGAATCTGGGCAGCGGAGCCAAGGCGTATCTGGTGCCCGCCGTCCTCGTCGGGGCGGGTGTCGCCCTGGTCTGGCGCCAGGCGGACAACGCACGGCGGGCCCGCTGGGTCGAGGTCGGCCGCAGGCGCCGCACGCTCACGCTCCTGCGCGCCGGAGCCGGTGTCCTCCTGGTCACCGCCGGGGTCTCCGGCATCTTCGTCCTGCAGGGCTCCGCCGCCCACCTCGGCTCGGTCCTGCAGGCGGCGCTCGCCGTCCTCGTGGGCATCACACTCCTCGCCGGGCCCTATCTGGTCCGCATGACCCAGGACCTCTCCGAGGAGCGTCTGATGCGCATCCGGGCCCAGGAGCGCGCCGAGGTCGCCGCCCATGTCCATGACTCCGTGCTGCACACCCTGACCCTGATCCAGCGCAACGCGGAGAACGCGGGCGAGGTACGCCGTCTCGCCCGTGCCCAGGAGCGTGACCTGCGCACCTGGCTCTACAAGCCGGAGGGCACCGGCAAGGACGAGGAGGACGAGCCGGCCACGGTCGCCGACGCGGTCCGGCGCAGCGCCGCCGAGGTCGAGGACAACCACGGCGTCCCCATCGAGGTCGTGGTCGTGGGCGACTGCCCGCTCGACGAACGGGTGGGCGCACAGATGCAGGCCGCGCGCGAGGCGATGGTGAACGCAGCCAAGTACGGTGGCGAGGGCGGCGCCGTGCAGGTCTACGCCGAAGTCGAGGGCAGGACGGTCTTCGTGTCCGTCCGGGACCGTGGCCCCGGCTTCGATCTCGACTCGATACCCGCCGACCGCATGGGCGTCAGAGAATCGATCATCGGCCGCATGGAGCGCAACGGCGGCACGGCGCGGCTGCGGGCTGTCCCCGGCGGCGGCACCGAGGTCGAGCTGGAGATGGAGAGGGCGGAGAAAACGTCATGAGCGACCCGACCGAGACGAACGCGGGGGCGGGAGCGGCGGAAGCCGCCGAGCCTGAGAAGAGCTCCGGGAAAGGCACGGCTGGGCGGCATGTGCGCGTGGTCCTCGTCGACGACCACCGCATGTTCCGTACGGGGGTGCAGGCGGAGATCGGCCAGACCGAGCAGACCGGCGTCGAGGTCGTCGGTGAGGCCGCGGACGTCGACCAGGCGGTCACCGTCATCACGGCGACCCGGCCCGAGGTGGTCCTTCTGGACGTCCACCTGCCCGGTGGCGGCGGGGTCGAAGTGCTGCGCCGCTGCGCCCCGTTGATGGCCGACGCCGAGCAGCCGGTGCGTTTCCTCGCACTGTCCGTCTCGGACGCGGCGGAGGATGTGATCGGGGTGATCCGCGGCGGCGCCCGCGGCTATGTCACCAAGACCATCACGGGCACGGACCTGGTCGACTCGATCTTCCGGGTGCAGGAGGGCGACGCCGTCTTCTCGCCCCGGCTCGCCGGGTTCGTCCTGGACGCCTTCGCCTCCACCGACGCCCCGCCGGTCGACGAGGACCTCGACCGTCTCACCCAGCGCGAGCGCGAGGTGCTGCGCCTCATCGCCCGTGGCTATGCCTACAAGGAGATCGCCAAGCAGCTGTTCATCTCGGTGAAGACGGTCGAGTCCCATGTCTCGGCGGTGCTCCGCAAGCTCCAGCTGTCCAACCGTCATGAGCTGACGCGGTGGGCGACGGCACGCCGGCTCGTGTGACGGGCCAGGGGCCACCGGGACTCCTGGGCTCGGACCACCTGCTCTCACACCACCCGCGTCGCCCCCGCGAAGGGCATCTCGTCGATCGGGGCGATGCGTACCGGTGCCGAGGGGTTCGGGGCGTGGATCATCTGGCCGTTGCCGATGTAGAGGCCGACATGGGTGATGCCTGAGTAGAAGAACACCAGGTCGCCGGGGAGGAGTTGGGAGCGGGAGACCCGCCGGCCGGCGCCGATCTGGGCGTAGGTCGTGCGGGGCAGGGAGATTCCGGCGGAGCGGTAGGCGGCCAGGACGAGGCCCGAGCAGTCGAATGCGTCGGGGCCGGTGGCGCCCCACACGTAGGGGCTGCCGAGCTTGGAGTAGGCGAAGGACACGGCGGCGGCCGCACGGGAGTTGGCGGGAGCCGCGGGGGCCGTACCGGGCGCCTGGAGGCTGTCGCGGGCGCCGGTCGAGCCCCTTGAGGCGCGCGAGGCGCGTTCGGTCGTACCGCCGCCGCCCGTGGCCGCCTCGACGCGGGCGCGTTCCGGGGCCGTCAGCCGGGACAGCAGCCGGCGGGCCGACTCGAGCTTGTCGGTGATGGTCTTCTTGTGGGTCTTCAGTTCCGTCTGGCGGGCCTTGAGGGAGGAGAGTTCGACGCGTGCGGCGCCGCGCAGTTGCTCGATCTCGCGCAGCTGGTGGCGGACGCGGGAGACGGCGGCGGACTGCCGGTCGCCGGCGCGTTCGGCGAAGGCGGCGCCGTCGAGGTACCGGTCGGGGTCGTCGGACAGGGCGAGTTGTACGGCCGGGTCGAGGCCGCCGTCGCGGTACTGCGCCGCGGCCATCGAACCCAGCGCCTCGCGCGCCGAGTTGAGCTTGTCCTCCTTGCGGGCGGCCTCGTCCCGCAGCGTTCTGAGGCGCTGTTCGGCGGCCGTGGCCTTCTCCTGCGCGCCGTTGTACTTCTCGGTGGCCGCCTCCGCGTCCTGGTACAGCTTGTCCACCTTGGCCTTGACCTGCGCCGTGGTCAGCTTCGGCTCGGCCTGCCCGGTCCCGTCGAAGGCCGTCGCCGTCGCCGCGCCCGCGAGAGCGAGGGTGAACGCGGTACGGGCCGTCCGGCCGCCGAGCGAGCGCTGACGGGGCTTGCGGTGCGCTGCCACGTGGGAGTGCATGTCCTTTCGTACGACCGCCCCGGCCGCGGTGGTCGTACGACGGTCGTCGGACGGGGCCACGGCTGTCAGATGGTCCCATCGGCCGTCGCGGGGGAGCGGACGGACGACCGAGGGGAGCGGCTGACGTGTCCGGCGGCGGCCCGCACAGGGGGAGCGGAGCGCGCCGCCGGACCTTCTCGGCGGTGGTGGCCGACTGCCGCCCCTGGCCCGGGCGGCGGTGGGGAGCCGGTCACCTGGGGGAGGACGCTAGGCCCGTCGGTGTCAGGTTGGTAACGTGATGTGCGGAAATGACACGAGCGGACCGCCGGGTGACCGTATCTGCCGAGGAAGCCGGGCCGGGGGTGTCGGATTCGCGTGGTGCGCTGACCGATGCGGCGCTTCCCGGGCACCTCGGTGCGACGGGCTGCTATGGGACGCCCATGCATGCCCCGTCAGCGGTGGCGGGGCGGTGTCCGGAGGGCCGGTGTCGGGTGCCGATGCCCCGATGATTAGCATCCGGGCTCATGGACGTACTCATCCACCTTTTCGTCGGCCTGCACATCATCGGCATCGCCGCGCTGCTGGGCGGCTTCCTCACGCAGATGAAGGCGATGGGCCAGGGCACGGCCCGCTTCGTCCCTGCGATGCTGCACGGCGCGGCGACCATGCTGGTCACCGGCGTGATCCTGGTCGGCCTCAACCAGGCGGACGACCAGCCCGTCAACAACATCAAGATCGGCGTGAAGCTGGCGCTGCTGATCGTGATCCTCGGCCTGGTCTATGTGAAGCGCGACGACGAGACGGTGGAGAAGCCGCTGTTCGGGCTGGTCGGGGCGCTGACCGTGGCCAACATCTTCATCGCGGTCCTGTGGACCTGAGGGCCGCGCGGGCGGTGGCCGACGCGGCCACGCAGGCGGCCAGCCACGCCGCCACGGCGATCCACAGCAGCACCTTCCCGGCCCCTTCCGGCCAGGTGACGCCGAGGGCGTCGGCGACGGACAGCATGGCCGCCGCCGTCATCCCCATCGGGAACACCGTCGCCCAGCGCCGCACGTCGTGGCGCGGCCGCGGCCACCGGACCTCGGCGGCGAGCAGGACCGCGTACCAGCCCAGGGCGAGCACCAGCAGCGTCACGGTCACCGTGCGCAGCGCGCCCCGGTCGTCGGCGTTCCACAGGTACAGCGTGCCGCCGTCGGCCGCGACGAGTCTCGCGCCCGCGAGCGCCGAGATGGCGAGCGCCCCGCCCGCCACCCACTGATCCCCGGCGCCCTCGGCGATCTGCCGCCAGTCGAACCGGAACAGCATCAGCGCGTAGAGCACCAGCCCCAGCCAGAACAGCACGAGGGCGGTGTGCGCGAGCCAGGCCGCCGTCTCCGCCGCCGCCAGGGTCGCCCCCAGCACGGCGAGCGCCTGCGTGGCCACACAGCACAGGAACACCGCCCCGGGCATCCGCCGCTCCCAGTGCCGCAAGACGCGCCCCATCAGCACCGGCCACAGCAGCGCCGCCAGCGCCAGTGAGACAGCGGCCAGGGGCTGCCGGCCGAGTTCCGACACACGGGTCCCGAGCACGGCCGTGGCGGCGACGGCGGTCAGTGCCCCCGGCGTGCCCGCCTCGGCCCGCCACCGTTCGCGCTCCCGCACCAGCCGTACGGCGAAGTCCGCGGCCAGCGCCAGCCAGGCGGCGACGGTCAGCGCCAGCGTGACGCGCGACAGCGCCTCGTAGCCCGCGAGGTGCAGTCCGACCGACAGGATGCCGGTGGCCATCACGGCGGCCCCGGCCGCCGGCGCACACCGCGCCCACCAGGCGCGCAGGGGGGAGGAGGCGGACATGGGGCCGATGCTAGTGCCGCGGCACTAGTGCCGAGCGGCTTGAGTGGGGGCACGCGCGCGTGCGTCAGTCCATGTGGTGCACGCGCGCATGCGTCACGCCGGGCGGACCACGCTGTAGATGCCCGACTCGCCGTCGTAGTAGATCGACTCCTCGCGGACGTACGCGCCCGGCTTCGGGGCGTGGATCATCATGCCGTTGCCTATGTAGATGCCGACGTGGCTGACGTCGTCGTAGAAGAAGACCAGGTCACCGGGGCGGGCGTCGGCGAGGGAGACGGTGGTGCCGGCGTTCACCTGGTCGTAGGTGGTGCGCGGGAGGGAGACACCCGCGGCCTTCCAGGCGGCCTGGGTGAGACCGGAGCAGTCGTAGGAGTCGGGGCCGGTCGCGCCCCAGACGTACGGCTTGCCGATCTGCGCGCGGGCGAAGGCGAGCGCCTTCTCGGCCTTGGTGGTGTACGACGAGGAGTCGGCGGAGGACGAGGAGGACGACGCGGACGTGTCCGAGGAGGCGGCGCTCTCCTGCTCCTTGGCGGCCTGTTCGGCGGCCTGCTGCCGGGCCAGCTCCGCCGCCTTGCGCGCGGCCGCCTCCTGCTTCTCCTTCTCGATCGCCGCCAGCCGCGCCTTCTCCTCGGCGGTCAGCCGGGACAGCAGCTCGCGTGCCTCGCTCAGCTTCGTCTGGACGGCCGTCTTTGCGGCCTTCAGGTCGCTCTGCGTGTCGGTGAGCGCGGCGAGGCTCTCGGCGGCCTCCTGCCGCTTCCTCATCGTCGCCGACTGCTCGGTGACGTAGTCGTCGACCGCGCCCTTCTGGCGGTCGGTCAGGCGGCTCATCAGCTGCGTCTGGTCGAAGTAGTCCTGCGGGGAGTCCGCGAGCAGGAAGGTCGCCGTGTCGGGTGCGGAGGCGCCGGTGCGGTACTGGGCGGCGGCGAAGGAACCCAGTTCCTCCCGCGCCGCGTTGAGCTTCTGGGTGCGCCGGGCGACGTCGTCGAGGAGGCCGTCGACCCGCCCCCGTTCCTTGGTCGTCTTCTCCTTGGCGGCGTTGTACTTCTCGGTCGCCGACTCCGCCTGGCGGTAGAGGTCGTCGACCTTCTTCTCCACCTCCTCCAGGCTCGGCTTGCCGTCGTCGGCCGGGGCGGCGTTCGCCGACTGGGAGAGCAGGGCCACGGACGTGAGGGCGGCGGTGGCGAGGGCGGGCGTGCGGATGCCTGCCACGCGGGTGCCGGGGAAGCGCGGCTTGCGGTGCTGCGACGCCAAGGGAGGCGACTCCTTCCATCATCCGCCTACCGGGTTAGCTGTCGGGTTCGGGCGGATGGTTCGGAAGGGCGCCCTACGGCCCTTCCCGGGAGGGGAGTCGGGCCGATTCACCCCAGAGGTTCGGTGGGTCCCCGGCTCCGGCTGCCGCACAGGGGGCGCACCGGACTCGGCGGAGGCCGTGCGGCCCGGCGAGGTTCGCCGGTGGGGATCCGTTTGGCCTGCCCGGCACGGTAGCCAACTGGTGTGGCCTCTGTGAAGGTTGATGGGCGATATGCCCGATACATTTTCGTGACCTTGAGCGAAGACCGCACGCGAGATCACGTGCTGTGATATCTCCGCCCCGGAAGGTGAGAGCGGGGATGTTCCGGGGAGGGCGGCGCGTTGTCGGTGGGGCACCCTAGACTCGGAGAGCGATGAGCAGCCTCTTTGACGACAGCTTCCTGGCGGACCTCCAGGGCCCCCGTGCCCATGAGGAGGAACCCCCGCCGCCGCCCGAGGACGATCACGGACCGGAGCCGGTTCCGGACGATCTGTTCGGCGGGAAGTTCGACGTGCCTCCCGGCGGGACCGCCCACCACCCGGACGCCGGCGACCGGGACGCCTACTACCGCGACGGCGCCCCCCGCCCGGTGGTCGACGCGGCGGCGCTCCTCGAGGGGCTCAACGACAACCAGCGCGCGGCCGTCGTCCACGCCGGCACCCCCCTGCTCATCGTCGCCGGCGCCGGCTCCGGCAAGACCCGCGTGCTCACCCACCGCATCGCCCACCTGCTCGCCGAGCGCCATGTCCACCCCGGCCAGATCCTCGCGATCACCTTCACCAACAAGGCCGCGGGCGAGATGAAGGAGCGCGTCGAGCAGCTCGTGGGCCCGCGGGCGAACGCGATGTGGGTGATGACCTTCCACAGCGCGTGCGTGCGGATCCTCAGGCGCGAGTCGAAGAAGCTCGGCTTCACGTCCTCCTTCTCGATCTACGACGCCGCGGACTCCAAGCGCCTGATGGCCCTGGTCTGCCGCGACCTGGACCTCGACCCCAAGCGCTACCCGCCCAAGTCCTTCAGCGCCAAGATCAGCAACCTGAAGAACGAGCTGATCGACGAGGAGGACTTCGCCGCACAGGCCACCGACGGCTTCGAGAAGACCCTCGCCCAGGCCTACGCCATGTACCAGTCACGGCTGCGCGAGGCGAACGCCCTCGACTTCGACGACCTGATCATGACGACGGTCAACCTGCTGCGTGCCTTCCCTGACGTCGCCGAGCACTACCGCCGCCGCTTCCGCCATGTCATGGTCGACGAGTACCAGGACACCAACCACGCCCAGTACGCCCTGGTCAGGGAGCTGGTCGGCACCGCCGAGCACCCCGTCGACGTACCGCCGAGCGAGTACGACGTGACGCCGGCCGAGCTGTGTGTCGTGGGTGACGCCGACCAGTCGATCTACGCCTTCCGGGGTGCGACGATCCGCAACATCCTCCAGTTCGAGGAGGACTACCCGGACGCGACGACGATCCTCCTGGAGCAGAACTACCGCTCCACGCAGACGATCCTGTCGGCCGCCAACGCGGTCATCGAGCGCAACGAGTCGCGCCGCCCCAAGAACCTGTGGACCAACGCGGGCGCGGGCGCCCGCATCACCGGCTACGTCGCCGACACCGAGCATGACGAGGCGCAGTTCGTCGCCGACGAGATAGACCGACTGACCGACGCGGGTGACGCGAAGGCCGGTGACGTCGCCGTCTTCTACCGCACCAACGCCCAGTCCCGTGTCTTCGAAGAGGTCTTCATCCGGGTCGGCCTGCCCTACAAGGTCGTCGGCGGAGTCCGCTTCTACGAGCGCAAGGAGGTCCGGGACGTCCTGGCCTACCTGCGTGTCCTCGCCAACCCGGAGGACTCCGTCCCGCTGCGCCGGATCCTCAACGTGCCCAAGCGCGGCATCGGCGAGCGGGCCGAGGCGATGATCGACGCCCTCTCCCAGCGGGAGAAGATCAGCTTCCCGCAGGCGCTCAAGCGGGTCGACGAGGCGTACGGCATGGCCGCGCGGTCCACCAACGCCGTGAAGCGGTTCAACGTGCTGATGGAGGAGCTGCGCACGATCGTCGAGTCGGGTGCGGGTCCGGCGACGGTCCTGGAGGCGGTGCTCGAACGCACCGGCTACCTCGCCGAGTTGCAGGCCTCCACCGACCCGCAGGACGAGACCCGGATCGAGAACCTCCAGGAACTCGCCGCCGTGGCCCTGGAGTTCGAGCAGGAGACCGGGGAGGACGAGACGCCGGCCGGACTGGCCGCCTTCCTGGAGCGGGTCGCGCTCGTCGCCGACTCAGACCAGATCCCCGACGAGGACGAGGAAGGCTCCGGAGTCATCACCCTGATGACCCTGCACACCGCCAAGGGCCTGGAGTTCCCGGTCGTCTTCCTCACCGGCATGGAGGACGGCGTCTTTCCGCACATGCGCGCCCTCGGCCAGACGAAGGAACTGGAGGAGGAGCGCCGGCTCGCGTACGTCGGCATCACCCGCGCGCGTGAGCGGCTGTATCTCACCCGGTCGTCGCTGCGCAGCGCCTGGGGGCAGCCGTCGTACAACCCGCCCTCCCGGTTCCTGGAGGAGATCCCGGCGACGCATGTGGACTGGAAGCGGACCGGGGCGACCGCGCCGGTGTCCTCCGGTCCCGTCTCCGGGGTGGCGGCGTCGCTCTCGTCCTCCCGTTCGCGCTCCTCGGCGGCCGGTGCCTCGGGTTTCGCGACCCGCCGGGCGACGGCGGAGAAGCCGGTGGTCTCACTCGCCGTCGGCGACCGCGTCACCCACGACCAGTTCGGGCTCGGCACGGTCGTCGGAGTGAACGGCACGGGGGCGAACGCGGAAGCGACGATCGACTTCG
This sequence comes from Streptomyces sp. NPDC002588, assembly GCF_040295925.1. Lineage (NCBI taxonomy): Bacteria > Bacillati > Actinomycetota > Actinomycetes > Kitasatosporales > Streptomycetaceae > Streptomyces > Streptomyces sp. NPDC002588. The sequence continues at coordinate 53,368 of NZ_JBEOWF010000055.1, forward strand.
GCGACACCAAGCCGAAGCGGCTGCTGCTGCGGTACGCGCCGGTGGAGAAACTGTGACCGCATGAAGGCTGTGACCGCATGAAGTGAGCCCCCGCTTCGAGGGCGGGGGCTCAGGGCGAGGCGGGCCGGGTCACGTCGGGTCGAGCCCGTGGCTGCGCAGCCACGGCAGCGGGTCTATCGGCGAGCCGCCGGCCGGCCGGACCTCGAAGTGCAGATGCGGGCCGGTGGAGTTGCCGGAGTTCCCGGAGTACGCCACCGGCTCGCCGGCCTTCACCGTCGTGCCGGAGGCGACGCGGTAGCTGGAGAGGTGGCAGTACCAGGTCTCCGTGCCGTCCTTCGCCGTCAATATCAGCATGTTGCCGTAGGCGCTGTTCCACTGTGTCCGTACGGTGCCGTCGGTCGCCGCCATCACCGTCGTGCCGTACGACACGGGGAAGTCGATGCCGGTGTGCTGGGACATCCAGTTGACGCCGGCCTGGCCGAAGTAGGCGCTCAGTCCGCGCTGGGCGACCGGGAGGGCGTACTTGGGGCGCAGCCGTTCCTTGCGGGCCGCCTCCGCCGCCGCCTTCTTCTGCTCGGCCTCCTGCTGTGCCTTGAGGTCGATGCGCTCCTGCGTCCGGCTGGCCCGGTCGGCGAAGTCGTCGGCCTCGGCGCTGAGGGTGTCGAGCTGGGAGTCCAGCTTGTTGTTGGCGGCTGACGGTTTCACCGCCTGCGCGTCCGAGGCGGATGCCGTCGTGTCCTTGTCGCTGTCGCCGCCGGTCAGGGTGCCGACGGAAGCTGCGGCGATCCCGGCGACGCCCATCACGCACGCGGAGGGCACGGCCACGGTCAGCAGCGCGGAGCGCCTGGCGGGCGTACGGCGGCGGGAACGGTTCGCGGCCCGGGCGGCGGCGCGGGTGGGGGCCGGGGGGACCTCCTCCTGGCCGTCCAGCAGGGGCAGGTCCACGGCCGCGAGCTCACCGGTGGCGGCCGGCTCGCCGCCGTCGCCCGGCTGTTCGTCGGGTCCGACGGTCTCGAAGGCTGCGGCGGCCTGCTGGTCGAAGGGGATCTCGGCCGACTGCCCGTACTCGTCGGACGCGGAGCCGGTCTCGCCGCCGTCGGAGTTCCACTGGGTGGCGTCGTAGGCGCCGGTGTCGAAGGCCTGCGTGCCCCATTCCCAGTGCTGGGTCCGGTCGGCCGGCCCGCCGGACTGGTCGGGCTGCAGCCAGGCGTTCGCGTCCCAGTGGCCGCTGGTGTCGGGCGCGCCGGGCTGGGACGGGACGGCCGACAGGTACTGCTGTTGGTCGGTCGGCCAGCCGGTCGTGTCGTAGGCACCCGAGTCGTAGACGGCGTGGTGCTGGGCCGCGTACGGGTCGTGGTTCAGGGTGTGGTGGCCGCCCGTGTCGTGGAACTGGTGACCGCCGGTGTCCAGCGTGGTCGCGTGGGCGCCGGTGCTCCACTGCGTGTCGTCGTACGCGCCGGTGGTCGTGTGCGTGCCGGTGCCGTCGCCGGGGAGGCTGCCGAAGAGGGGGTCGGCCGCGAAGTCGCCGCTGCCGTGGACGACGGTGTCGTAGGCGGGGTACGAGGTGTAGCCGTCGTAGTGGGCTTCCTGGGTGCCGTACGACGCGTAGGGCGCGGAGTCGGCGTCGGAAGCCGGAGCCGGGGTCATGGTCCCCGACGGGTGACGGTCGTTCACCAACTTCTCTCTCGCCTCGACTACAGGGGCTGCCAGAGCAGTGCGGCGACTGTACCCGGCGGTATGCGGGCGCGACAATCTTCCGCAGGTTTCGCGCTCGAAGGAAACGGGCATTCGGCCGTGTTTCGGGGGACGGCGGGCGCGGGTTTGGCCCTACGTTCGAAATGCGTTCGATTTTCGGGATTCGGGTCAGGCGACCGTGAGTCCGCCCGGGTGCGCGGCGGCCGCGGTCGCCGTTTCCGGGGCGTCCAAGGTGTCCAGGGCCTGCCGTATGCCGGTCGCGACCGCCGGATGGACGGGCAGGGCGAGGTGGCCGATGCCGGTCACCCGGACGTTCTGCGCAAGCAGGTCGGGGTGGTCGATGCAGGCCGTCTCCAGCGGGACCATCAGGTGGTCGAGGTCGCTCCAGAAGCTGACGAAGCGCGTACGGCAGCCGGGCGCGGGGCGGGACAGTTCCTCGAGCACCTCCGAGCCGGGGCGCATCTGGCGCACGATCGGGTGGGCGTTGGCCAGTGGCGCCACGCGGGTGCCGGAGTGCGGGGTGCCCAGCGTGACCAGCGTGCGGACCCGGACGTCACCGCCCAGCCGCTGTACGTAGTAGCGGGCTATCAGGCCGCCGAGGCTGTGCCCGACCACGTCGACCCGGCTGCTGCCGGTGCGCGCGCAGATCTCCTCTATGTGCTTCCCGAGCAGCTCGGCCGCCGTACGGATGTCGCAGGTCAGAGGGGAGTAGTTGAGCGACTCCACGCGGTGCCTGCCGTGCTGGGCGAGGCTGCGGCGCAGCAGGACGAAGACGGAGCGGTTGTCGATGAAGCCGTGCAGCAGGACGACCGGGGGCAGGGCCTGGGTGGGCAGCTGGGCTGGGCACTCGGTGCCATTTTCGCCGATGGCGTCTTTTTCTGCCGGGGGGAGGGCCGGGAGGCGGCGCTCCTGCGTGATGCCGGAGGGGTAGAGCAGCAGGTGACCGGCGAGGATCGCGAGGTCCAGGACGGTGGCCTTCAGGAGGGCGGTGGAGAGTCCGGCCAGCCTGGCCGGCAGACCTGGCAGGCTCGGCAGGCCCGGCAGCAGACGCTGACACAGCGGAAGAAAGGGCTGCAGCACCCTGGTGACCCGCATCGCCGACCTCCTGTCGGCACGCTGGGGACGTCTTCGTCCCCCGTGTGCCCTCGTGGAAGTCGCGGCGAAGGAGATCGGCCCGGGCGGCGGAGGGGCCGTTGGCCCCGGGCGCCCGCCGCGCCTACGCCGATGCGCCGTACCGCCGCGGCGCGCGGCCTGCGGCGCGGCGGTACGGCGACCTCTTTGCGGCTCCCGTTTCTGTCCCATCATGTGATTTCCCCCTCGGTCCGGGCCATGAAACTGCCGGTTGGAGGATGTCGGCGATAACGTTCGTTCACTTTTCGGATATGTGGCACAGGGTGCCCGCTCCGGCGACGATGGACGTAGCCGCTTTCGGGAACCCGCCGCAGCAGGCCCGCTTCCGGGCGCCCGCTTCAGGGAACCCTTCCGGGGAGCCCGCTTCAGGGAGGCAGTGATGGGTGTGGCAGCCGGCCCGATCCGCGTGGTGGTGGCCAAGCCGGGACTCGACGGCCACGACCGCGGCGCCAAGGTGATCGCCCGGGCGCTGCGCGACGCCGGCGTGGAGGTCATCTACACCGGGCTCCACCAGACCCCCGAGCAGATCGTCGACACGGCGATCCAGGAGGACGCCGACGCGATCGGACTGTCCATCCTCTCCGGCGCGCACAACACGCTCTTCGCCGCGGTGATCGAACTCCTCGAGGAACGGGACGCGGCCGACATCCTGGTCTTCGGCGGCGGGATCATCCCCGAGGGGGACATCGCGACCCTGAAGGCCAAGGGGGTCGCGGAGGTCTTCACCCCGGGGGCGACCACCGCCTCGATCGTGGACTGGGTCAAGGCCAATGTCACGCAGCCGGCGGGGGCGTAGAGCCGGTCACCGGTATCTCCCCCAGCTCCTGTGTCATCACCGCCCGCAACCGCAGCGTCGTCCCCAGCCGCTGGAACGCCTCCGCCCAGTAGCCCCCGGCGCCCGGCGAGGCGTCCTCCGGTTCGTCGGGTACGGCCAGCAGGGCGTCCAGACGGGAGGCCTCCGACGGGTCGAGGCAGCGTTCGGCCAGCCCCATCACCCCGCTGAAGCTCCAGGGGTAACTGCCGGCGTCCCGCGCGATGTTGAGCGCGTCCACGACGGCCCGGCCGAGCGGCAGCGCCCAGGGCACCCCGCACACGCCGAGCAGCTGGAAGGCCTCCGACAGGCCGTGCGCCGCGATGAAACCCGCCACCCACTCGGCCCGCTCGCCCGCCGGCAGGGTGCCCAGCAGTCTGGCCCGCTCGGCGAGGGAGACCGCGCCGGGGCCGCCCGCGCCGGGCGCCGACGGCGGCCCGAGCAGCGCCCGTGACCAGGCGGGGTTCCGCTGCCGTGCGGCGGCCCGGCACCACGCCGCGTGCAGCTCGCCCAGCCAGTCGTCGGCCACCGGGAGCGCGACGATCTGCTCCGGTGTACGACCCCCCAGCCGCGCCGGCCAGGCGGTGAGCGGCGCCGCCTCCACCAACTGGCCGAGCCACCACGACCGTTCGCCCCGCCCGGACGGTGCCTTCGGGGCCACGCCGTCGCGCTCCATGGCGGCGTCGCACTCATGGGGCGCCTCCACGACGAGCGTCGGCGTGTCCCGCGTGTGGTCGACGGCCACGCAGGCCCCGGCCCGGACCGCCATCCGTGCGGCGAGCGCCGACTCCGGCAGCGAGGACAGCAACTCCGCCGCCGTCGCCCGTACGTTGCGGCTGCGATCGTCCAACGCCTGCTCCAGGAACGGTTCGTCACGTCCGCCGAGGCCGGTGCGCAGCGAGTCCAGGAACATCAGCCGGTCCTCGGCGCGCTCCGCCGGCCAGGTCGACGCGAGCAACTCGCGGGCCGCGTCGGGGACGCGGGCGCGCAGGGACGCGAGGAGCGCGACCCGTTCGGCGAACAGGCCCTCCTGCCAGAGCTTGTCGACCCGGTCGGTCTCCTCCGGGCGCGGCAGCGAGGCGTCCCCGCCCGGTGCCGCGCGCAGTGCGAACCGCCAGTCGCGGTTCAGTTCGGCCAGCCACAGACCGCGCGGCCCGGCGAACTTCAGCGCCGCCGGACGCAGGTCCGTGCGCCCGCGTGCCGCGTCGAGCAGCGCGGGCAGGGACTCGGGGGGCGCGGCGAACCCACGGGCGTTCGCCGCCGCCAGCCACTGCGGGAGCAGCTCCATGAGGTCCGGTGCGGTGCTTCTGCGACCCCCGGCGCCCGAGGAGCCGCGGTCGGCGAGCAGCAGGCCGAGTCTGCGGGCCGCGGCGGCGGGCAGCGCCGGGCGCGGATCGGCGGGGGCGGGGTGCGGGCGGGGCGCGGCCCGGCCCGGACGCACCCCGGCCCGGCGCCGTACGGTCTCGGCGGCCGCCGCGTCCAGCAGGGCGGCCGGCGCCGAACGGCCGGGGGCGACTTCCGGGGGCGTACGGCGGTCCGTGCCCAGGAGGGCCGCGGTGACCAGCTCCTCCCACGCGGTGGCGGTGGGGGCGCCGGGGGTCGGGGTGGCGTTCATACGGGTCCCCTCTGTCGTGTGTTCACAGGCGCACCGGGTCCCGCGCGTCGGCGGGCCACGCGGTGAGCGGGTTGAAGCCCCGGTGGCCGCACTCGCCGAAGACCTTGACGGGAGCGCCGCCCGAGAGGGCGACCAGACGCCACAGGCCGGGGCGGGCGGCCGCGGCCGGGGTGAGCGGCAGGGCCGTGTCCCCTCCGGCGTCGGCCAGTTGCCAGGAGTCGCCGTCCCGGGCCGGTATGACGTCGTCGAGCGTGACCGGGACGGAGTCCTGCCACGGGTCGTCGCGCAGCGCCTCGCCGTAGCGGGCGGCCGCCTCGGTGGTCGTCATGCCGGGTGGGCGGGCGGTGGTCGGTGCCGGCGGGGCGAACCGTTCGCCCAGGGCCGCCCGGTGCTGCCCGGCGCCCGGGTAGGCGGACAGCTCCGCGTCCAGGGCCAGGCCGACCGGCAGGGCGAGGTCGGGAGCACGGCCGGCGGCGCCGTAGGAGAGGACGAGCGCGGTGCGGCCCGAGGCGGTGCCGTGCAGCCAGACGCGGCGGGTCGTCAGCTTCGGGTCCGCCAGGTCGTACTGGGCGAGAACCAGCCAGTGGTCGCGCAGCGGCGGGCCGTCGGGCGAGGCGGACAGACCGACACGGGTGCGGACCGTGGCGGCCAGGGGCCCCGGGAGCCGGTCGCGGCGCAGCCAGCCCTGGCCGAGGAGGTGGAGCAGCGCGCACTCCTCCAGCAGCCGCGCCGGCCAGCCGGGCCCGGACCCGGGGATCGACCCCAACTCCCGTACTCGCGACGCCAGTCCGGGGGCCTGGGCGTCGACCATGCGGGCCGCCGTCTCCTCCCACAGCGCGTGGCCCGTCTGCTCGGCGGTGGCCAGACCGGAGCGCAGGACGTCGGCCAGGCGCTGTTCCAACTCCGTCGCCCCCGCGGTGATCCGCTCGGCGCGCCGCTCCGCTCTCCTGCGGGCCGCCTCCGAAGCCGCGGAACCCGCCGCTCCCGCGTCCGGAACCGCGGGGTCCGCCGCTCCCGCCTCCCCTGTCCCGCGCGCCCGCCCGCGACGCCCCGCGAGCCACTCCTCGGCCCAGTCCGGCGCCCGCCCCGCCGGCACGGCCGACTGGCCGCCCGACCAGAGCAGCAGCAGCCCGAGCACGTGCTTGCACGGGGACTTGCGGCTCGGGCAACTGCAGTCGCACGCCGGGCCGGAGGCGGGTGAGCCGCCCGCTCCGGACGGCTCCGCGGTGTCCACGACCGCCCGGTACGGCACGCCGCCACTGCCCCCGCACACCCCCCACACGGCCCCCTCCCGAGAACTGCCCGCCCCGGACCACGGGCCGGGCACGCCGAGTTTGCTCGCCGCTTTGCGCGACGCGGCGTCAGGTGCCAGTGCCAGCACCTGGTCCGCGGTCCAGCGCGCCCCCTGCTGAGTCATGTCGTCGAAGGTAGATCCACCCACTGACAATCGGTCACGCGAGCCTTCGGCGAGCGTCCCGCTCCGGGACGTTTCCGCAGGTCGGATCGCATTGTCAGTGGCGTGGTGCACGGTGGACACCAGATCCGAACCGGCCGAGCCGGAGGGGGACCTCAGCCATGTCCGTGTCCGTAGACCCGACGTTCCCGAAACCCTGTCAGCAACCCCCGGCGCAGGCGTTGCGGCCGCACGCCGAGCACGCCTTCGCCGCCGAACTCACCGCGCTCGCCCAGCAGGACGACCGCCCGCGCCCGGCCCGCTGGAAGCTGTCGCCGTGGGCGGTCGCCACCTACCTCCTCGGCGGCACCCTGCCGGACGGCACGGTGATCACGCCGAAGTACGTGGGCCCGCGGCGGATCGTCGAGGTCGCCGTCTCCACGCTCGCCACTGACCGCGCCCTGCTCCTGCTCGGCGTGCCCGGCACCGCCAAGACCTGGGTGTCCGAGCATCTGGCCGCGGCGGTCAGCGGCGACTCGACCCTGCTGGTGCAGGGCACGGCGGGCACTCCGGAGGAGGCGATCCGCTACGGCTGGAACTACGCGCAGCTGCTGGCGCACGGCCCGAGCCGGGACGCCCTGGTGCCGTCCCCGGTGATGCGGGCCATGGCGGAAGGGGCGACGGTCCGCGTCGAGGAATTGACTCGCGTTCCGGCCGACGTACAGGACACACTCATCACCATCCTGTCGGAGAAGACGCTGCCGATACCTGAACTGGGGCAGGAGGTTCAGGCGGTTCGCGGCTTCAACCTGATCGCCACTGCCAACGATCGGGACCGCGGGGTCAATGAACTGTCCAGCGCCCTGCGCCGCCGCTTCAACACGGTGGTGCTGCCGCTGCCGGCGAGTGTCGACGCCGAGGTCGACATCGTGGCGCGGCGTGTCGACCAGATCGGCCGCTCCCTCGAGCTGCCGGCCGTCCCCGACGGGGTCGACGAGATCCGCCGCGTGGTGACCGTCTTCCGCGAGCTGCGCGACGGCATCACCGCCGACGGCCGAACCAGGCTGAAGTCTCCGAGCGGCACGTTGTCCACGGCCGAAGCCATCTCCGTCGTCACCGGCGGCCTCGCGCTGGCCGCGCACTTCGGCGACGGCGCGCTGCGGCCGGGGGACGTCGCCGCCGGAATCCTCGGGGCGGTCGTCCGTGATCCGGCCGCGGACCGGGTCGTCTGGCAGGAGTACCTGGAGACGGTGGTCCGCGAGCGGGACGGCTGGACCGACTTCTATCGAGCATGCAGGGAGGTGAGCACGTGAACGGGAACGGAAACGGCAACGGGGACGACTCGACATGGCCCCGCCGGTGAGCACGGATGACGGTCCGGCCTGACGGCCGGAACCGGCGCGGCCACGTCCGAAGGTGAGGACCGGGGACGGGGACCGCAGGAGACACCACGACGGGGGAGCGATGACGGGGGGCGTGATGAGAGGGGGCGAGATGGAAGGTCACGGGATGACCGGGGGAGCGGCGGCGGGGGGCCGGCCGGGGGGTCGGGAAGGCGATGACCCGAAGTGGCCCCTGCTGCTCGGGGTGCGGCATCACGGTCCGGGGTCGGCGCGGGCGGTCCGGGCGGCCCTGGAGGCCGCCCGGCCCCTGACCGTGCTGGTCGAAGGGCCGCCCGAGGCCGACGCGTTGATCCCGCTGGCCGCCGACGAGCGGATGCGGCCGCCGGTGGCCCTGCTGGCGCACGCCGTCGACGAGCCGGGCCGCTCGGCGTTCTGGCCGCTGGCCGAGTTCTCCCCCGAGTGGGTCGCGCTGCGCTGGGCCCTCGAGCGCGGCGTGCCCGCCCGCTTCATCGACCTGCCGGCCACCCACACGCTGGCCTGGCGGAGCGGCGACGCGGAAGAGGGGGAGACGCCCGGCGACGGGCTGCGGGTCGACCCCCTGGGCACGCTCGCCGAGGCCGCCGGGTACGACGACGCCGAGCGCTGGTGGGAGGACGTCGTCGAGCACCGGGGCACGGGGGAGGGGGATCCGCTCGCGCCGTTCGCCGCGGTCGAGGAGGCCATGGCGGCGGTGCGGGAGGGCCGGAGCGGCGAGGGGGGTGATCAGGGTCCCGCGCGGGAGGGGCACGACCGCGCGGGCAGTGACCGGGATCTCGTGCGGGAGGCGTACATGCGCCTCCAGGTGCGGTCGGCGCAGCGGGAGTTCGGGGACCGCGGGGTGGCCGTGGTGTGCGGGGCCTGGCATGTGCCCGCGCTGCGGCGCAAAGCCGCGGTCTCCGCCGACCGGGCGCTGCTGAAGGGGCTGGCCAAGGTCAGGGCCGACCTGACCTGGGTGCCGTGGACGCACCGCAGGCTGGCGCGGGACGGGGGATACGGGGCGGGGATCGACTCGCCCGGCTGGTACGCGCATCTGTTCGGCGCGCCGGACCGGCCGGTCGAGCGGTGGCTGACCAAGGTGGCCGGCCTGCTGCGCGAGGAGGACCGGATCGTGTCTCCCGCGCATGTCATCGAGGCGGTCCGGCTCGCCGGGACGCTCGCCGCGCTGCGCGGCAGGCCGCTGCCGGGCCTCGGCGAGACGACCGACGCGGTGCGGGCGGTGCTGTGCGAGGGGTCGGACGTACCGCTCGCGCTGGTGCGTGACCGGCTGGTGGTCGGGGACGTGCTGGGGGAGGTGCCGCCCGGAGCCCCGGCGGTGCCGCTGCAGCGCGACCTCGACCGGTCGCAGCGCCGGCTGCGGCTGAAACCGGAGGCGGCGGAGCGGGAGTTGGAGCTCGACCTGCGCGGGGAGAACGACGCCGGGCGCAGCAGGCTGCTGCACCGGCTGCGGCTGCTGGGCGTGGAGTGGGGGGAGCCGACCGCCTCGCGGAGCAGTACGGGCACCTTCCGGGAGACCTGGCGGCTGCGCTGGGAACCGGAGCTGTCGGTGCGGGTGGCCGAGGCGGGGGTGTGGGGGACGACGGTGCTCGCGGCGGCCACCGCGAAGGCGGAGGCGGACGCGATCGCCGCGCGGGGTCTCGCCGAGGTGACCGCGCTCGCCGAGCGCTGCCTCCTGGCAGGTCTGCCCGAGGCGCTGCCCACGGTGATGCGGATCCTCATCGACCGGGCGGCCCTCGACACGGACGTCGGCCACCTGGCCCAGGCGCTGCCCGCCCTGGTCCGTTCCCTGCGGTACGGCGATGTGCGCGGCACCGACACCGGCGCGCTGGCGGGTGTGGCCGCGGGCCTCGCGGAGCGCATCTTCGTCGGTCTTCCGCCGGCCTGCACCGCCCTGGACGCGGACGCGGCCGACGAGATGCGGCGCCACGTGGACGCGGTGCACGGCGCGGTGGGGCTGCTGGAGGAGACGGTGGCCCTGCGGGACGCCGGCCGGGCCGGGGCCGACCGGGACGCCGGGGGCGGCGGGGGTGGCGACCTGCGGGCGCGCTGGCGGGGTGTGCTGCGGGGGATGGCCGAGCGGGACCGGGTGGCGGGGGTCGTACGAGGGCGGGTGGTGCGGCTGCTGCTGGACGACGGGGAGGTGGCACAGGACGAGGCGGCCCGGCTCATGGGGCTCGCGCTGTCGCCGGGGACGCCGCCGGGGGCAGCGGCCGCGTGGATCGAGGGCTTCGTCGGCGGAGGCTCAGGGGGCGGGCTGCTGCTGGTGCACGACGAGCGGCTCCTGGGGCTGGTGGACGGATGGCTCACAGGGGTGCCTGCGGAGGCGTTCACGGATGTGCTGCCGCTGCTGCGGCGGACGTTCTCGGCCTATGAGCCGGGCGTGCGCAGGACGCTCGGCGAGCTGGTCCGGCGGGGGCCGGGGGAACGGGGGAGAGCGGCGGGGGCGGCCGGAGCGGGGGCGGGGGTGCCCGGTTTCGCGGGCGACCTCGACGCCGGCCGGGCGGACGCCGCGCTGCCGGTGGTGCGGCTCTTGCTGGGGCTGGACGAGACCTCCGCCGAGACGGACGGTGTGCCCTCCGCTTCCGCGGGCGGTGAACACTCCGCGGAAGCGGGGGACAACGACCTTGTGGGGGTGGGGGAATGACGGTGGACCAGGAGCGGCCGGCCGAGCAGGAGCGGTTGCGGCGGTGGCGGCTCGTGCTCGGGGGCGACGCGGCGGACGGCACCGGGCACGCGCTGTCCGGGCGGGACGCCGCGATGGACGGGGCGCTCACCGCGCTCTACGGGAAGGGGGACGCACCGGCGACGGGACGGGGGCGTTCGGCGGGGCTCGGGGCGTCGGCGCCGTCCGTGGCGCGATGGCTCGGCGACATCCGGACGTATTTCCCCACCTCCGTCGTCCAGGTGATGCAGCGGGACGCCATCGACCGGCTCGGGCTGTCCGCGCTGCTCCTCGAGCCGGAGATGCTGCAGGCGGTGGAGCCCGATGTGCACCTCGTCGGCACCCTGCTCTCGCTCAGCAAGGCGATGCCCGAGACGGTGAAGGAGACGGCGCGGGCCGTCGTACGCAAGGTCGTCGAGGACCTGGAGAAGCGGCTCGCCGCCCGCACCCGGGCCGTTCTCGCCGGCGCCCTGGACCGCAGCGCCCGTGTCCAGCGGCCGCGCCACCACGACATCGACTGGAACCGTACGATCGCCGCCAATCTCCGGCACTACCTGCCCGAGCACGGCACGGTCGTGCCGGAGCGGCTCGTCGGGTACGGGCGGGCGGCGCGGTCCGTGAAGAAGGAGGTCGTGCTCTGCGTCGACCAGTCGGGGTCGATGGCGGCGTCGGTGGTGTACGCGTCGGTGTTCGGGGCGGTGCTGGCGTCGATGCGGTCGATCAGCACCCGGCTCGTCGTCTTCGACACGGCGGTCGCCGACCTCACCGACCAGTTGGACGACCCCGTCGACGTCCTGTTCGGCACCCGGCTGGGCGGCGGCACGGACATCAACAGGGCACTGGCGTACTGCCGGCAGCAGATCACCCGGCCCGCGGAGACGGTCGTCGTGCTCATCAGCGACCTCTACGAGGGCGGCATACGCGAGGAGATGCTGAAGCAGGTCGCGGCGATGAAGGCGTCGGGGGTGGAGTTCGTCGCGCTGCTCGCCCTCTCGGACGAGGGGGCACCGGCCTACGACCACGACCACGCGGCCGCGCTCGCGGCACTCGGCGCGCCGGCGTTCGCCTGCACACCCGAGCTGTTTCCGGAGGTGATGGCGGCGGCGATCGAGAAACGTCCAATTCCCGTGCCCGAAGCCGGGTGAAGCGCGCGGACCGTGTGAACCGTGTGAAGGGAAGGGGGGGTTGCGCCGACTCGGGAACGGCGTGCAAAGATCGGAGGGACGATTCGCCGCACGGGAGGATCCTCCGTACTTGACCTCGCCCGCCGTTCTCCCCGGTGCCGCTCTGCGCGTCCTGCGCGTGGCGGCCGGGCGGCGCGCAGTACAACTGGCGTTGCTGGTGGGCGGGTTGATCGTGCTCGGGTTTCTCTGCGGGGGCCGGGCGCAGGCGGCGGAGGGGGCGCCCGCGGGGCTGCCGAAGCCGGCCGCGGTGACCCTCCCGGTTCTGACGCCGTCTTCGCATGCCACGCCGACCGCCGGTCCCGTGATCGACGAGACGGTCGTGCGGCCGGTCCATGACGTCGTGGCGGCGGTCACCGAGAGCGTGAAGCAGGTTCCGGTTGTCTCGGATCTGACCGACCTGACCGACCTGACCGACCTGACCGACCTGACGGACCTCCCAGCCCTGCCAGACCTCTCCGATCTGCCTTCGCTTCCGGCACAGACACTTCCGGCACAGACACTTCCGGTGCCCGTCGTCCAGGTGCCGCAAGCGGCTTCCCCGGCCGCCTCGCACAGCTCGACGCCTCCGAAGAAGACCCACGCCTCGACGGCGTCGGCGGCGGCTTCGACCGCTCCGCCCACCGTGTCGTACGGCCCCGTGGCCGAGGCGACCTCGGGCGGTGAGTCTCGTGGCGGCGGTTCAGGTGACCTGCCGTCCTCGCACCACGTCGTCCAGGCCCGTGGTGGCCACGCCCCCGGGCAGCCCCTGCCCGGCGGTGGCCCGAGTGGGGTGCTGGTCGGTGCGTCCGTCCTCGACGGCGGCGCGGCGCGGCACGGCGAGGCGCACGCGGTCACGCCGTGCCTCCGGGTGCCGGTTCGGCTGGTGCCCGGCGGTGTCGTGCGGTCCTGCGCGGCCGTGACCCGGGACAGGCACCGGGACGTTCCGGTCTTCCCCGGCTAGGACACAACCGCCCGGAGCCTGTCGCTCCGGTGCCCGGAATGTCCTCAAGCCTCCCGAAGTCCCGGAACCCAAGGATCTGACGCACATATGAGCACGAACACTCACCCTTCCCTGGCTGTGCCCTCCCTCGCTGTGCCCTCCCTCGTCATGAGCGCCGTCGACACGAACGCGGCGAAGGCGAGGGGCGCTGTCGCCGCCCGCGCCATCCAGGGCGCCAGGGCCGCTCGGGCCGTCCGGGCCCGGCAGGCGGCGAAGGCGGGCGAGTCCGGTGTCGGCACCGGGGTCCCGTACGGCTTCTGACGTATCCCGCCGCGCAGGCGTCCCCCGTGACCCTGCCGGCGGCCCATCGACTCCGTGAGGTGGTCGAGCCCGGGCGGTCGAATGCCGTCGGCCTGTCCGGGCGAGGTCTCGCGGGTGAGGCCGGGGATCCCCGTTGGGGTGGGGATTGTTCGGCCGATGCCCCTGAAGGGGCAGCTCAAGGGGCCTCACCGGGCCAACCCCAGCCCGGTGAGGCCCTTCGCCGCGTCCACCCCCGGGCCTCACATCCGGCACGCCGTGCCAGTGAGCGCGGCATCATGTGACAGGTATCACCGCTCAGGTGTGACCCTCGATTTAGGGGCCCTCCGCAAGCAGCGATAACCTGCGAGACGGACATGCCGCGCGCTCGGACACCGTGTGCGCCTCCCTTGTGACCGGCGGACGTCACGTTGCCCTTCGCGGCACGCCCACGCATCCAACGAACCGCGAGATCACTGATAGGGACGGAAGCGCGTGGACCTGTTCGAGTACCAGGCGAGGGACCTCTTCGCCAAGCACGATGTACCGGTGCTGGCCGGTGAAGTCATCGACACGCCTGAGGCGGCCCGCGCAGCCACCGAGCGCCTCGGTGGCAAGTCTGTCGTCAAGGCTCAGGTGAAGGTCGGTGGCCGTGGCAAGGCCGGTGGCGTGAAGCTCGCCGCCACCCCGGACGAGGCCGTCGCCCGCGCGACGGACATCCTCGGCATGGACATCAAGGGCCACACGGTCCACAAGGTGATGATCGCCGAGACGGCTCCGGAGATCCTGGAGGAGTACTACGTCTCCTTCCTCCTCGACCGTGCCAACCGCACCTTCCTCTCCATCGCGTCCGTCGAGGGCGGCATGGAGATCGAGGAGGTGGCGGAGACCCGCCCCGAGGCCGTCGCCAAGACGCCGATCGACGCCAACGAGGGTGTGACCCCCGAGAAGGCCCGTGAGATCGTCGAGGCCGCGAACTTCCCGGCCGAGGTCGCCGACAAGGTCGCGAACGTCCTGGTCACCCTGTGGAAGACCTTCATCGAAGAGGACGCGCTCCTCGTCGAGGTGAACCCGCTGGCCAAGGTCGCCTCCGGTGACGTCATCGCCCTGGACGGCAAGGTCTCCCTGGACGAGAACGCCGAGTTCCGTCAGCCGGGGCACGAGGCCCTCCAGGACAAGGACGCGGCCAACCCGCTCGAGGCCGCGGCCAAGGAGAAGAACCTCAACTACGTCAAGCTCGACGGCGAGGTCGGCATCATCGGCAACGGCGCGGGTCTCGTCATGAGCACCCTGGACGTCGTCGCGTACGCCGGTGAGGCGCACGGCGGCGTGAAGCCCGCCAACTTCCTCGACATCGGTGGCGGCGCCTCCGCGCAGGTCATGGCGAACGGCCTGGAGATCATCCTGGGCGACCCGGACGTCAAGTCCGTCTTCGTCAACGTCTTCGGCGGCATCACCGCGTGCGACGAGGTCGCCAACGGCATCGTCCAGGCGCTGGAGCTCCTCAAGTCCAAGGGCGAGGAAGTCACCAAGCCGCTGGTCGTCCGCCTGGACGGCAACAACGCCGAGCTGGGTCGCAAGATCCTCTCCGACGCCAACCACCCGCTGGTGCAGCGCGTGGACACCATGGACGGCGCGGCCGACAAGGCCGCCGAGCTCGCGGCTGCGAAGTAAGGGACGAGGGACTAAACAGCCATGGCTATCTTCCTCAACAAGGACTCCAAGGTCATCGTCCAGGGCATGACCGGTGCCACGGGCATGAAGCACACCAAGCTCATGCTGGCCGACGGCACGAACATCGTCGGTGGTGTGAACCCCCGCAAGGCCGGCACGTCCGTCGACATCGACGGCAACGAGATCCCGGTCTTCGGCACGGTCGCCGAGGCGATCGAGAAGACGGGCGCGAACGTGTCCGTGCTCTTCGTGCCGCCGGCCTTCGCCAAGGCCGCGGTCGTCGAGGCGATCGACGCGGAGATCCCCCTCGCGGTCGTCATCACCGAGGGCATCGCCGTCCACGACTCGGCCGCGTTCTACGCGTACGCCGTGTCCAAGGGCGACAAGACCCGGATCATCGGCCCGAACTGCCCCGGTCTCATCACCCCGGGCCAGTCGAACGCCGGCATCATCCCGGGTGACATCACCAAGCCGGGCCGGATCGGTCTGGTCTCGAAGTCCGGCACGCTGACGTACCAGATGATGTACGAGCTGCGGGACATCGGCTTCTCCTCCGCCGTCGGCATCGGTGGCGACCCCGTCATCGGCACCACGCACATCGACGCGCTCGCCGCGTTCGAGGCCGACCCCGACACCGACCTGATCGTGATGATCGGTGAGATCGGTGGCGACGCCGAGGAGCGGGCGGCCGCCTTCATCAAGGAGAACGTGAAGAAGCCGGTCGTCGGGTACGTGGCCGGGTTCACCGCGCCCGAGGGCAAGACCATGGGTCACGCGGGCGCCATCGTGTCCGGCTCGTCGGGTACGGCCGCGGCGAAGAAGGAAGCGCTCGAGGCCGCGGGCGTCAAGGTCGGCAAGACGCCGACGGAGACGGCGAAGCTGGCGCGCGAGATCCTCGCCGGCTGACCGGCCTTCCGGCTGACCGTCGACGGGCCCGTCCCCCACCGGGGGACGGGCCCGTCGACGTTTCCGGCGGTCAGGCGCTAATGGGTCTGCGGGAGCAGGCGCTCCGGGCCGTTCGCCGGCTCCGATCTCAGTTTCTTCCGCAGGGTGACCTCCTTGTCCGAGAGGGTGCCCGGGGCCGCTCGCGGGGGGATTCCGCGGACTGTCTCTCCCGCGGGGACCGGGGGGTCGTAGCGGGTGGGGGCGGTGCGGAGGGTCAGGGCCGTCGCGCCGATCAGCGCCACCGTGAACGCGATCACCGCCCGGGTCCAGAAGCGGGCGCGGCGTTCGCTGCCGTCCCGCACGGCCGGCGGGCGGGCCGCGCGCAGGCGCTCCGCGGCGGCCACCTCGGCGAGACGGCGGGCCAGGATCGCGGGGTCGGCCAGTTCGGGCAGGACGGCGGCGACCGCCTCGCGGGCGTGCAGGAGCCGGCGCGCGGTCGCCGGTGTGCTCGCCTCCGTCTCCGCCGCCGTCTCCGGAAGGCCCAGGCCGACGCCGTCGTAGAGGAGGACGGTGCGGCGGTACGACGGCGGGAGGGTGAGGAACACGGCGAGCAGGGTGCGGTCGGCGGCGCTCGCGGGCGGTGGTTCGGGGTGCCGGAAGCGGGGGCGCAGCCGGTGCCAGGGGGAGAGCGCGTACTCGTGCGCGACCGCCCGTACCCAGCCGGTCGGGTCCCGGTCGACGGCCACCTCGGGCCAGCGCTGCCAGGCGCGCTGGAACGCCTGCTCGACCGACTCGCGGGCGAGTTCGCGGCGGCCGCACAGCAGGTAGGTCTGCCGTACGAGGGCGGGGGCACAGAACGCGTAGAGGGCGTCGAAGGCCTGAGTGGGCGTCGTCCGTCTCATCGGCCACAGTTCCGTACGAAAAACAACATAAATGCATATTGGGCGACACAGCGATGGTTATCCCGTTACGCCGGGAAAGCGCGTGTCGTTGGGACCATGGCGGTCGTGACCCAGATGAGCGCTCGCCGACCGTCGTTCTCGTCGACCCTGTCCGCCCTGCTCCGCGATCGTTCGGCCGGGCTCGGCGCCGGCCTGCTGGGGGGCGCGCTGGCCGCCGGGCTGGGGCTCGGCACGTTCGCCGTGCTCGCCATGGTGCTGTGGATCAGCTCGCCCTATCCCGACAGCGGGCCCGGCGGGGCGCTGCATGCCGCCGCCGCGGTGTGGCTGCTGGCCCACGGGGCGGAACTGGTGCGCACCGACACGCTGTCCGGGGTGCCGGCGCCGGTGGGTGTGACGCCGTTGCTGCTGCTCCTGGTGCCGGTGTGGCTGGTGCACCGGGCGGCGCGGGACGCGGTGGACGGAGGCGGTGCGGAAGACCACGAGCTGGTCGGCCCGGGTACCGCCTGGACGGGGGTGGTGGCCGGATATCTCACCGTGGGCGCGGGGGCTGCGCTCTACGCGGACGGCGGGGCGCTGCGGCCGTCATGGGTGTGGACGGGGGTGTGCGTGCCGGGGGTCGCCGTGGTGGCGGCGGGGTGCGGTGTGTGGATGGCGTACGGCCGTCCGCACGAGCCCTTCGAACGAATGCTGCCGGGGTGGCTGCGGAGGACGGTGTCCGGGGGCGCGGGACGGGAGCGGGAATGGGCCGGGGCGGGCGCACGGGCGGCGGGAGCCGGGACCGCGGCGCTGGTCGGCGGCGGGGCGCTGCTCGTCGCGGCCTCCTCGGTGTGGCACGCGGGGGCGGCGCGGGCGGCCTTCCTGCAGCTGACGGAGGGATGGTCGGGCAGGTTCGCGGTGCTGGTGCTGTGTGTGACGCTCGTGCCGAACGCGGCGGTGTGGGGGGCTGCGTACGCGCTCGGGCCCGGTTACGCGCTGGGTGCGGGGCACGCGGTGACGCCCTTGACGTCCGATCCGGCGGCGCTGCTGCCGCCGTTCCCGCTGCTCGCGGCGGTGCCGGAGGCGGGGGCCGGGTCGGCGTGGAACTGGGCGGCCGGGGCCGTGCCGGTGGTCGCCGGGGTGGTGGTGGGGGTGTTCGTGGGAAGCGTGGGCGCCGGGTCCGGGGGCGGGGTTGTCGAGCCGCCCGTGGAGGCGTGGTCGCGATGGCGGACCGCGGGGGCTGTGGGGGTGGCCGGGGCGGGCTGCGGGGTGCTGTTCGGTCTGCTCGCGGGGCTGGCGGGCGGACCGTTGGGCGTGGGGGCGATGGCCCGGTTCGGGCCGGTGTGGTGGCAGGCCGGGGGCGCGGTGGTGGTGTGGGTGGTGGCGGTGGGGGTGCCGGTGGCGCTGTGGGCGCGCAGGCGGCGCGGGAGGAACGGCGGCGTGCGGCGGGAGTTCTCCTGGAAGGGGCGGGTGGCGGCTGTCGTGCCTGTACAGGGGGCGGGCGAGGGCGAGGGGGCCGCGAGCGACGAGCCGTACGACTACGCGGCGGAAGAGGAACTCGAGGCCGGGGCGGCGGAGGAGGCCGGGCCTCAGTGGCATGGGGAGGTGGCCCGGGAGGCCCGGTGGGCCGCGCTGCGGGAGGTGGGGGACGAGCCGGAGGCGGGAGGGGAGGCGGCGGCGCAGTGAGCCGGCCACCCCTCGCTTCAGCGGCCGGTCCTCACGTGTTCGCGCCCAGGATGGTCCTCAGTTCCTTCGGCAGGAGGGAGTCGCACGACTGCTTCGCCTCGGTGGTCAGGGCGTCCTTCGCGCAGGTGTAGTAGTCGCGGTAGACCAGCTGCGCGGTGAACGTGACGGCGACCAGGGCCAGGGCCAGGGACGCCGTGACGAGGCCGCTGATCGCCGCGGTCGTCTGGGGGCGGCCGGGGGGCTCGACGGGCGCCGGGGCGTCGGGGTCGGGGGTGCGGGGTTTGGCGCGCAGGGCGCTGATGCCCCAGTTCAGAGCCAGCGCACCGAGCAGCAGGGCGACGTAGGGCCAGCCGAACAGGGCGAAGAAGAAGGCCCACATGCCGCACAGGAGCGCGTACCGGGCCCGGCGCTGGGCGGGGTCGGTCGGATCCCAGCGCGGGCCCTGGCCCTGCCCCTGGCCCTGTCCCTGACCGGGGCCCTCGGGGCTGCTGCCGGGGCGCTCGCCGAAGCCGCCGCCGGAAGAACGCCCGGGCTGCTGGTCGCTCCACTGGTTGCCCCAGGGGGAACGGCCGCCCTCGGGCGCGTCCCCGCCGGCCGGCCGCCGCGGCTGCCAGGGCCGGTCCGGAGTCCCCTCGGGCGGCGGGGCGAAGGGGTTGTCGTCCTGCTCCGGCCCACTGCCGCCGCCCGCCTCTCCGGCGGACCCCTCCGGAGGCGCGTCCGCCGGCGACCTCGGGGGTTCGTGCCGCAGCAGCAGAGTGCCGCGCTCGTCTCCCGGCACGGGGTGTGGGGGGAGCGTGTGGAGTCGCTGGCTGCGGTCCGGCATCAAGTGAGCGTCTTCCCCTAGATGGAACGGCTGTCTGGCGCGAGCTGTCACTCAGGGAACGCACCGCACGACGACCGCGTTCCCGATCGTTCCCGATCCCGCTCCTCGCAGACGCTACCTTCCGGCCACGCCCCCGTCCCGTGGGGGCCGCCTCGTGTGCCGGTATCGTTGCTGACGGTCGGCTGCTTCGTAGGCTTCCCCGTATCCGGGGGCGCGATGCATTCGTACGAACGTACAAGAACCACGCTCTCCGAGAGCCCCCCAGAAAGGGCCCCCACCGTGGCTGCCAAGCCCGTGGCCAAGCGCCTCGTCGTGCTGGTCTCCGGATCCGGTACGAACCTCCAGGCGCTCCTCGACGAGATCACCGCCACCGGCGCCGAGGAGTACGGCGCCGAGATCGTGGCGGTCGGAGCCGACCGCGACGGGATCGAGGGGCTCGCACGCGCCGAGCGGGCCGGGATTCCCACCTTCGTGCGGAAGGTCAAGGAGTACGGCACCCGCGACGAGTGGGACGCGGCTCTCTCCGAGGCCGTCGCCGCCCACGAGCCGGACCTCGTCGTCTCCGCCGGGTTCATGAAGATCGTGGGCAAGGAGTTCCTGGCCCGGTTCGGGGGGCGGTTCGTGAACACCCACCCCGCCCTGCTGCCCAGTTTCCCCGGGGCCCACGGGGTGCGGGACGCGCTCGCGTACGGCGCCCGGGTCACCGGCTGCACCGTCCACTTCGTCGACGACGGCGTCGACACCGGACCGATCATCGCCCAGGGCGTGGTCGAGGTCCGGGACGAGGACGACGAGAGCGCTCTGCACGAGCGCATCAAGGAAGTCGAGCGAAGGCTGCTCGTCGAGGTCGTGGGGCGGCTCGCCCGCAACGGCTATCGCATTGAGGGACGAAAGGTAGTTATCCAGTGACCGCCACCGCCGAGAGCAACAAGCGCCCGATCCGCCGGGCGCTCGTCAGCGTCTACGACAAGACCGGGCTGGAGGAGCTCGCGCGCGGGCTCCACGAAAGCGGTGTCGAGCTGGTCTCCACCGGGTCCACCGCCTCCCGCATCGCCGCCGCCGGCGTTCCCGTGACCAAGGTCGAGGAGCTCACCGGGTTCCCCGAGTGCCTGGACGGCCGGGTCAAGACCCTGCACCCCAAGGTGCACGCCGGCATCCTCGCCGACCTGCGGCTTCCCGACCACCGGCGGCAGCTGGAAGAGCTCGGGGTCGAGCCGTTCGACCTCGTCGTCGTCAACCTCTACCCCTTCCGGGAGACCGTCGCGTCGGGCGCCTCCGAGGACGAGTGCGTCGAGCAGATCGACATCGGCGGGCCGTCCATGGTGCGCGCCGCCGCCAAGAACCACCCGTCCGTCGCCGTGGTCACCAGCCCGGCGCGGTACGGCGACGTCCTCGCCGCGGTCAAGGGCGGCGGCTTCGACCTCGCCGCCCGCAAGCGGCTCGCCGCCGAGGCCTTCCAGCACACGGCCGCCTACGACGTGGCGGTCGCGAGCTGGTTCGCCTCCTCCTACGCGCCCGTCGACGAGTCGCGGTTCCCCGACTTCCTCGGCGCCACCTGGGAGCGCGAGAACACCCTGCGCTACGGCGAGAACCCGCACCAGCCGGCCGCCCTCTACGTCGACGGCAGCGGCGCCGGCCTCGCGCGGGCCGAGCAGCTGCACGGCAAGGAGATGTCGTACAACAACTACACGGACACGGACGCCGCCCGCCGTGCCGCGTACGACCACGCCGAGCCGGCCGTCGCGATCATCAAGCACGCCAACCCCTGCGGGATCGCCGTCGGCGCGGACGTCGCGGAGGCGCACCGCAAGGCGCACGCCTGTGACCCGCTGTCGGCGTTCGGCGGGGTCATCGCCGTCAACCGGCCGGTCAGCAAGGAGATGGCCGAGCAGGTCGCGGAGATCTTCACCGAGGTCATCGTCGCCCCCGACTACGAGGAGGGCGCCCTCGAGGCGCTGGCAAGGAAGAAGAACATCCGGGTGCTGAAGGCGCCGGGCGCGCCCGCGAACCCCGTCGAGGTCAAGCCCGTCGACGGCGGTGTGCTGCTCCAGGTCACCGACCGGCTCCAGGCCGACGGCGACGACCCGGCGAACTGGACGCTGGCGACCGGCGAGGCGCTGAGCCCCGGGGAGCTGAGCGAACTCGCCTTCGCCTGGAGGGCCTGCCGGGCCGTCAAGTCCAACGCCATCCTGCTCGCCAAGGACGGCGCCTCCGTCGGCGTCGGCATGGGACAGGTCAACCGGGTCGACTCGGCGAAGCTCGCGGTCGAGCGGGCGGGTGAGGAGCGGGCCCGCGGGTCGTACGCCGCGTCCGACGCGTTCTTCCCCTTCCCCGACGGGCTGGAGATCCTCACCGCGGCCGGCGTGAAGGCCGTGGTGCAGCCCGGTGGTTCGGTCCGCGACGAGCTGGTCGTCGAGGCCGCGAAGAAGGCGGGCGTGACGATGTACTTCACGGGGACGCGGCACTTCTTCCACTGAGCCGCGGCGGACATACGACGGGGCGGGCGGCCCGGCGGCACTGTGCCGGGCCGCCCACCCCGTCGTACGCCCTAGTAGCGAGGGCGGTTGAACCAGGGGCCGCCGCTGATCATCGCGGCGAGGATGATGCCGCCGAAGGCGAGCGAGATGATGCCGCCGAAGACGCCGGAGCCCGTCGACGCGGCTCCTCTGACGATGTTGAGCAGGCTTCCCACGATCATCAGCGACGCGTACACCATCGTCGTGATGCGGATGCCGCCTCCGCCGCTCCTGAACTTCACGCCGAGGAAGACCGACAGGCTGCCGAGCGCCAGCATCAGCACGGCGACCAGGAGGACGACGCCGGTCACCATCCTGGTGCCGTCGGTGTCCAGGGAGTCGGACGAACTCCCCGCGACGCCTGCGAGGATGCCGAAGACCACGCCGGCCAGGAACTGCAGGCCCGCGAGGATGAACAGCAGCACCCGGGCGGTCTTCACCAGTCCGGGCATCTCCTGGGGCATGCCGTAGCCGTACCCCTGGGGGACCGGCGGGGCCTGCGGGTAGCCGTAACCGGGCTGGCCCTGGGGTGCGGTGGGGTAGCCGTAACCCTGCTGCTGGGGGTAGCCCGGGTAGCCGGGCTGCTGCTGACCGGGCTGCGGCTGCTGGGGCGGGCCGTAGGGGTTGTTCGGGTCGCCGAAACTCATGGCGTGGTTCCTCCGTCAGGTCGAGTGCGGGGGACGACGGGCGGCCTGCTGCGGAGGAAGGGTCACAGATGCGGCGCGTCCCCCCGGTACT
Source organism: Streptomyces sp. NPDC002588 (assembly GCF_040295925.1). Taxonomy (NCBI): domain Bacteria; kingdom Bacillati; phylum Actinomycetota; class Actinomycetes; order Kitasatosporales; family Streptomycetaceae; genus Streptomyces; species Streptomyces sp. NPDC002588. The sequence continues at coordinate 75,654 of NZ_JBEOWF010000055.1, forward strand.
GCCCGCGACACTGTGGGGCCAATCGTTCTGCAATGGCCGGTTTCCTGTCCAGCGGCATTCAGCGGCATTCCGTTTCCGAACCCTCCGTTTTCCCTTTCGGACGGCTCCGGATTGGAACCCTGGGCCGGTCATCCGGGAGGATGGAGGCATGACCGCCCAGATTCTCGATGGCAAGGCCACCGCAGCCGAGATCAAAGCCGATCTGACCGCCCGAGTGGCGGCGCTGAAGGAGAAGGGCGTCACGCCCGGCCTCGGCACGATCCTCGTCGGGGAAGACCCCGGAAGCCAGAAGTACGTCGCCGGCAAGCACCGCGACTGCGCCGAGGTCGGTATCGCCTCCATCCAGCGCGAACTGCCCGCCACGGCCACCCAGGAGGAGATCGAGGCGGCCGTCCGCGAGCTGAACGACGACCCCGCCTGCACCGGCTACATCGTCCAACTGCCGCTGCCCAGGGGCATCGACGAGAACCGCATCCTGGAGCTGATGGACCCCGCCAAGGACGCCGACGGCCTGCACCCGATGAACCTGGGCCGGCTCGTCCTGAACGAGCCCGCCCCGCTGCCCTGCACCCCCAACGGCGTCCTCACCCTCCTCCGCCGCCACGGCGTCGAGATCAAGGGCGCCGAGGTCGTGGTCGTCGGCCGCGGCGTCACCATCGGCCGCCCGATGCCGCTGCTGCTGACCCGCCGCAGCGAGAACGCGACCGTGACCCAGTGCCACACCGGCACCCGCGACCTCTCGGCGCACCTGAAGCGCGCGGACATCATCGTGGCGGCCGCGGGCTCCGCCCATCTGGTCCGTGCCGAGGACGTCAAGCCGGGCGCCGCCGTTCTCGACGTCGGTGTCTCCCGCAACGCCGAGGGGAAGATCGTGGGCGACGTCCACCCGGACGTCCGCGAGGTGGCCGGCTGGATCTCCCCGAACCCCGGCGGGGTCGGCCCGATGACCCGTGCCCAGCTGCTCGTCAACGTGGTCGAGGCGGCGGAACGCAGTGCAGGCTGAGAACACCTCCGGCGAGACCGAGGACATCGAGGTACGGGACCCCGTCAGCGCACCGGATCCCGACGGAGTGCCGCGCCGCCACACCCGCCGCTTCCCGCTGTTCACCCGGGACACCGCGCGCCCCGAGGGCGCCGGCCGGGCCGCGAACGCCGACGCGCTGGCCGCCCGGCAGTGGCCGATCATCGCCGTGTCCGGCCTGGTCGCGCTCGGTCTGCTGATCACCGCGCTCGACCAGTTCAGGGTCGGCACGATCGTGATCGGCGTCGCGCTGCTGACCGGTGCGGTGCTCCGCTGGCTCCTGCCCGGCGTCGGCATGCTCGCGGTGCGTTCACGCTTCACCGACATCGTCACCTACATCCTGCTGGGCACCGCGATCGTCCTGCTGGCGATGATGGCCCAGCCCGACCCGTGGCTGCAGATCCCGTTCCTCAAGGACACCCTGCACTTCACCGTGAGCAGTTAGGGCCCTTCTGATGGATCTCCGCGGCGTCGCGACGCCCGGCACGCACTCTCGCCGCACCGGACAAAAGCCCTAGTAGCTCCGCTACGAGGGC